>JANMPI010000435.1:0-5349 GCA_031369785.1 Acidobacteriota bacterium
ACGACCGGCGGGGGCTCGGCCTCGGCCTCTACATCTCGCGCTACATCGTCGAGGCGCACGGCGGGAAGATCTGGGCCGAGAGCACCCCCGGCGAAGGCAGCCAGTTCTTCTTCGAGCTTCCGCTCGTCCCCCCGGCCTAGCGTTGAAGATCGACCGGGTGGAGGTGCGCCGCCTGCGCCTCCCGCTCCTCCATCCGTTCGAGACCTCCTTCGGCCGCACGACGGAGAAGGAATTCCTCCTCGTGTCGGTGTCCGCCGATGGCGTGACCGGCCATGGCGAGTGCGTCGCCGACGCCGATCCGTACTACCTGCCGGAAACCAACGACACCGTCCTCCACGTCCTGCGGGACTTCGTGATCCCGCTGGCCCTCGGCCTGGACATCGGCCATCCGCGCGAGGTGTGGCCCGCCCTCGCGCGCGTGCGCGGCCACCAGATGGCCAAGGCGTCGCTGGAGATGGCGGTGTGGGATCTCGCCGCGCGCCGCGAGGGCAAGCCGCTCTACGCCCTGCTCGGCGGGCGAGGAGGGACGATCGCGGCCGGCGTCTCCATCGGCCTCCAGCGCGATGACGCCGCGCTCGTCGATCGCGTCGCGCGGGAGGCGGCGGCCGGGTACCGGCGCATCAAGATCAAGATCAAGCCCGGGCGCGACACGGCGTCGGTGGCGTCGGTGCGCGCGCGCTTCGCGGACGTTCCGCTGATGGTCGACGCGAACTCCGCGTACACCCTCGACGACATCGGCGTCTTCGAGGCCCTCGACCGCCATTCATTGCTGATGATCGAGCAGCCCCTGGCCTGGGACGACGTGGTCGACCACGCCGTGCTGCAGCGCGCGATCCGCACCCCGATCTGCCTCGACGAATCGATCCGCTCCGCGGACGAAGCGCGCCACGCCATCGACCTCGGCTCCTGCCGCATCGTGAACATCAAGGCCGGCCGCGTCGGCGGCTTCACTTCGAGCCTTGCCGTCCACGATCTCTGCCGCGCCCGCGGGATCCCGGTGTGGTGCGGCGGGATGCTGGAGTCCGGCATCGGCCGGCTGGCCAACGTCCATCTGCAGACGTTGCCCGGCTTCACGCTCCCCGGCGACACCTCGGCCAGCGCGCGCTACTTCGCGGAGGACCTCGTCGACCCGCCGGTGACGGTCAGCGCGGAGGGAACGATCGCGGTGCCGGACGGACCGGGAATCGGGCACTCCATCGTGTGGCCGCGGGTCGAGCGGGCGACCCTCGCGCGGGAATCGTTCCTTCGCCCCTGAGGGCGCCCGCGATCAGGAAGCCGGCGCTTCGAGGTCCTTCGGCACGCCGAAGTAATAGCCCTGTGCGTGGGTGAAGCCGATGTCGGCGCAGGCCGCGGCTTCCTCCGCCGTCTCCACGCCTTCCGCCACCGGCTCCGCCCCGAGGTCGCGGGTGATCTGGACCAGCGACTTCAGCAGCCGCCGCTTCGAAGGCGGGGCGTCGTTCACGCCGCGCACGAAGCGGATGTCGAACTTGAGCAGGTCCGGAGGCGCCTCCCCGAGCTCGAGCAGGCGCGCCTGCCCGGCGCCGAAGTCGTCGTAGGCGATGCGCATCCCGCGGTCGCGCAGGGCGGCCTTCAGCTCGACGAGGGCGGCCACGTTCACGATCGCCCCCTCGTGGATTTCCACCGTGAACTGGACGTGCGGCGCGCCCCGCGGCAGGTCCTCGAGGGACTCGACCAGGCCGGCCTGCGACAGCTCCACCGGGTGCGTGTTCACGAAGACGACCGGGCGCTCCGTCCGTCCCCCCAGCGTCTCCACCACCTTGCGGCGGAACAGGCGGGAGAGCTCCGTCTCCACGCCGAGCATGGCCGCGGTGCGGAAGAGCTCGGTCGGGTTCTCCGGAAGGCCCGGGTACTTTCCGCGGCCGAGCGCCTCGTGGCCGACGACGCGCCCGCTCGGCAGCTCGACGATGGGCTGGAACATCACGCTCACCGCGCCCGTCCGCAGCATCTCCCGGAGGGCATGCATGTCGCTGAGGAGCGGCTGCGGCGACGGCAGGCCGTGGAAGACCGCCGTGCGCGGGCTCACCGGGACCGCGCCCGCCACCACCTGGAACTGCATGTCCGCGAAATGCACCACGTCGCCGTCGCCCACCGCGCTGTCCTCGACGCGGCGGCGGTTCACGAACGTGCCGTTGGTGCTGCCGAGATCGCGCACGCGGAGCGCTTCGCCGGCGAGATAGAACTCCGCGTGCTCCGTGGACACGGAATCCGACAGCAGCGTCAGCATCGGGGAAGGGCGGCGTCCGACGCGGAAGGGGAGCGGCCGGAGCTCGATCATCGACATGCGGCCCTGTCGATGCAGCATCCCCACCAGGAACCAGGGATGAACATCGGGAGGGGAAGCCGTCATCGCCGTCGCAGTATACGACAGGCGTCGGATCCCACCCGGTCGCGGGACGGGCACCTAGGGCCGGGCAGACTCGCGGATCGCGGCCAGCGCCTCCGCGGTCGCGCGCGCGCTCGGGTAGCGCTCGTGGGGGTCCTTGCGCAGGAGGGTCAGGATCACGGCCTCGAGGTTCGCCGGAAGCTGCGGCGCGTACTGCCGCGGCGGCGCCGGCGGCATCACGAGGTGCATCTGCAGCAGCGGGACGAGGTCGTCGTGCGCGAAGGGCTTCCGGCCGGTGAACATCTCGTAGGCCACGACACCGAGCGCGTACAGGTCGCTCACGTCCCCGGCATCGGCTCCGCTGATCTGCTCGGGAGACAGGTACTCCGGGGTGCCGACGATCATGCCGGCCTGGGTGACCCCCGGCACCGCGCGCTCGCGCGCGATCCCGAAGTCCATGATCTTCGCGATGCCCTCGCGGGTGAGGAACAGGTTCCCGGGCTTGATGTCGCGGTGGATGACGCCCTGGGTGTGGGCGGCGGAAAGGCCGAAGCACACCTGCAGCAGGCAGTCGATCCCGCGGCGGGCCGGCCACTTCGTCCCGCAGAGCCGCTCCAGGCTGTGCCCGAGGAGCAGCTCCATGCTGATGTAGCGCGATCCCTCGTAGACGCCGATGTCGTAGAGACGCGTGATGTTCGGGTGGATGAGGCGGCGGGAGACCTTCAGCTCCTGGCGGAAGCGCGCGATCCCCTCGTCATCCTGGGGCATCGGGCGGAAGACCTTGAGCGCGACGCTCTCCGAGAGCTCGAGGTCCTGGGCCTGGTAGACGGTGGCCATCCCCCCGCGGCCGATCTCCGCCTCGATCCGGTAGCGCTCGGCGATCAGGTCGCCGGGGGCGAAGGCGGCGCCCGCCGCGCCCGGGCGGCCGGCGGGAGGCGTCTTTCCGCCCGGCGGGATGCCCGGATTCGCCGAGACCATCGTCGGGGTGTCGCGCCGCGCTCCGCCGCCGCTCCCCACGCGGCGGAACCGCTCGTCCTCGCCGAGCAGGCCCGCGAGCGAGCGGTCGGAGGTCACCGTGTCGTCCCGGAGCGCGGCCAGGCGCGCGGCCGCGGCGGCGTTCCTCGGATCGTGCTCGAGGAGCTTGCCGAAGACCTCCTCCGCGTTCTCCGGCATGCCGAGGCGGAGGTACAGCTCTCCGAGGGCCGCGAAGGCGGGGCCGTCCTCTTTTTCCTGCAGGCCGCCGTCGATGAACGGCCCCACGAACTGCTCGAAGCGGACGCCGACGGCGCCGGCGAGGATCGCGAGCCGCACCGCCTCCCGCGCTCCCTCGCGATACCGCGGGTCCCGCACCGGCATGCGCACCAGGCGGTCGAGCGCTCCCGCGCGATCGCCGGATTCGGAGAGGACGCGCGCGGCCTCCACGAAGTGCCCGGCGTCCGCCAGGACGCGCGCGGATTCCTCCGGGCGCCCGAGCCCGCGCAGCACGCGGGCCGCTTCCTGGACCGCGCCCGCTTCGAGGTAGGCCCGCGCCGCCGCCGCCGCGCGCCCGCCGTGCTCCAGGCGCGATGCGTTCTCGAGGGCTTGCGGGTCGATGGGCTCCGCCACGGTCAGTCGAGCTCGCGGGGGAGATCGGCGAGGGCCAGGGCGAGGAGCTCCGGGTTGTTCGCGACCTTGAGCGCCTCCGCGGGATCGACGAGGAACGCCTTCACGTAGGACAGCAAGCAGCGGTCGAGGCTCTGCATCCCGCTCGTCTCCGGGCTGGCCGTCTGCAGCATGGCTTCCAGCTGGTGCAGCTTGTCGTCGCGGATCATGTTCGCCACCGCGAAATCGTGGATCAGCACCTCCACCGCGGCGATTCGCCCCTCCCCGCCGCGGCGGAGGCACAGGCGCTGGGCGACCACGCCGCGCAGCAGCACCGAGATCATCCCGCGCATGTGGTCCTGGGCCGAGTCGGGCACGAGATCGATCAGGCGGTGGACGGACTTCGCGGCCGAGTTGGTGTGCATGGTGGCGAATACGAGCACGCCCGTCTCGGCGGCGGAGAGGGCGAGCGCCACGCTGTCCTCGTCGCGCAGCTCGCCCACCACGAGCACGTCCGGCGCCTCGCGCAGGGCCGCGCGGAGGGCGCCCGCGAAAGTAGCCGCGTGGGCGCCCACCTCGCGATGCGTCACCAGGCTCCGGATCGGCTCGTGGATGAACTCGATCGGGTCCTCGATGGTGATGATGTGCCGCTGATGGAAGCGGTTGATCTCGTGGATGATGGCGGCCAGCGTCGTCGTCTTGCCCGACCCGGTGGGCCCGGTGACGAGGACGAGGCCGTTGGCGAGGCGGGTGAAGTTGCGCACCGCGCTCGGCAGATTCAGCTCCTCGAGGGTGGGGATCTTCCGCGGGATCACCCGGAAGACGGAGCCGATGCCCTGCTTGTGGAAGAAGACGTTGCCGCGGAAGCGGCCCTTGTCCTCCACGTCGTAGACGACGTCCAGGTCCTTGTCCGTCTCCACCGCCTCGCGCTGCGCGTCGGTCAGGATCTCGAGGATCAGGCGTCGCGCCTCGAGGTCGGAGAGGGCGCGGAAGGGGAGCGGCACCAGCTCGCCGTTCAGGCGGACGGTGGGCGGCGCGCCCGCCCCGAGGTGGAGGTCGGAAGCGCCTTGCTCGACGACGAGGCGCAGGAACGAATCGATGCGGGCCATGCCTAGGCTTTCGCCAGCTCGAAGTCCTTCTTGGCCGCCGCGCGCATGTACGCCTCCTCGGCGGAGATGACGTCCTCGCGCACCAGACGGTGGAGCTCGGTGTCCATGGCCTGCATCCCCTGCTCGCGGGCGGTCGCGATCACGGACTGGATCTGGTAGGCCTTGCCCTTGCGGATGAGGTTCGAGACCGCGTCGTTGTTCAGCAGCACCTCGGCGGCGAGGACGCGGCCGGTGCCGTCCTTGCGCGGGATGAGGTGCTGGCAGAGCACCGCCTTCAGGCTGTCCGCGAGCATGGAGCGGACCTGGTCGCGCGAC
>JANMPI010000590.1:0-3206 GCA_031369785.1 Acidobacteriota bacterium
GAATCCGTCGCAGCGCTCGAGGAGTTCGAGGGTGCCCTGCGCATCCAGGTCGCGAGCGGCAAGGGGCGCGCGCTCGCGGGCGGCCGCCGTCGCTAGCTCGCGGCAGTCGGCGGGTGCGTTGATGCGGCGTCCCAACCCGGCGGCGGCTTCGGGGTCGAGGTCGAGCAGCAGCAGCGCGTAGCGGACCGGGAGCGCGAGGCCGCGGGCCGCGGCGCAATCGATCCGGCGTGCGAGCCCATCGGATGCCGCCGGGCGGGCGAAGGCGCGATCGAGCTCGGGAAGCGCCCGTGCGAGGGCGCCGCATTCCCGCAGCACGGCCACCATCCGCGAGGGGCTGCGCTCCATCAGCCCCCGCGACACCTCCTGCCAGACGCGCTCCGGAACCAGCGCGTCGGCCTCGCCCCGCCCGACCATGCGCCGCATCAGCTCCAGCGTCTCGGGAGCGATGGCGAAGCCGAAGCGCGCGGCGAAGCGGATCCCGCGGAGGATGCGGAGATAGTCTTCACGAAACCGGTCGGCCGGCGCGCCCACCGCGCGGACGATGCCGCGCTCGAGGTCGGCGCGCCCGCCGAACGGGTCGCGCCACTCGTGGCGCAGCGGGTGGTAGGCGATGGCGTTGATCGTGAAGTCGCGGCGGGCCAGGTCGTCCTCGAGGGAGACGCCGTACGCCACCACGGCATGGCGGCCGTCAGTGGTGACGTCCCGCCGGAACGTGGTCACCTCGTGTACCACCCGGCGGCGGTCGAGCACGCCCACCGTCCCGTATTTCTCGCCGACCGGCGCGGTGCGGCGGAACAGCGCCGTCACCTGCGCGGGGGTCGCGGAGGTCGCGAAGTCGTAGTCGGAGTGGGGATGGCCCAGCAACGCGTCACGCAGCGCACCGCCCACACACCAGGCCTCGTGGCCCGCTGCCTCGAGGGTACTTGCGATCTCGAGCACCTCCTCCGGGATGGTGACGGCGGGGGGCGCGCTCATCGCCGGCCGTAGGCGACGCCGGCCGAGAGCGCCAGCGTCAGCTCCATTCGCGCCTGCGACGGCGTACGCGGGCCCGCGGGGACGGCGCCCATGGCCACGGTGCGGGCCCCGCCGCCCTCGAACGCGTAGACCGGCGTCACCTCGCCCAGCGGGCACCGGCTGGCGAGCACCACGGGCTTCCCGTCCTCGATCCAGCGGCGCACCGCCGGCACCGCTCCCGGCGGCATGTTGCCGCTGCCGAACGCCACGACGACGACGCCGTCGTGCTCGGGCCGCGCCAGGTCGAGCACGGTGCCGTCGTCACCAACCACCAGCGGAATCAGGGCTACGCGCGCCCCGAGGCCCTCCGGCTGCAACGCGGCCGGCCGCGCCGCCGGCGGCATGGTGTACGTCACGACGCCGTCCTGGACCCGCCCCAGCGGCGCGGCGTGCGGCGCGGAGAACGCCGCGGGGTCGGTGGCGTGGGTCTTCACGGCCGATTCGCCCGCGAAGATCTGGCCGTGGAAGACGACCATGGTGCCCCGCCCCGCGCTCGCCGGGCTGGCGGCCACGCGAGCGGCGTCGAGCAGGTTGCGCGGCCCGTCCCATCCTGCGTCGCTCGACGTGCGCATGGCGCCGGTGATCGCCACGGGCACGCCGGTCGGCAGGGTGCGCGCGAGGATGTACGCGGTTTCCTCGATCGTATCGGTTCCATGCGTCACCACGATACCGGTCACCTCCCCGGCCTCGGCGATCTCGCGCACGCGATCCCGGAGGGCCCAGAGCCGGTCGGGCCCGAGATGGCAGGCGGGCACCTTGGCCCAGTTCTCGATGCGGTAGGGCGCGATCGCGTCGAGCCCCTGCGCAAAGCCGACCAGCGCCTCGCCGCCATGGGCCGGGACGTTGCCCCCGGCCGCCGCGTCGTGCTGCATGGAGATGGTGCCGCCCGTGAAGACCAGGTGGATCATGGGCGGAGCGCGCTTGTCATCCTGAGCGGAGCGAAGGATCGGGTCGGTGGTACGAGTGACCATCGAGCCTCACTCGCATGCGCGGGCCGATCCTTCGCTCCGCTCAGGATGACACGATCCCTCACCCGCACAGCACGCTCCCCCCGTTCACGTTCAGCACCTCCCCCGTCACGTGCCGCGCCAGATCGCTGCAGAGGAACAGAATCGGCCCCGCGATGTCCTCCGGCGGCGGGATTCGCTGCAGCGGGATCGTCCCCCGCACGCGCTCGCGGCCCTGGCCGGCGAACGCCGGGATGCACATGTCGGTGTCCACCCAGCCCGGGGCCACGCAGTTGACGAGGATGTCGGGGGCGTACTCGATGGCGAGCGATTTCGTGAGCGCGATGGCCGCGCCCTTGGTGGCGGCGTAGTCTGCGTGGAAGGCCTCGCCGCGCTGCCCCGCGGTACTGGACACGAGGACCACGCGCCCGCCGGGCCCCATGAGCCCGAGCGCTGCCTTCGTGCTGAGGAAGACGCCGTCGAGGTTCGCCGCCATCGTCGCGCGCCAGCGGTCGAGCGACATCGCGCCGAGCGGAACCTCCTCGGGTGGCCAGATTCCCGCGTTGGCGACGAAGCAGTCGAGCCGGCCGAACGCGCGCCGGACCGCGTCGGCCATGGCGGCGGCGGCGGCGGGGTCGGCCAGGTCCCCGCCGATGGCGAGCGAGCGGCGGCCGAGCGCGCGGATCTGGTCCGCCACCGCCTCGCCCTCCACGGCCCGGGAGTGGTAGGTCAGTGCGACGTCCGCGCCGGCGTGTGCCAGGAGCAGCGCCGTGGCGCCGCCGATCCCGCGGCTCCCGCCGGTGACGAGGGCCCTCCGTCCCGCCAGCGAGATCACGGCCGGCTCATGTGGCGCCCAGCAGCGCCGCCTCGACCAGCTCGACGACGAAATGCTCCAGCGCGAGATGGAGCGTCTGGATCTGCCCGCTCTCGTCCGACGGGATGATGACCGCCTCGTCCACGAGTACGGCCAGTGCCCCGCCCCCGCGCCCGAGAAACGCCACCGTGCCCGTCCCGCCGGCGCGAGCGGCGCGGGCGGCGGCGAGAAGATTGGGGCTCTGACCGCTCGTGCTGTGGAGCACCAGCAGGTCCGCCGGCTTGCACAGGGCCGCCACCTGCCGGGCGAAGATCTGCTCGAACCCCAGGTCGTTGCCGGCCGCGGTGAGCAGCGACGCGTCGGTCGTGAGGGCCACTGCCGCGAGCGGGCGCCGATTGGCGGCGTACCGCACGACGTATTCGGTGGCGAGG
>JANMPI010000552.1:0-5989 GCA_031369785.1 Acidobacteriota bacterium
AGCGATGGTAGGGGCCGGGAGAGGGGTGGTCAAGAGACGATCGCGCCCTCCCGCGCTATGATGGTCGACTGCACGGCGGGCGCCTCGCGGCCCGGTGAGGAGTGAATCGTGGAACAGACCTGGCACGACGGACTGAGCCGCACGGCGCTGGTGGAGCTCGTGGAAGCGCTGCTGCTGTCGATGGACAAGGCGGTCCCCCGCCTCGACGCCATTGCCCATCACCTGTCGCTCATC
Source organism: Acidobacteriota bacterium (assembly GCA_031369785.1). Lineage (GTDB taxonomy): Bacteria > Acidobacteriota > Vicinamibacteria > Fen-336 > Fen-336 > JANMPI01. Next base: position 235 of record JANMPI010000552.1, read on the forward strand.
GCCCAGCACGACGGCGAGCACGAGGTGATCGGCGGGGTGAGCGACCAGGTCGCCGACATCAGCGACGAGCTCTACGCCGCGAGCGACCGCGACAAGCTGCGCGAGTGGGGCAACGAGATCGACGCTCCCGAGAAAGCGCACTGAAAACAGTCGGTCTGGTCTCGCTGGGCTGTCCCAAGAACCTCGTCGACAGCGAGGTGATGCTGGGACGGCTGCGCGCGTCGGGCTACGAGGTGGTGGCGGACGCGCGCCAGGCCGAGACCATCGTCGTGAACACCTGCGCCTTCATCGACCGCGCGAAGCAGGAGTCGGTCGACACCATCCTGGAGATGGCGCGGGAGAAGGAAACGGGAAGCGCCCGGCGCCTGGTGGTCACGGGATGCCTCTCCCAGCGCTACGACGAGGAGCTGCGCCGCGAGATCCCCGAGATCGACGCCACGCTCGGGACGGGGCAGGTCGACGACATCGTGCGCGCGGTGTCCGGCGAGGCCATGACGACGGCCAACGCGAGCCTGCCCACCTGGGTCTACGACCACACGTCGCCCCGCGTCCTCTCCACGCCCGGCTACATGGCCTACGTGAAGATCAGCGAGGGCTGCGACTACACTTGCTCGTTCTGCATCATCCCCACGCTGCGGGGGAAGAACCGCAGCCGCAACGTCGAGGACATCGCGAGCGAAGTCCGCGCGTTGGCCGCGCAGGGGGTGCGCGAGATCGTCCTCGTGGCCCAGGACTCGACGCGCTTCGGGCTCGACCACGGCATCCGCGACGGCCTCGCGTACCTGCTCCGCCGGCTGGGGCGCGTCGACGGCATCCGCTGGATCCGCGTGATGTACGCCTACCCCGCGACGCTCAGCGACGGCATCCTGGACGCGATCGCGGGGGAGGAGAAGGTCGTGAAGTACGTGGACATCCCGCTCCAGCACGCGAGCGAGACGGTCCTCAAGAGGATGAAGCGGCCGACGGGACGGGGCCACCTGCAGGACATGATCGGCCGCATCCGTGCGCGCGTTCCCGGCGTGGCGATCCGCACGTCGTTCATCGTCGGGTTCCCGGGCGAAACCGAGGCGGAGTTCGCCGAGCTCCAGTCCTTCGTGGACGCCTGCGAGTTCGACCACCTGGGCGTCTTCACCTTCTCCGACGAAGAGGGGACCACGTCCTTCGACCTCGCCGGCCGGGTGCCGCAGGCGGTGAAGGAAAAGCGCAAGCGGCGGCTGATGTCGGCCCAGAAGAAGATCTCGGCGCGCCGGAACCGCCGCCGGGTGGGGGAGCGGGTGGAGGTGCTGGTGGAGGGGACGCATCCCGACACCGATCTCCTCCTGCGCGGCCGGCTGGCCACCCAAGCCCCGGAAATCGACGGGATGATCGTCCTCAACGACGGAACGGCCGATACGGGGGCCTTCGTGACCGCCGAGATCACCGAAGCCCACGCCTACGACATGGTGGCTCGCATCGTTTAACCATGGTCCACGGTTGGCTTTCCTTGCCATCCGGCCAACCGGCTGTTATCCTTACTGTTCCAGCTCGGGGTGATGCACCAGAGTGGGCTCGCCCCACTCTTTTTTTTGGGGGGCGGGCTGAAAACAGGGGAGGCGGCCGAGGTGGTTCGAGCCGTGGCGCAGCGGGTCGTGGACGGCCGGGGTTTCGAGCTCGTCGATGTCGAGGTCAAGCGCGGCCGCGCTGAAAGTGTCGTTCGTCTCTTCGTCGACAAGGAGGGTGGAATCGGGCTCGCCGAGCTGCAATCCGTGTCGGAAGAGGTTTCCGCCATCCTGGACGCCGAAGACCCCATCGCCTCGAACTACACCCTCGAAGTCTCCTCGCCGGGCCTCGACCGGGCGCTGAAGAGCGAAGCGGACTACCGCCGCTTCGTCGGCCGCCTGGTGAAGCTCGCGAGCTACGAGCCGGTGGACGGCAGGCGCCACTGGATGGGCCGCCTGCAATCCGTCGACGACGGCGTGCTGGCGGTGGTCCTCGAGAAGGAGAAGGGGAAGGTCGTCCACGTCCCCCTCGCCAAGGTCTCCCACGGCCGGCTGGAAGTGGAGTTCAAGTAAGACCATGGCCACCAATCAGCTCCGACAGCAAATCGACCAGATCAGCCGGGAAAAGAACATCAACCCCGAGGTGATCATCGCCGCCATCGAGGACGCGATCCTCACCGCGTCCAAGAAGTACTACAAGAACAACGAGGACCTGCGGAGCCGCTTCAACAACGAGACCGGGCTCATCGAGGTGTTCGCGGTCCGGCAGATCGTGGAGACGGTGGAGATCGCGGAGACGCAGATCAGCCTCGACGAGGCCCTGAAGATCATTCCCGAGGCCGAGGTCGGCCAGGAGATCGAGTTCCCGAAGCCGACGGACATCCTCGGCCGCATCGCCGCCCAGACCGCGAAGCAGGTGATCTTCCAGAAGGTCCGCAAGGCGGAGCGCGACAACGTTTTCGCCGAGTACTCGGGCCGCACCGGCGAGGTCATCAACGGGATCATCAAGCGCCAGGAGATGGGCGACTTCGTGGTCGACCTCGGGCGGGCGGAAGCGCTGCTGCCCCGCAAGGAGCAGAGCCGCGCCGAGACCTACCAGACCGGTGACCGCGTCCGCGTGGCCATCGTCAAGGTGCTGAAGTCGGCCAAGGGCCCGCAGGTCGTGGTGAGCCGGACCGATCCGGCATTGCTCATCAAGCTCTTCGAGATGGAGGTCCCCGAGATCTACGACGGCACGGTGATCATCAAGGGCTGCGTCCGCGAAGCGGGAGAGCGCGCCAAGGTGGCGGTGATCTCGCGCGAGAAGGACGTCGACCCCGTGGGTGCCTGCGTCGGGATGAAGGGGACGCGCGTGCAGTCGATCATCCGCGAGCTCCGCGGCGAGAAGATCGACATCGTCGAGTGGAACGACGACGCGGCGACGTTCGTCGTGAACGCGCTGTCGCCGGCCAAGGTGAGCCGGGTCTCCATCCTCGACGAGGAGCAGCGGATCATGGAAGTCGTGGTCGAGGACAAGCAGCTGTCCCTGGCCATCGGCAAGAAGGGTCAGAACGTCCGCCTCGCGGCCAAGATCGTGGGCTGGCGCATCGACATCAAGAGCGAGGAAGAGAAGCGCCAGGAAGTCGAAGCCGAAATGGCGCGCATGGAGCGCATCGTCGAGGAGCTCCGCAGCCTCGAGGGCGTGAGCCCGGCCATCGTGCAGAAGCTCATCGACTCCGGGCTCGCGGGCCTCTCCCACATCCTCGAGATGACCGACGAGGAGCTCTGTCAGATCGAGGGCATCGGCGCCAGGACGGCGGAGAAGATCCGCGAGGCGGCCGTCGCGGGCAAGCTCGACTGGGACCGCCGGGACGCGGAAGAAGCGGCCCGGATCGAGGCCGAGCGGGTCGAAGACGAGCGCGTCGCCGCCGAGCAGGCGGAGGAAGAGCGCCGCCTCGCCGAAGCGCAGCTGGCCGAGGAGCAGGCGGAGACGGAGACGGACGACGGTGCGGAGTCGCCGGCGGAAGCGGAAGCGGCCTCGGACGAGGCGCTGGCGGTCGCGAGCGCGGATACGGCGGGCCGCGGGGCCGATGCGTCGGATCACGGAGGGAAGCCGGATGGGGAACGTTAGGGTCTTCCAGCTCGCGAGGGACCTGAACCTCTCGAGTCAGGAAGTCATCGATCGGCTGAAGAAGCTGGGCGCGGTCGACGCCAAGACCGCGAGCAGCTCGATCGACGAGGACACCGCCGACAAGCTGAAGCGCGCGCTCAAGATCGACGCCCTCACGTCGCGCAAGCGGCGCATCTACGGCAGCGAGGAGGACGAGGCCGAGCGGGAGCAGCAGGAGCAGGCACAGGCGGCCAAGCTCGGCGCGGAGCGCGAGGAGCGCGAACGGGCGGCCGCCGAAGCCACCGCCGCCGCCGATGCGCGCAAGGCGAAGAAAGCGCGTCCGCGCACCGAGAAGGAGCTGGAAGCCGAGCGCCGGGCCGCCAAGGCCGCGCCGGTGGAGGAGCCGCCGCCCGCGCTGCTGCACGCGCCCGGCGCGCCCCGCCTCGCCCCAAAGGTCGCAGCGCCGCCGCCGCTGCCGATCGCCGCCGACGTCGAGGATGAGATCGAAGAGACGCCAGCCGCGGCGGCCGACGAAGCGCCTGCCCCGGCCCCGGTGCATGCCGCCCCGGCGCCGCCCCCGCCCAGCGTCCCCGTGGCCGCCCTCCCTACGCCGGTCATGCGCGCGCCCTCGGTCCCGCGGGTCAGCGGGCCGGTCCGTCCGATCGCTCCGCCCGCGCCTCCGGCGCCGGTCGTCCGCGCCGCGCCGCCCGCGGCTCCGCGGCCGCAGGCGCCGCCGTTCTCGTCGCCTTCGGCCCCGGCCAGCTCCCCCGCTTCCGGCTTCATGCGCCCCGCCGCCGGCCCCGCGTCGTCCGGGCCGCGGCCCCCGCTGCGGCCCATCGCTCCCCCGCGGGCCATCCCCCCGCCGCGTCCGGTCGGCCCGCATCCGACCAGCCCCCACCCGATGGGCGGCGCCATGCCGCGTTCGACGACGTATCCGGGCGCCGTGGGCACCATGGTCCGGCCGGGAATGCCCGGATCGATGATGCGCCCCGGCAGCGGCCCGATGCCCGGCCGTCCCGGCTCCATGCCGGTGGGCCGTCCCGCGCCGCGCAGCGGCAGCCGCGACCGCGGCCGCCCGCAGATCCCGGTGCCGCAGAAGGAAGAGCGTCCGGTCTACACCGGGCCGCCCCGGCGCATCGCCCTCACCGAAGGTGTCACGGTGAAGGAGCTCTCCGAGAAGATGGACGACGTCAAGAGCCGCGACATCATGAAGGCGCTGATCACGCGCGGCATCATGGCCACCGTAAACCAGACCCTCGACCCCCAGCTCGCCATCGACATCTGCAAGGAGTTCGGCTGGGAAGGGACGATGCAGACCTTCGAGGAGGAGGTCGTCCAGGAGCAGGCCACCGAGAGCAAGCCCGAGGACCTCGTTCCCCGCGCGCCCGTGGTGACCGTCATGGGCCACGTCGACCACGGCAAGACGTCGCTCCTCGACGCCATCCGCACCACCACCGTCGCCGCCGGCGAGGCGGGAGGCATCACCCAGCACATCGGCGCGTACCACGTGGACGTAGGCCACCGGAAGGTCGTCTTCCTGGATACCCCCGGCCACGAGGCCTTCACCCTCATGCGCGCCCGCGGCGCCAAGGTCACCGACGTGGTCGTCCTCGTGGTGGCCGCCGACGACGGTGTGATGCCGCAGACGGTCGAGGCCATGGATCACGCCAAGGCGGCGGGCGTGCCCATCGTGGTGGCGGTGAACAAGATCGACAAGCCCGACGCCCAGCCCGACCGCGTCAAGCAGCAGCTCTCCGACCGCGGCCTGATGCCGGAGGAATGGGGCGGGACGACGGTCTTCGTCAATGTCTCGGCCAAGAAGAAGCAGAACCTGGAGCAGCTCCTCGAGATGCTGCTGCTGGTGGCCGACATCCAGGAGCTGAAGGCCAACCCCAAGAAGGCGGCCAACGGCACCGTCCTCGAGGCACGGCTGGACAAGGGGCGCGGCCCCGTGGCCACCATCCTCGTGCAGGACGGCACCCTGAGCGTGGGCGACACCGTCGTCGCGGGCGCGGTGTCGGGCAAGGTGCGCGCGCTGGTCGACGATCACGGCGAGCGGCTGAAGAGCGCCGGACCGTCCACCCCGGTGGAAGTGCTGGGCCTCTCCGCGCTTCCGGAGCCGGGGGACCAGTTCCTCGTGGTCGCGGACAGCCTGAAGGCGCAATCCATCGTCGCCTTCCGCCAGCTC
>JANMPI010000583.1:0-8240 GCA_031369785.1 Acidobacteriota bacterium
ACGACCGCCCGCCCCCTCCCCGTCGACGAAGAAGCCCGCGCGCGCGCGCGCCGCGATCACGCGACGAGCCTCGTCATCGAGGCCGGAGCCGGCACCGGCAAGACGACGCTGCTCATCGATCGCATCGAGGAACTGCTCCGCGCGGGCACGGTGCGCCTCGATCAGATCGCGGCCGTCACCTTCACCGAGAACGCGGCCACCACCATGAAGCTGCGCCTGCGCGAGCGACTGGAGAAGGCCCGGCTCGATCCCGCCGCCACCGACGAGGTGCGCGGGCGCGCGGGGGCGGCGCTGGAGACCATCGAGCGCGCGCAGATCTCCACCATCCACGCGCTCTGCGCCGCCATCCTCGGCGAGCGGCCGCTGGAGTGCGGGGTCGTGCCCGGCTTCCGCACCGCGGACGAGGCGGAGTCGGAGATCCTCTTCGCCGAGGCCTGGGATGGATGGCTCACGCAGGCGCTCCTCGGCGGCGACGACGCGGTGCTGGCCGCCATCGACGAGGGCATTCCCCTCGAAGGGGAGGGTACGTTCGGGGAGCGCGGGTCGCTGCGCGGGCTCGCGCGCACGCTGGTCGAGCAGCGCGACCTTCCTCCATTGGTCGCGGACACGCCCATCGACGCCGAGGCGTGGCGGCGCGAATTGAGCGAGCGCGCCGACCGCGCGCGGGAGCTGGCGGCGGCGGCGTCCGATGGCGACACACTGGCGCCGCGCCTCATGGTCCTGGCCGCGTTCGCGGAAGAGGTCCGCCCGCTCGCCGGCCTGGCGCTCGCCACGCGCCTCGGCGCCCTGCCGACGATCCAGAAGCACATCGGCCAGAAGGGCAAGTGGCCGTCGCCGGAGTCGCTCGAGGAGGGGCGTGCCATCGCGGCCTGGACGCAGGAGGCCGGCGCCCGCTTCAAGGCCGCCCTCTCCGCGGCGCTCCACGCGCGGGTGGTCGGAGCGGTGGGCGCCGTGGTCACCCTCTACGAAGAGGCGAAGCGCGAGCGCGGGGTCCTCGACTTCCTCGACCTGATGGTGAAGGCGCGCGACGCGCTCCGCGACCGCAGGGACATCCGCGAGTACTTCCGCGCGCGATTCCCGGTGCTGATCATCGACGAGTTCCAGGACACCGATCCGCTGCAGGTCGAGATCGCGAGGCTCCTCGCCGGCGACGCGGCCGGCGGCCTGGTCGTGGTCGGCGACGCCAAGCAGTCGATCTACCGCTTCCGCCGCGCCGAGGTCGCGCACTTCCGCGAGGTGGCGGAGGAGGCACGCTCGACGCCGGGCCGCGCCGTCCTCCGTCTCACCCAGAACTTCCGGTCGAGTCCCGCCATCCTCCGCTTCGTGAACCGTGCGTTCGCCGGCCTCATCCAGGAGTCGGTCGAGGCCGGCCAGCCCGCGTACGAGCCGGTCCATCCGCAGGCGGGCCTGACCGATGATCCCGCGGTCATCGCGCTGCGCTTCGAGGCCCCGCTCTGCGAAGGCGAGGACCTCCTGCGCGCCGAGTCGGCGGCGGTGGCGGCGATGATCTCGACCGTCGCTTCGGGCGCGGAGCAAGTGCGCGATTCCGTCTCCGGCGCCTTACGGGCGAGCACCGCCGGCGACGTGATGGTGCTGTGCCGGCGCCTCAGCCAGGTGCGTCATCTCGAGGATGCGCTGGAGGCTGCGGGGCTGCGCTTCACCGTCGAAGGCGGCAAGTCCTTCTTCGACCGCCAGGAGGTGCACGAAGCTCTCGCCGTGCTGCGCGCCATCGACGATCCCTCGGATCGGGTCTCCCTGGTGGCCGCGCTGCGGTCGTCGTTCTTCGGGATGAGCGACCGCGACATCGCGGCCTACGCGCTCGCGGGGGGAATGCTGTGGATGGGCGGCGGCGATGAATCGCTCCCCGGCGGCATCGCGATCGCACCCGCGCTGGCCCTCCTCGACGAGCTCCATCACCTACGCACGCGGATCTCCGTGCCCGCGCTCATCGAGCGGCTCTACGACCGCACGCGCATCCTGGCCGCGCTCACCGGCAGCCGCCGCGGCGAGGCCCAGGTCGCGAACCTCGAGAAGATCGTGGCCCTGGCGCGCAAGGCCTACGATCTGCGCGTGCTCACGCTGCGCGGGTTCGCGCGGCTTCTCGACGAGCGGATCCGCTCCGCGCGCGAAGAGCCCGACCTGCCGTCGACGCGGCCGGGCGATCGCGACACCGTGCGCATCCTCTCCATCCACAAGGCCAAGGGACTGGAATCACCCGTGGTCGTGCTCTTCGACTCCGCCGACGACTTCTACAACCGGCCGGACTCGGTGACGGTGTGGGAGAAGCGCTTGATCGCGGTCGGCTTCCGCAGCGGCTGCCAGCCGCCGGGATGGGACGCGCTGGTCGCCCGGGAGCAGGCGCGCTCGTGGGCGGAGTCGCGCCGCCTGCTCTACGTCGCGTGCACGCGGGCCCGCGACCTGCTCGTCATCCCGCGCCCGCCGCAGGATGCGCGGGTCGGCTGCTTCTGGAGGGACCTGGTGGCCTTTCTACCCGCGGCCTCCGACGCCGACGTGCGCGTGGTGGACGCGGAGACGCTGCCCGTGCGCGGGTACCGCGAGCCGGCGATCGACTTCAAGTCGCTCGCCACCGCCGACGGCGGGGACGCGGTGGCGGCGCGATGGGATACCGCGCGCCACGGCCTGGTGGTGAGCGCCTCGCACCGTCCCTTCGTCCCCGTTTCCGCGACGCGCGTCGCGGCCCAGACGGCCCCCCCGGCGAGCATCAGCGTGGGCGGCGCCGGCGGCGGCCGCGATTTCGGGAGCCTCGTCCACCGCATCCTGGAGTGGATCCCGCTCGACGCGCCGGAGCGCGCGGGCCCGATGGCGGAAGCGCTGGCGCCATCGTTCGGCCTCGACCCCGCGGCGGCGGAACGGGCGGCGGAGGCGGCCCGGCGCGCCCTCGCTCTTCCCGTGATGCAGCGGGCGCGGGCGGCCACGCGCGTGTGGCGCGAATTGCCGGTATGGCTCCCGCAGGACGGCGACCTGGTCGAGGGCATCGTCGACCTCGTCTTCGAGGAGGACGGCGCGCTGGTGGTCGTCGACTACAAGACCGATCACATCACGCCCGAGCAGGCGCTGGCCCAGGCCGCGCACCACGCGCCCCAGCTCCAGCTCTACGGCCGCGCGCTGGCCCTCGCCACCGGCGGGTCCGTCCGCGATCGTCTCGTCCTGTTCACGGCGCTCGGCCAGTCGGTCGCGGTATGACGGCGACGCGCGTCGACCTCGTCCGCCACGGTCACGTCGAGAACCCGCAGCGGAAGGTCTACGGCCGGCTCCCGGGCTGGAAGCTGTCCGCGGAGGGACGACGGCAGGCGGAGGCCATCGCGGCCCACCTGCGGGGCCGTCCCCTCGTGCGCGTGTACGCGAGCCCGCTCGACCGCGCGATGGAGACCGCCGAGGCAGTCGCGGCGGCGTGCGGCGTCGCGGTTTCCCCGGACCCGGATCTCATCGAGTCCGCGCTGGGCGCGCACTGGGAAGGGATGCGCTGGTCCGAGGTGCGCGCGACGCGCCAGCGCGAGCTCGACGCCTACCTCCATCGCCCGCACGACGTGGACTTCGTGGACGAGCCGTTCGCCGCCCTCGGCGATCGCATGGCGCGCGCGATCCGCACCATCGCGGCGCGCCACCAGGGCAAGGAGGTCGCCGTCGTCTCTCACGGCGATCCCATCAAGGCCGCGGCCTGTCATCTCACCGGCACCGCGATCGCGGACATGCACTCCTTCAAGATCCCGACCGGCGGCCTGCTCGCCCTCGAGCTCGACGGGGACGCGGCGCGCATCGTCGAGCGCTGGGACCCGCCCCGGATGGCGAAGAGCTGAGCCGGCCGCCGCGCGCCCTCGCGTCGCGTACCTGGGGGCGGGCGCTCCTGGCCGACGCCGCCGGGAAGGCAATCCGGATAGGATGGAAAACACGGGCCGAATCCACGGCACACGGGCGCGACCCGCGCCCCCACACAGGAGATCGATGAGAGAAGCACGCGTAGTGGCGGCCTGGGTCGCGATGGCGACGCTCGCCGCCGCTCCTTCCTGCAAGGCGCAATCGGACAAGTCCTCCCCGGCCCCGGCGGCGGCCGCGGGCTCGACCCTCACCACGGAAGAGGACAAGACCCTGTACGCGCTCGGCGTCGCGCTCGGCCTCAACATCAGCGACTTCTCGCTGAACGCGCGCGACCTCGAGATCGTGAAGCGCGGCCTCGGCGACGCGGCGAGCGGGGCCAAGCAGGAGGTTGACATCAAGGTGTACGGCCCCAAGGTCCGCGATTTCGCCATGGCGAAGCAGAAGGAGAAGGCGGCCGCCGAAGGCGCCAAGGCCTCGGCCTTCGTCGAGCAGACGATGAAGGAGCCGGGGGCGACCAAGTCCGCCTCCGGGATGGTCTACATCGAGCAGCGGAAGGGGACGGGTGCTATGCCCAAGGCGACCGATGTCGTCAAGGTGAACTACAAGGGCACGCTCGTGGACGGCAAGACCTTCGACAGCTCGTACGATCGCGGCCAGCCCGCGGAGTTCCCGCTGAACGGCGTCATCCCCTGCTGGACCGAGGGCGTGCAGAAGATGGCGGTCGGCGGCAAGGCGAAGCTCATCTGCCCCCCGAACATCGCCTACGGCGAGCGCGGCAGCCCGCCCGTGATCCCGCCCGGCGCGACGCTCGTCTTCGAAGTCGAGCTGCTTCAGGTCGGCGCGACGGCGGCGGCCGCACCTGCGGCCCCGGCGGCTCCGGCCGCGAAGCCGTCGCCCGTGCCGTCGCCCAAGGGCTAGGTCTTTTCGAGCCGGACCGCGCTGATGTGGCCGGTCTCCTCGAGCACGGCGAGCTCCACCTCGTCCGGTGAAGCGAACCCGAGCTTTCGGAGGCCGGCCAGGAGCTCGGCCCGGCTCATTCCCTCCTGGGCCAGCGCGTGGTCGAGCACAACGCCCTGCTTGATCAGCGTCCGCGGCTCGCCGCGCAGGAACTTCCGCAGCCGGGGCGACCGCGAGCAGGCCCAGGCCACGCCGCGATGCAGGACGAGGACGGTCAGGAGGAACACGACCGCCCTGGCGATCCCCTCGCCCAGGAACGTCGTCTGCAGCACCACTGCGAGCTGGATGAGGACGACCAGGTCGAAGCTGGTGGTCTGGCCGGCCAGGCGCTTGCCGGCCAGCCGGATGATGAGGATCAACCCCCCGTAGTACAGGACGGCATAAAGCGCTTGACGCGCGAGCTCAGCGGCCATCTTTATCAGTATGCTGAATTCATGGCTGCCCACGTCCTCGACGCACTGCGAAAGTCGGGCGCTACGAAGGTCAAGGTCGCGGTCACCGACATAGACGGCGTCCTCCGCGGCAAGTACCTCCACAAGGACAAGTTCTTCTCCGCCGCCGAGGGCGGCTTCGGCTTCTGCAACGTCGTCTTCGGGTGGGACTCGGGCGACGTCTGCTACGACAACTCGGCCTACACCGGCTGGCAGTCCGGCTATCCCGACGCGATGGCGCGCGTCGATCTCGCCACCATGCGCCGCGTCCCGTGGGACGGTGACATCCCGTTCTTCCTCGCCGATTTCGTCGATGCGGAAGGCGGGCCGCTCGGAGTGTGCCCCCGCCAGCTGCTGAAGGGCGTTCTCGCCCGCGCGCAAACCATGGGACTCACCGCGAAGTGCGGGCTCGAGTTCGAGTGGTTCAACTTCCAGGAGACGCCGCAGTCGCTGGCCGCGAAGGGCGGCATGAACCCCACGCCGCTCACGCCCGGGATGTTCGGCTATTCGCTCGTGCGCATGGCACAGAACCGTCCGTTCTTCACCGCACTCATGGACGAGCTGGGCGCGTTCGGCATCCCGATCGAGGGGCTGCACACCGAGACGGGGCCGGGCGTCTTCGAGGCCGCGATCCAGTTCTGCGACGCGCTCGAGGCGGCGGATCGCGGTGTCCTCTTCAAGACCGCGGCCAAGGAGATCGGCTCGCGCTTCGGGATCATGCCGACGTTCATGGCGAAGTGGAACAGCGCGCTCCCCGGGTGCAGCGGCCACACGCACCAGAGCCTGTGGTCGAAGGGCAAGAACGTGTTCTACGACGCCCGGGATCCGCTCACCATGAGCAAGACGTTCAAGAGCTATCTCGCGGGGCAGATGCGCTGCCTGCCCGAGATCCTCCCCTTCTTCGCCCCCACCGTGAACAGCTATAAGCGCCTGGTCGACGGCTACTGGGCGCCGACCAAGGTGACGTGGGGCGTCGACAACCGCACCGTCGCCCTGCGCGTCATTCCGGGCAGCGCAAAGTCGACGCGCGTCGAGGTCCGCGTGCCCGGCTCGGACATCAATCCCTATCTCGCCATCGCGGCGTCCCTGGCCGCGGGACTGTACGGAATCGAGCACGAGCTCTCGCTGAAGGCCGCCCCCGTGAAGGGCAGCGCGTACAACACCGAGGCCGAGCGCCTGCCGCGCACCCTCCAGGAGGCGACGCAGCGCCTGTCCGACTCGAAGATCGCCCGCGAGATCCTGGGCGCGACGTTCGTCGACCATTTCGTCCGCACCCGCGTCTGGGAATGGCGGCAGTTCCAGGATGCGGTCACCGACTGGGAGCTCCGCCGCTATTTCGAGGTGATCTGACGTGGGTATCTCACGCTTCTCCTTCCCGACCCCCATCCACTTCGGCCCCGGCGCGCGCAAGATGCTCCGCGCTCATCTCGAGGAGCAGGGCCTGAAGCGGCCGCTCCTCGTCACCGACAAGGGGCTGGCCGCGCTCCCCGTCTTCCAGGAGATGCTCGACCTGCTCGGCGGCGGAGCGCTCGCGCCCGGGCAGTTCAGCGGCATCACCGGGAATCCCGTGCACAGCCAGGTGGTGGCGGGCGTCGCCGCCTTCCATGCGCACCGGGCCGATTCGATCATCGGCCTCGGAGGCGGCGCGGGACTCGACGTGGCCAAGGCGATCGCGCTCATGGCGAAGCATCCCGGCGACCTCTTCGATTACGAGGACGACAAGCCCGGGGCGCGCCCGATCGACCAGGATATCCCGTACTGGGTGGCGGTCCCGACCACCGCCGGCACCGGCAGCGAGGTCGGACGCAGCGCGGTGATCTCCGACGAGAAGACGCACATCAAGAAGATCTTCTTCTCGCCGCGGCTCATGGCGCGCGCCGTCTTCGCGGATCCCGAGCTCACCCTCGGGCTGCCTCCGGCGGTCACCGCCGCCACCGGGATGGACGCCCTCACCCATTGCATCGAGGCGTTCCTGGCCAAGGACTACCACCCGATCGCGGACGGCATCGCGCTCGAAGGCCTGCGTCTCGGCGCCGCCGCCCTGCCGCGCGCCTACGCGAATGGAGCCGACCTGGCCGCCCGCGGCGACATGATGATGTCGTCGATGATGGGCGCCATCGCGTTCCAGAAGGGGCTGGGGCTCATCCACTCCTGCGCGCACGCGCTCTCCGCGGTGGCCGACCTGCACCACGGCTACGCCAACGGCGTGATGATCGACCACGCCCTGAAGTTCAACCTCGAGTCGTCGCGCGACCGCTTCGCACGCATGGCCATGACCATCGGCCTTCCGGAGCACACCGGGGAGGCGTTCCTCGACTGGCTCCGCGACCTCAAGAAGAAGATCGGGATCCCCGCGGGGCTGGCGGGGACGAAAGTCCCGCGCGAGGCGCTGGCCCAGCTGCCGAAGCTCGCGTTCGAGGATTCCTGCCACTCGAACAATCCCCGCCCGTGCACGGAGAAGGACTTCCAGAAGATCTACGAGGAGGCCTTCGCGTGAGCGCGCGCGCGATCGCTCCCGGCCCCGCGCGAGGCGGCGCGCGGCTTTCGGTCGTGAACCCGGCGACGGGCCAGCCGATCCGCGACGTCGCGGAGGATTCGGCGGAGTCGGTCGCACGCAAGTTCGCCCGCGCGAGCCGCGGCCAGAACGAATGGGCGCGCGTCCGCATCGACGATCGCAAGAAGCACATCGTCCGCTTCGGCCAGCTGGCCCAGGAGCGCATCGAGGATCTCGCGGCCACCCTCACCAGCGAGATGGGCAAGCCGATCAAGCAGTCGCGCAACGAGGTCAAGGGGCTGCAGGGGCGCATCGACTTCTTCCTCGCGAACGTGCACAAGGCCCTCGCCGAGGAAGAGGCGGGCGCGGATGCGGACGGGCGCGTCGAGGAGAAGATCTCGTACGAGCCGATCGGCGTCGTAGGCAACATCTCGGCCTGGAACTATCCGTTCTTCGTGGGGTCCAATGTATTCGTCCCCGCGCTGCTCACCGGAAACGCGGTCCTCTACAAGCCGTCCGAG
>JANMPI010000001.1:0-4886 GCA_031369785.1 Acidobacteriota bacterium
TGGGACGAGTTCAAGTCCGTGATGGCCGAGAAGCGCGGCTTCATCGTCGCCGGATGGTGCGGGAACGCGGCCTGCGAGGCCCGCATCAAGGAGGAGACGCGGGCGACGGTGCGCGTCATTCCCATCGAGGGCGAGGCGCGGGCCGGCGCCTGCGTGCGCTGCGGCGAGGCGTCGGCGCGCGACGTCTACTTCGCGCAGGCGTACTAAGACGGCAAGCGAGATGCAGCGGGCGACGCATCAGCCACGGTGCGTCGCCGCTGATCGCGCTCTCGGCGGGGGGTCGATCTCTCCGGGGGAGAGCTGATGGAGATTTTGGGCGTGCTGATGGTCCTCGGCCTGGCCGGCATCGCGATGATCGGCTGGGTGCTGGGGCTCGTCGCGTGGGCCCGTACGCGCGCCCTGGAAACGCGCCTCGATGGGCTGGCGCGCGATCTCGCGGACGTTCGCCGGCTGCGTCGGGAGGGCGTCGCCGCTCCGGAGGCGCCGGCGGCGGCCGCGCCATCACCCCTGGCGGTCACGCCATCGCCGGTGGAAACGCCGCCATCCGTCACCGCTCGCGTCCCCGTGCCGCCACGGCCCGCGATGACGCCGCGCCCGGCGCGACCCGCGCCAACGCCCCCCCCGCCTCCCACGCCCGCGCCGCCGCGCGCCGATTTTGCGACCAACCTCGGCCCCCGGATCCTGGTGGCCACCGGCGCGCTGGCCTTCATGGTCTTCCTGGGCCTCTTCGCGAAGTACGCCTGGGACAACAACTGGGTCGGTCCCACCGGCCGCGTCCTCATCGGCGCGGCGATCGGGATCGCGCTCCTCGCCCTCGGGATCCGGATGATGCGGCGCGAGTACCGCCCTCTGGGCCAGGGGCTCGCCGCCGCCGGCCTGGCCGGCCTCTACATCTCCGCGTTCGCCGCCCACGGCCTCTACGACCTCGTCCCGCGCGAAGTTTCCGCGCTCCTGATGGTGGCGGTCACGGCGTCGGCGGTGCTCCTGGCCGTCCGCCTCGACGCGCGCCTACTCGCCATGCTCGCCTGGACCGGCGGGTACATGACGCCGCTGCTTCTCTCGACGGGAGAGGACCGCGCGGTGGCGCTCTTCCTTTATCTCGCCCTGCTCGATGCCGGCGCCCTGCTCATCGATCACCGCAAGCCGTGGCCGGAGACGGCGCCCCTCGCGGTGACGGGCACCGTGCTCCTGTACGCGGGATGGTACGAGCGGTTCTTCCGCCCCGAGCGGTTCGAGGTGGCGGCGGGCGGGCTCGTCCTCTTCACCGCGCTCTTCGCCGCGGGGATGGCCAAAAAGCAACGCGCGGCCGGGCTCGGCGCGGTGCTGGCGCTCGGAGGCATCGGCATTTCCGTGTTGGCCGGCGGCGCCGATCGGCCGCTGCCGCTGCTCGTCCTCTCCCTCCTCCTCGCCGCGTTCGCGCTCCGCGAGTCGACGATCCTGGAACGCGGTCTCGCCGCGCTGGCCGCCGTTGCCGCCGGCCTTCCGTTCGCGGTCTGGTGGGCGATTCACTATCGCGCGGACGCCTTCGGCATCGCGGCCCTCTGGGTGCTGCTCGCCGCGCTCCTCTTCATCCTGCCCGCCCTCGCCGGCCCGTGGGCCGGGGCAAGGGCCGCCCCCACCGTGCCGGGCCTGGAGCTCACCGTGCTCGCCGGCGCCGGGCTCGCGTCGGCCGCGCTGTGCGCGACCACCGACCGCCCGCTCGAGGTGGGCGCGTTCCTGGCCGCAATGGCCGGCCTTGCGGTGCTGGTGCGGGGACGATGGCGGGAGGCCGAGGTCCTCGGCATCCTTTCGACCGCGCTCTCCGTTGCGCTCTGGATGCACCGCTACTTCACGCCCGCGCGCGCGGGCGACGCCTATCTCGTCGCCATCCCCGCGGTGGCGGTGTTCGCGGCCTCCCTTCTCGTGCGCGGCCTTCTCTTCCGCCAGCGCCTCGCGAGCGCGGACGTCGTCGCGCACCTCGCCTTTGGCGGATTCACGTGGTGGTTCCTGTACGCGGTGCTCGACGCGACGCATCCCGCGCTCAAGGGGCCCGTCGCCGCCGGCCTGGCCGCGGCCTACCTCGTCATCGGTCTCGCCGCGCTTCGCCATTCCGAGCGTGACCATCGGCTCGTCCGCGCGTCGCTCGGCCTCGCATCCGCCTTCGTGACCCTCGCCATCCCGATCCAGCTCGGCCTGCACGGCGTCACGCTCGCGTGGGCCGCGGAAGCGGTGCTGCTCCTCGCGCTCGGAACGCGATTCGCGTCGGCGCCGGCGCGCGCGGGCGGCTACGCGGTGCTGCTGCTCGCGGCAATCCACCTCGTCGGCGTCAACACTTCGCTGCACGCGGGCGCCTTCCGTCCGGTGCTGAACCCCGTCTTCGGCACGTGGCTCGCCGTGATCGCGGCCTTTGGCGCCGCGCTCTGGGTGACGCGGAGCCTGCGGCAGTCGCGCCATCCCCTGGACGCGGCGGTGGGACCGATCGTCGGCGCCCTCGCCATCGCGCTCCTCTTCGGCGTGCTGAACGGCGAGACCCGCGCGACCTTCGCGCAGCGGCGGATGGAGGCCGAGCGGGTGGGCAACGCGGCGGCGAGCGACGCGGCACGGCGGATCAGCGGCCTCGCCATCTCCGTGCTGTGGACCATCTTCGCCACCGGCCTCCTGGCCGCGGGGCTGGCCGCCCGCAGCCGGTCGCTCTTCTACGCGGCGTACGCGCTCTTCGCGATCACCGCGGGCAAGGTTGTCCTCTCGGACCTCGAGGACTTCTCCGTCCCCTATCGCATGTTCGCGTTCCTCGCCCTCGGCTTGCTGCTCATGGCCGGCGCGTAACTGAACCTCCGCTTCCGGCAGCGGCTCATGCCGGCGCCCACTCCGTGACGCAGCGCGGGTGGGCGATGGCCGTCTTATTGCTGCCCTTGCCCGCCCTGGCCGCCGACGTCACGCGCCAGGTCGCGCCCGGCCCGCCGGGGCCGTTGGTCATCGTCCTCGACCGGGACATCTACGAGAACGGACGCGCCGACCTCGGCGATCTGCGGATCACCGACGACGCGGGCCGCGAAACGCCGTACCTGCTCGGCCGCGCCGACGACCGCCCGGCGCCCTCCACCCATCCCGCGCTGAGCGATGCGTCCTTCGTGCGCGGCCAGAAGGCGATGGTCACCCTCGACTTCGGCGCCCCCACGCTGAAGAGCGGGCTCACCCTGGCGCTCTCCGGAGACAACTTCCGGCGGCGCGTCACCGTCGAGGGCCGCGCCCGGCGCGAGCCGGAGTGGGTGACGATCGTCGACCGTGCCTACGTCTTCGCGGTGCCGCCTCCCGCCGCCGCGCGCTACGAGTCGATCCCGCTCCCCGAGAACAACTACCAGCTCCTGCGCGTCACCGTCTTCCACGGCCCGGACGACCCCGACCGCATCCAGATCCACGACGCGCAGGCGACCGTGGGGGGCCGCCGCCGTTCGCGGGAGGCGGGGCTGCCCGCGCCCTTCGCCCGCGCGGAAAATTCAGAAGCGCGCGAGACGGTGTTGACCTTCGACCTCGGGGCGCGGCGCCAGCCGTTCCGCGGCATCGTGATCGACGCCGCCGACCCGCGCTTCTGGCGCGGGGTGAGCGTCGAGGCCCGGCTCGATCCGCCGCCCGGCCAGGCGGGGCCGCCCCTGGCCTGGAGCTTCCTCGGCGAGGGGATCCTCTACCGCGCGGAGGACGACGGCGAAGTCCGCGAGCTGCGCCGGGTCGACGTGGCCGGCCGCCATCGCGTGGTGCGGGTGCGGATCCGCAACCGGGACGACGCGCCACTCCAGATCGCGCGGGCCACCGTCCTGGCGCCGGTGGAGCGGCTGGTCTTCGAGGCCGCGGCCGGCCGCCGCTACCGTCTCACCTACGGAGACGAGCGGCGCTCGACGCCGGCCTACGATCTCGCCCGCACCGTCGGCGATGCCGACCTCTTCGCCGCGCGGGCCCACGAGGTGACGCTCGGACCGCCGGAGATCACACCGCGCGCCGCCGTGGCGCCGCCGTGGACGGAGCGCCATCCCGCATTGCTGTGGGGCGGCCTCCTGACGGTGATCGCGATGCTCGCCGCGCTCACCCGCCAGGCCCTCCGCGCCGCCTGACCGCGCGCCGCGGGTGCTACCATCGGAATCGATGCTGGCCCCCTGGCTCCTTCCCACGCTCCTCGTCCTCGGCTGCGCGCTCCGCCCGGCGCCCTCGCCGGCGGCCCCGGTGACGATCCCGCTGACCCTGCCCTCGGGAAGGGTCTTCATGACCGAGCTCATGATCGACGACGAGGATCGCGCGCGCGGGCTCATGTTCCGCTCGTCGCTGCCCGCCGGCCGCGCCCTCCTGTTCATCTTCGACGCCCTCGACTTCCACGCGATCTGGATGAAGAACTGCCGCTTCCCGATCGACATCGTGTGGCTGGACGAGAACAAGAAGGTGGTCCACGTCGAGCCGAGCGTCCCGCCGTGCAGGATGGACCCCTGCCCGTCGTACAAGCCGATGCGGCGCGCGGCCTACGTGATCGAGATGAACGCGGGGGCGGCGGCGCACGAGAAGATCGTGAGCGGCGCTGCCCTCGGCTTCACCGTTCCTCGCTGACCGGGGCGATGCGCCGCGGGCGCGCGAAGGCCCACGCCACCCCGATCCCCAGGACGTAGAGCGCGAGCATCGGCAGGGCGAGCATCGTCTGCGACATCACGTCCGGCGTGGGGGTGATGATGGCGGCGGCGATGAAGGCCACGAGCACCGCGTACTTGAAGTGGCGGACGAGGAACCCCGCGGTCACGAGGCCGATGCGCGCCAGCACGAAGATGATCACCGGGAGCTGGAACACGAGCCCGAGGCCGAGCAGGAACCACGAGTACTACTCCTTCTACTCGTGGTTCCTGCGCGGCCTCGGGCTCGTGTTCCAGCTC
>JANMPI010000017.1:0-3889 GCA_031369785.1 Acidobacteriota bacterium
GTGACAGGATGGGGGCGCCCGACACCCCCGGCGCCCCGAACACGATCTTCATGTAGTACGACGGCGCGAAGCCGACGAAGACCGTCAGCAGGATCGCGAGGGCCATGCCGGTGAAGAACCGGCGATCCCTCGTCCATGCGTCGGCGGGGGGGCGGGCGACGGCGGGGAGATTGATGGCGGCGCGGTCAGTGGTCATGGTGCGGTCGGATTTAGTGCGAGCCCCCGCGCGATGTCAAGTATCCCAGCCCGTCTCCCGACTAGCGGAACAGCCGGGCCATCTCCGGCCGCTTCGTCACCACGTCGCGCACGTGCTCGATCCACCGCGACCGGTCCGACGCGGGCAGCACCTCGTGCTCGACCGCCATCTCGGCCAGGAGCTTGTCCACCAGGCCGTCGATGGAGCGCATGAAGAACGCGTCGGTGTCGCGCACGCCGTCGGCGTCGGCGACGCCGAAAATCGGGACCTTGAACAGCAGGTCGTACGTCTTCATCCAGTGCGCGACGAAGCGCTCGAACGGCTTCTGACGGCCGCAGGCCAGGACCATGTAGGCGTAGTTGTCGAGGGCGCTGCGGTCGCACACCACGACGTCGTTGAACGTCTTGGACCGGATCTCCTCCGCCACCTGCGTCATCAGGATCCAGGTCTGGGCGTCCATCGACGTCTTGCGGTTGATGGGCAGGGGCGAGAGACGCGCGACCTCCTTCACCATGTCGACGGCCACGCCACCGCGCTTCAGCGATCCCGCGAGGTCGTAGCACAGCGTGGTCTTCCCCACCCCGTGCGTCCCGATGAAGGCAATTTTCACGTTCTAGACGTGGGGCGTCGCCACCGCTCCTTCACCGGAGCGCCCCGCCCGGTAGAGAAGCCACGTGATGAAGAGGAACGTGATCAGGCCGACCGCGGAGCCCTGCGTGAACCACGGCGGGAGGTACTTGCCGAGGTTCAGGAACTCCTTCACGTGGGCGAACTTCTCCGGCTGCAGGATCGCGTAGGCCAGCCCCATCAGCGATCCGCCGGCGATGAGGCCCGAGCTGTAGAGGACGCCGGGGCCGGAGTCGCCTTCCGACGCCTGCACGCCGCTCTTCCGCTGCACGAGCCAGCTCACGAGCCCGCCGAAGTACACCGGGGTCGTGCTCTCCAGGGGCAGATAGACGCCCACCGCGAAGGCCAGCGCCGGCACGCCGACGATTTCCAGGAGCACGGAGATGAACACGCCGATGAGGACGAGCCCCCACGGCAGCTGGCGGGTGAGGATTCCCTCGATCACCAGGCTCATGAGCCGCGCTTGCGGCGCCGCGATCTCCTTGGACCCGATCCCTTCCTCCACCTGGAAGCGGACCTGCCCGGCGTCGTCCACGAGGTAGGCCGCGTTGGGCACGCCCTCGATGCCGTGCGCGCGCGCCACGCGATAGCTCACCCCGTCGGGGCCGTTCAGCCTCTCGTTGGAGTCCGCGCTCACGTGGGCCACGAGAGTCGTGGGGACGACCTTGGTCAGGCTCCGATTGAGCGCGATGACGGTCCAGCCGACCACGAACACGGTCGCCAGCACGCCGATGATCAGGGCGACCTGCTGCTTCCAGGGCGTTGCGCCCACCAGATATCCGGTCTTCAGGTCCTGGCTCGTCGTGCCCGCGTTGCTGGCCGCGATGCAGACGACGGCGCCGACGGAAAGCGCGGCCGCGGTGTAGCCGTGCCCGGTCCAGCCCAGGGCGAGGAAGATCCCGCACGTCCCCATGAGGGTCGCGATGGCCATGCCGCTGATCGGGCAGGACGACGACCCGAGCTCCCCGGTGATGCGGGACGAGACCACGGAGAAGAAGAAGCCGAACACGATGATCAGGAACGCGGTCAGCAGGTTGACGCGCAGCTGGGGGACGAGGGTCATGGCCAGGGCGAGTCCAACCGCGCCCACGAGCACGAAGGTAATGGGGATGTCGTGCTCGGTGCGGCGCGTGCTACCCCCCTCGCCGGTTCCACTCTTCCGCAGGTCGCGGAAGGAAGCGGCGAAGGACTCGAAGATCGTGGGCAGCGCGCGCGCCAGGTTGATGATCCCGCCCGCCGCGACCGCGCCCGCGCCGATGTAGCGAATGTAGTTCGACCAGATGTCGTCCGGCCCCATGTCCGAGATCGACATGGTCGCCGGATAGAGGAAGGTCGACCGCCCCTCGCCGAAAAGCGTGATCGCGGGGATGAGGACCAGCGAAGCGAGCAGGCCGCCGCCGACCATCAGGGCCGACGAGCGGTATCCGATGATGTAGCCGACGCCGAGGAGTGCTGGATCGCAATCGAGCCGCAGCCGCGCCGTCCGTTGGTAGAAGCCGAGGATGCGCTCGGGGAACTCGTTCCAGAGCGCGAGGACGAGGTTCAGGAACTTGTAGGCGGCGCCCGCGAAGAGCCCCTTGAACACGAGGCCGGCCTGGGTGCCGCCTTCCTCGCCGACGATCAGGACCTCGGCGCATGCCGTTCCCTCGGGGTACTTGAGGACGCCGTGCTCCTTCACGATCAGGTAGCGGCGGAGCGGGATCATGAGCAGAACGCCGAGGATGCCGCCCATGAGCGCGAGCACCATCGTGCGCGTCCAGTCGAGCTCGAAGCCCAGGAAGATGAGGGCGGGGATGGTGAAGATGACCCCCCCGGCGATCGACTCCCCCGCTGATCCCGCGGTCTGCACGATGTTGTTCTCGAGGATGGAGGCCTGCGACCCGAGCACCTTCGACAGCCGGCGGAGCACGGTAATCGAGATGACCGCGATGGGAATCGAGGCGGACACGGTCAGGCCGACGCGCAGGCCGAGATAAACCGAGGACGCGCCGAACACGACGCCGAGGATCGCGCCCAGGACGAGAGCGCGGATCGTCAGCTCGGGGAGGCTCGCCTCTTCGGCCACGTAGGGCTTGAACGCCACGGGCGCGGCCACCGTCGTCTGGGCCAAGGGACCTCCTCGTCGATCGGCCGATTCTATCCGTTCGTTGCACGGCGCGACGGGCGCGTGCTGTAATCGTCGCGATGTCGGAGCACCTTTTCGAGCCGTGGACGCGGCTCATCACGATCGAAGTGCGCGGCAAGCTGCTCCAGGTGCCGGAGAACAACCTGCTGCTGCGGCAGCTGAGCTTCGTCGGCCCCGACATCGCGTCGGGCAAGTACTGCTGGAACGGCGAATGCCGCTACTGCGAGATCGAGTACCGCCGCGGCCCCGACGGTCCGGTGATGGCGGCGCTCTCCTGCCGTGTGAAGGGCTTCGAGGGGATGCAGGTGACGAAGATCGCCTTCGAGATCAAGTACAACCTCGGCCAGGCGCTCACGAATGCGCCCGCCGCCCCCACGCCCGCCCCCCGCCGGCCATAAAAAAAGGAGGGGCTGACGGCGCCCCTCCTTGCGAACGGCCGCGATCGTCCTACCGCAGGCGGTGCCGGTCGAACACTTCGCGCACGCGCACCGGGAGCACGTCCGCCTTGCGCGCCGCGTCCTCGACGATGTCGAGCTGCTGCATGAACCCATTGGCGCGCGCGGTGAGATCGCTGAACATCGCGCGGCAGCCGTCGTCGGACGGGGTCGCGATCCGGCCCTGCGCGAGCAGGTACCACTCGCGGCCGGACGACGTCGTCTCCGCCGTGAAGCCGCGGAGGCACTGGATCTTGAAGCCCGACCAGGCGACGTCGATCGGGCCCGCCGCCGCGGCGAGAGCGACCGCGGCGTGGTTGAGATCCGCCTCGCCCTGCGCGCGCATCGCGCCCACTTCGCCCTGCAACAGGGCCTGCTTCGCGACCGCGGAGGGGAGGACGGCGGGCATCACCGCATTCGCCGTCGGCGCACTGGGAATGGAACGATTCTGCGCCGGGACGACCCCGCCCACCGGACCGCCGACGGTACCGGGAGCGAAACCGCCCA
>JANMPI010000019.1:0-1665 GCA_031369785.1 Acidobacteriota bacterium
GCTGCGCGTACCCGGCCCTCCTCGACCTTCCCGCACCCGACGTCCTCGCGTACCCGCCCGAAGCGGTGGTCGCCGAGAAGCTCGAGGCCCTGGTCGTCCTTGGTGATCGCAATAGCCGCATCAAGGACTTCTTCGACCTGCACTACCTCGCGAGCCGCTTCGAGTTCTCTCGGAAGACTCTGGCCGAGGCGGTGCGCCGGACGTTCGCGCGCCGGCACACGCCGATCCCCGCCGAAGAGCCTCTCGGCCTGACACCGGCGTATTGGGAGAATCCATCGCGTCCGGCGCAGGTGCGGGCCTTCGCTCGGAGGGCCGGGCTCGCCATTCCCGAGGATCCCGGCCGCGCGTTCACGGCGCTGCTGGGCGCCTTCCTGCTGCCGCTGTTCGAGGATCTGCGTTCGGGCGTCCCGGGCGAGGGGACGTGGCCGCCAGGCGGGCCGTGGCAATGAGCGCGCGCCGGTTCATCAGGATCTCATGCCGCGATGGCATGGATCACCGGTGGAGTTCGAACGATTTGCGTCGGAGACAGCGACGAAGGGACCGCTTGGGGAGCAACTGTATGCCCGGATCGCAGCCGAAGGCCTCGTGCTCACCGGGGCGGAGATTTCGACCAGCTTCAGCGTCTGTTTCCTTGGGAGGGCCGGCCGGGTCGCGCCACACATCAAGACCCTGGCCGACTACTTCGTGACGTCTGACGGCAAGAGTCTGTTGGATGTGTTGCAGACGGCGTTCAGCGCCTCCGGCGGCGCACATACCGTCATCGTCCGCTGATGCATGCGTTGCGCGGACGGGATGCTCCACGAGACGCACCCACAAGATTGGGGTGGACGATGAGGTCACACCGAGTCGGCCTGTGTGTGATCGCGGGCCTCAGCACCGTCCTGGCCACTGCAGCTTTCGCCGACAACCCCGAGCGAGCGGTCCTTCAAGTGGAGGAAGCGCGGGTCCAGGCGATGCTGGCCGGCAATTTGCCCGCGCTCAGCGAGTTTCTCTCCGCTGATCTGACGTATGTGCACTCCGGCGGCCAACTGGAGACCAGGAGCGAGTTCATCGAGCGACTGAAGACGGGGAAGCTGCGCTACAAGAGGTTCGATCGTCAGGAAGTGCGGGCCCGTGTCTACGGGAAGACGGCCGTCGTCACTGGGCGCGCGCATGTGGAAGTTGATGCGGACGGTGGCCCGAACGCATTTGAGATCCGCTTCCTCGATGTCTGGGTCAGCCAAAACGGGCGCTGGCAAATGGTCGCGTGGCAATCGACGCGCCTCACGTTACCGTAGGCAACACGGTGGGTGGCTCGTCGCGAGCTGCCGCCCGGCGGTAGGATTGGGCCATGCTGCAACGCACGCTGGTTTTCGCGACCGTCGTCCTCCTCGCCGTGGCCGCGCGCCCAGCGGAGCCCGCGCGCCAGCCGATGCTGGGCGAGCCCGCCCCGGCCTTCTCGCTCGCCGACCTCCAAGGAAAGACGCTGTCCCTGGCGGACCTTCGCGGGCGCCTGGTGGTCCTGCACTTCGGCGCGAGTTGGTGACCCTTTTGCAATGCGGAGGCTCCGCATCTCGAGGCGCTCTGGAAGGCGTACAAGGACCGCGGCGTCCAGGTCCTGGTGATCGACGTCATTGAGTCCAAAGACGTGGCCCGGGGCTGGGCCAAGAGCGTCGGGTTCACGTT
>JANMPI010000043.1:0-4300 GCA_031369785.1 Acidobacteriota bacterium
CCACGTCGCCGTTCCACTGGATCACGAACTGGTCGTACGGCGCCGGGCAATACGTGTCCCGCACCGGCGCGGCCGTCGGTCCCGTCTTGCCGGTGGGGTCGAAGGTGCCGGTGGCGCCGGCGGTGTCGATGACGTTGCCCCAGGAGTGGCACCGCTTCCAGACCAGCGTCACCCCGTCGAGCAGCTCGTAGCGGCTGCCGTTCTCGTCCTGGTCGAGGAAGCGGAAGCCCTTGATCCGCCCGTGGTCGTGGTTGCGCGGCGCGACTCCGTAGCGGCGCTCCAGCTCCTCGCAGAACGAGATCCAGTCCTCGATGAAGGCCGCCGCCTGCTCGTCCTCGCTAACGATGGTGTAGCCGTCGGCGTACTTGGTGTTCATGATGTCGATCTCGAGGCGCGTGCGCGCGC
Organism: Acidobacteriota bacterium; assembly: GCA_031369785.1. Classification (GTDB taxonomy): domain Bacteria; phylum Acidobacteriota; class Vicinamibacteria; order Fen-336; family Fen-336; genus JANMPI01. The sequence continues at coordinate 406 of JANMPI010000043.1, forward strand.
CTGTGGCGACCTTGCGCTCGACGGCCAGGCGGACCTTGTCGCGATAGGCCTCGAACGAGATGCGCGGGGCCTTCCGCGTCTTGAAGGAGGCGACGTCGGGCGTCTGGTACGACAGGATCAGGCTGGTCAGTCCCGCGCGATAGAGGGCGTCGATGTTCTCGGGGGTGATGAGCCCGCAGTTGGTGTTGAGCTCGATGCCCACCCCGCGCGTCTCCGCGTACTCGACGATGGCGGGCAGCTCCGGGTGCAGCATCGGCTCGCCCATCTGGTGGAGCTTCACGGGGTAGAGCGGCCCCAGCCACGGCCGCTTGGCCGCGATCTCGTCGAGGATGCGGAAGACCTTCTCCTTCTTCATGAAGCCGCGGCGGCGGTCCATGATGTCGTCCGGGCACCACGTGCACTTGAAGTTGCACGCGTTGGTGATCTCGACGAACAGGTAGTTGATGGGATAGAAGCGGCCGGGCAGCTTCTTGAGGTCGGGGAGCGGGGCCAGCGCGGTGAAGCGGTCGCGGTCCTCCGGCGCGCGCAGCCGGAAGGAGATCCGCGACACCAGGAGCTCGGAGCGGAACTCGAGGCGGAACGACGCGCCCAGGTTCTGCTTCCGCCGTGGATCGAGGTCGGGCAGCGGGAAGAGTGCGCGGCGGAAGCGGCGAAGCCCGGCGTCCCCGGGGGCCCAGTATTGCTCCGCCATCTTGTAGAGGCCGTCGAAGTCGGCGCCGCGATCGGTGGAAGCGTACTGGAGCCGGAACTGGCCCTGCGCCTCGCCGAAGTATTCGACCTCGACCCAGGCCGCGCCGGGCGCGCGCGCGAGGAGGTCCGCGGGCAGCACGCCGTAGAGGTAGTACGACGTCTCGTCGGGGGTGATGCAGGCGCGCCCCTGGACGGTGCGTACCTCGAAGCGTCCGTCGCCGTCGCTGGGCACGGCGAGCGACCCTTCGGGTCCGTCGGGGCCCACGATCATCTCGGCGGTTTCCGGAGCGTGGAGCATCCGGCCGAGGACGCCGCCGATGCGTCCCAGCGCCGCCTTCACTTCGCGTCCAGTTCCGGGCCCACCTTGAGGCTCGCCGCGATCATGTCGCACCACCGCGACACGCGCGGGTAGACGTCCCCGCGCGCCTCGAAGGCCAGGGTGTACGCGCGGCCCGCGGCGAGGCGGTAGAACCGCTTCCCGCGCGACTCCGACATCGGGGTCTCCGTCCGCAGGAGGTCGACGAAGCCGTCCTTCCACGCCGTGTGCCCGAGGAGCTGGAAGTTCGGGCCGAGCTTCGCCTGCATCGCGGTGTGGAAGGCCTCCGCGGTGGACGCGGCGGGAACGTCCTCGACGGTGAGGGTGAGCGCGGCATGGACGGTCTGGCCGCCCTTGTCCATGCCCAGGGCGGGGCTCGTGAACTGCTTCAGGAGCGTGCCTCCACCCGAGAACGTGCGCGTCGACTTCCACGTCGGCGGCAATCGGATCGCGTAGCGGTAGGGATCGTTCCGCTCCTCGGTGTAAAGCGCCCACCGCTCGAGGCTGAAGCTGCGGATCATTTCCTGGATGGCGGGCTCATGGGCGGCGAACCCGTCCGCGTCGCCCTGCGCGTGCAGGCCGTAGACGCGCGTGTCCTCCTGCAGCAGCAACAGGCGCTGGCGCGTCTTGCCGTCGGCGGAGATCGTCGACCACGTGCGCCCGCGCGCGCCCGGACGCGCCTCCTCGCGCGTCTCGGACACGGTCAGCCCGGCGAGGTACGGCTGAGCGAAGGCGTCCAGCGTCGACGCCAGCTGTCCCGCGACGAGGACGATCGAGACCGCGGGCTTGCGCTCCGTGCCGGCGGTCGGCGCGGTGAAGTAGTGGTAGCTGCCTTCGGCCTGCCTCACCTGCTCGCTCTTCCAGCTCGCGGGGTAGCGGACGGTCAAAGCGTGCTCGGCGTTGTAGTAGGTGAGGTACTGCTCGGGCGTCGCTTTCCGGTTGCACCCCGCCGCCACCACGCCCACCAGTGCGACGGCCGCGGTCCTACTCCAGCCGGTAATTGGGCGCTTCCTTGGTGATGATCACGTCGTGGACGTGGCTCTCCTTGAGGCCCGCGCTGGAGATGCGCACGAAGCGCGCCCGGGTGGCGAGCTCCTTCAAGGTTGGCGTGCCGCAGTAGCCCATCCCCGCGCGCAGGCCGCCCACGAGCTGCTGGACCATCGCGGACAAGGGCCCCTTGTAGGGGACCATGCCCTCGATGCCTTCGGGGACCAGCTTCTGCGAATTGCCCTCGAATTCCTGGAAGTAGCGGTCGCGCGACCCTTCCTTCATCGCCCCGATGGAGCCCATGCCGCGATAGCTCTTGAAGGAGCGTCCCTGGCGCAGGATCAGCTCGCCGGGGCTCTCGTCCGTCCCCGCGAAGAGCGATCCGATCATGACCGACGAGGCGCCCGCGGCCAGCGCCTTCACGACGTCGCCGGAGAACTTGACCCCGCCGTCGGCGATGATCGGGACGTCCGCCTTCTCCGCCGCCCTGGCCGCTTGCGAGATGGCGGTGATCTGCGGCATGCCGGCGCCGGAGACGATGCGCGTCGTGCAGATCGAGCCCGGGCCCATGCCGACCTTCACCGCGGAGACGCCGGCGGATATGAGGTCGGCCGCTCCTTCGAAGGTGCCGACGTTGCCGGCGATGACCTCCTGATCGGGGAAGCGCTTCTTGAAGGCCTCGATCGTCTGCAGCACGCGGGTGGTGTGGCCGTGCGCGGTGTCGATCACGACGACGTCCACCTTGGCCTCGACCAGCGCGGCCGCGCGATCGAGCACATCGGGGGTGACCCCGAGCGCGGCGCCCACCCGCAACCGTCCGAGGGAGTCCTTGCAGGCGTTCGGATACTTGATCTGCTTCTGGATGTCCTTGACGGTGATCAGGCCCTTCAGGTTGAAGTCGCGGTCGACCACCAGCAGCTTCTCGACCTTGTGGCGGTGGAGGATCTCCTTCGCCTGGGCGAGCGTCGTGCCCACCGGGACCGTGATCAGGTCTTCCTTGGTCATCAGGTCGGAGACGGGCAGCGTGGTGCGCGTCTCGAAGCGCAGGTCGCGGTTGGTGAGGATCCCGACCAGCTTCGTCCCCTGCGTGACGGGCACGCCGCTGATGCGGTACCGCGCCATCACTTCCAGCGCTTCCGCCACCCGCGCGGTGGGGGAGACGGTGACGGGGTCGACGATCATCCCCGACTCGCTCCGCTTGACCTTGTCCACCTCCGCGGCCTGGGCGGCGATGGTCATGTTCTTGTGGACGATCCCGAGGCCGCCCTCCTGCGCCATGGCGATGGCGAGCGGGGCCTCGGTGACGGTGTCCATGGCGGCGGAGATGATCGGGATGCTGAGGGTGATCTTCTTCGTGAGCCGCGTGCTGACGTCGACCTCGGACGGCAGGACTTCGGAGCGCTGCGGCACGAGGAGGACGTCGTCGAAGGTGAGCGCTTCGGAGATCCGGTCCTCCAGCATCAGATTGACCTGGGGGGCGCTACAGTCACGCCCCCCAGACCCCCCCGCCGCTCGCGCAGCTGTTGTTGGAGGCCTGATGCTTGAGGACCGGATCCCCGAGGCCCTGACCTTCGACGACGTCCTGCTCGTCCCGCAGGAGTCCGAGGTCCTGCCCTCCGAGGTGGACGTCCGGACGCGCCTCACGCGGAACATCACTCTCAACGTCCCCATCGTCTCCGCGGCCATGGACACCGTCACCGAGGCCCCGCTCGCCATCGCCATGGCGCAGGAGGGCGGCCTCGGGATCGTCCACAAGAACATGACCATCGCCGCCCAGGCGTCGGAGGTGGACAAGGTCAAGCGCAGCGAGTCGGGGATGATCGTCGACCCCGTCACCGTCTCCCCCACCGCGCGCGTCGCGGAAGCGCTGGAAGTGATGGCGCGGTACCGCATCAGCGGCGT
>JANMPI010000060.1:0-5101 GCA_031369785.1 Acidobacteriota bacterium
CGACATCGTCGGGCGTCGGCGCGGGCGTGAGCCCGGTCGAGGCCGGCGACCTGGAGACGATCATCGCCCTCGACCCCGAGGCCTTCGGCGCCGATCGCTCGCGCACCATCCGCTGGGCCCACGCGCGAGCCCCCGGGCTCGCGTGGTGCGTGAAGGACCGGGGCGCCGTCCTCGGCTATTGCTTCGGGCGCGAGGGAGGTCGCGGCGTCCACATCGGCCCCGTCGTGGCCCAGGATGTCGGGATGGCGCGCACGCTCGTCGCCGCGGCCATGACCGCGGCCGACGGCCGCCACGTCATGCTCGACGTTCCGACGGCACCTGCGGGGTGGGTGGCCGCCCTGGCCGGCCTCGGCCTCCGCGAGCAGCGCCCGTTGACGCGGATGTACCGCGCCGGCGGCCGGCGCGGCGGGTATCCCGAGCTCACCTTCGCCGTGTTCGGGCCCGAGCTCGGCTGATGGGACCGGCGACGGACGCGGAGCTCGAAGAAGCGCTGTCGCGCCCCGACCCCCGCGACATCGACATGATGCGCGGCCTCGCCGGTGACGTGGCGGTCCTCGGCGCGGGAGGAAAGATGGGCCCCTCGCTGGCGCGCCGGATCCGCCGCGCCGCGAATGCCGCGGGCACGGGGCCCCGGGTGATCGCCGTCTCGCGCTTCTCCGATCCCGCGGTCGCGCGCGGTCTCGAAGCCGAGGACATCGAGTGCGTGGCCTGCGATCTGCTGGTCCCGGCGCAGGTCGATGCCCTTCCCGACTCCGCGAACGTCCTCTATCTCTCGGGCATGAAGTTCGGGTCGAGCGGACGCCCCGACGTCACCTGGATGCAGAACACCGTGGCCCCCGCGCTGGTGGCGCGGCGCTACGCGCGCTCCCGCATCGTCGCCTTCTCCACCGGCAACGTGTACCCGCTCGTCGATGCCGCGACCGGGGGCTGCGATGAGACGGTCCCGCTGGCGCCGGTCGGCGAGTACGCGCAGTCGTGCCTCGGCCGCGAGCGCGTGTTCGAGTACGCGGCTCGCGAGACGGGCACGCCCACGCTCCTCTTCCGTCTCTTCTACTCCGTCGACCTCCGCTACGGCACGCTGGCCGACGTGGCGCGGAAGGTGTGGGCGGGCGAGCCGGTGGACGTGACCGTCGGCCACGTGAACGCGTTCTGGCAGGGAGACGCGAACTCGTACGCGCTCCGGAGCCTCGCCCTTTGCGCGGCGCCGGCGCGGGCGCTGAACGTGACCGGGCCCGATGCGATCTCCGTGCGCGAGGCGGCGCTCTTCTTCGCCCGCCGCTTCGGCCGCGAGGCGCAGATCGTGGGGAGCGAAGGCGGCCCCTGCCTGCTCGGCGATGCCGGGCTCGCGATGCGCCTTCTCGGCCCGCCCACGGTCACGACCGCCGAGCTCATGGAGTGGTGCGCGACGTGGGTGGAGCGCGGCGGCCGATCGCTAGGCAAGCCGACCAAGTTCGAGAGGACCGATGGGCGCTTCTGAGGCGCTCCTTTCCGGGCTGGTCATTCCGGCGCACCCGCTGGCGCTCGATGCCTCGCGGCGTCTCGACGAGCGGCGCCAGACCGCCCTCACCCGCTACTACTGTGCCGCGGGCGCCGGCGGGGTCGCGGTCGGCGTGCACACCACTCAGTTCGCGATCCGCGATCCGGCCGTCGGCCTGCTGCGCCCGGTGCTCGCCCTGGCCATGGACGTGCTGCGCGCGCACGCGAACGGCGGCGGAACCCCGCTCGTCGCCATCGCCGGCGTCTGCGGGCAGACCGCGCAGGCGATCGCGGAGGCCGGTTTCGCGCGTGAGCTCGGGTATGACGCAGGGCTCCTCAGCCTGGCCGCGCTGCGGGACGCCACCAACGCCGCGCTCGTGGACCACTGCCGGCGGGTCGCCGAAATCATTCCCCTCTTCGGGTTCTACCTGCAGACCGCGGTCGGCGGGCGCGTCCTCGATCATCCCTTCTGGCGCGCGTTCCTCGAGATCCCCGGCGTGGTCGCGATCAAGGTCGCGCCCTTCGACCGCTATCGGACGCTCGAGGTCGCGCGGGCGCTCGCCGAGAGCGGGCGGGACGATGTCGCCCTCTACACCGGCAACGACGACTGCATCGTGGCCGACCTGCTCACCGATTTCCCCTCCGCGCCCGGCCAGCCGCCGATCCGCTGCGCCGGCGGTCTCCTCGGCCAATGGTCGGTCTGGACGCGCAAGGCCAGAGCCACGCTGGATGCGGTCCAGGCGTGCCGACGCGCGGGCGGCCGGGATGCCCTCGAGCTGCTGGCGAGAGGCGCGGACCTGACCGACGCCAACGCCGCCCTCTTCGATGCGCGCAACGGCTTCGCTGGCTGCATTGCCGGGCTGCACGAGATCCTGCGGCGCCAGGGGCTGCTCGCCGGCCGCTGGTGCCTCGATCCGCGCGAGGACCTGTCGCCCGGACAGATGGAGGAAATCGACCGCGTCCTCGCCGCCCATCCCCATCTGACCGACGATGCGTTCGTCGCCGAGAACATCGACCGCTGGCTGCTATGATGCCGATCCGCCCGAGGAGCGGCCGCCCGCGATGCCCATGAACGCACATCCCCGCCTGCTGGTCGAGGAGCGGCGGCAGAAGATCCTCGATCTGGTCGAGAAGCAGGGGCGGGTCACCGTGGACGAGATGGTCCAGCGGTTCGGCGTCTCCGCGGTGACCGTGCGCGGGGATCTCGACACCCTCTATCGCTCCGGCGCGGTCATCCGGTCCCACGGCGGGGCGCTGAAGCGCGCGCCCGCGCTGCAGGACGTCCCCCTCGACGTCAAGGAGACGCTCCACCACGGCGAGAAGGTCCGCATCGGCCACGCCGCGGCGCAGATGATCCGCGAGAACGAGACGGTGATGCTCGACTCGGGGACGACCACCGCCGAGGTGAGCCGCCACATCAAGTTCCTGAAGCTGAAGTCGCTGACCGTGATCACGAACGCGCTGAACATCGCCATGGAGCTCGCCAACCTCCCCCACGTGCGCGTGATCATGATCGGCGGCATTCTCCGCCACCTGTCCTATTCGCTGGTCGGCCCCCACGCGGAACAGACGCTGCGGGGGCTGAACGCCGACCGCCTGTTCCTCGGCGTGGACGGGCTCGACCCCGAGATCGGCCTCTCCACGCCGGACGTGCTGGAGGCGCAGCTGAACGCGAGCATGATCCGCGTCTCGCGGGAGGTGATCGTCGTCGCCGATTCCACGAAGTTCCAGCGCCGCAGCCTCTCCGTGATCGCGCCCCTCGACCAGGTCCACAAGGTCATCACCGACGACCGCGTGACGCCGGAGATGGTGGCGGCGATGAAGGCGCACAACATCGAGGTGGTGATCGTCTGAGCGACCCGCCCGTGGAGGCGCGCGCGATCCAACCCCCGCTCTTTGCGGCATGATGGAAGAGTGACGCGCGCGCGCTCCACCCTGGGCGCCCTTCTCGGATGCGTGATCGGCGCGACGGCGGCCGCGCAGGAACCGCCGCCGCCGGCGTCGCTCTCCCTGTCGGAAGCGCTCGCCCTCGCGGTGGAGAACCATCCCGCGCTGGCCGCCGCGCGGCTCCGGCGCGCCATCGATCTGGCCGGGGTCGCGGTCGCGCGCGAGCGGCTGAACCCCGAGCTGCGCTACGAGCACACCAACGAGGCGCCGCACGACCTCGTCACCGTCGCGCAGCCGCTCGAGATCGGCGGACAGCGCGGTCGTCGCATCGCCGCCGCCGAGGCCGTCCTGCGCACCGGCGAGGCGGAGCTGGTGCGGGCCGAGCGGCAGGCGCAGGCCGACACCCGCCGGGCGTACTTCGTGCTCGCGTCCGCGCAACGGCGTTACACGATCGCGCAAGAGATCGAGGACCTCGCCGCGCGCAGCCAGCGCGTGGCCAGCGAGCGCGAAGAGGTCGGCGACGTGTCCAAGCTCGACGTGCTGCAGGCCGACCTCGTCCTCGACGCGGCGGAGAACGAGGCGACCGCGCTCACCGGAGAGCTGGCCGCGGCGCGCGCCGACCTGAACGCGCACGTCGGTCGCCCGGTTGAGGCCCCCACCGTGGCGCGGGACGACCTGGCGGAGATCCCCGCCCCCGCCGCCGTGGACGAACGGACCAACGCGGCCTTCGCCGTGCTCGAGCGTCAGATCGCGGAGGCGGAGGCGAGGATCGCCCTCGCGCGGGCGCAGCGGACGCCGGACCTCACGGTGGAAGGGACGATCACGCACGGGGCCGATCCCGAGTTCGATTGGGGCTACCATGCCGCGGTGGCGGTCGTGGTCCCCGTGTTCACGCGGCACACCGCCGCCGTCCAGGTGGAGCAGGCGACGCTCGCCCAGCTCCGCGCGCAGCGGACCGCCCTCGGGCGACAGGCCGACGCCGGCGCATTCGCGGCGCGTGCCCGCGCGCAGGCCGCGCGCACCGCCTACCTGCGCTACCGGGACGACATATTGCCGGACAGCCGAAAGGTGGAAGGCATGGCCGAGGAGGCCTATCGCTCCGGGCAGACAGGACTGCCCGCCCTGCTCGAAGCGCTGCGCGCGGCGCGCGAGCTGCGGCAGAAGGAGCTGCAAGCGGCCGCCGATTTCGAGAGCGCGCTCGCCGACCTCGAGCAGGCCACGCGCCTGGGACCGAAGCCTTGAGACGGCGCGCGCTGGCGGTCCTCCTGGCCGTCGCCCTGGTCGGCTGCCACAAGCAGGCGGCCGAGGAGGTGGCGACCGAAGAAGCGGTCGCGGTCGAGGTCGCGGAAGCGCGCCGCGGATCCATCCGCGCCGTGATCACGGCCACGGGCACCATCGAGCCCGCGCCCGGCGCCGACTGGACGATCACCGCTCCCGGGCCGGCGCGCATCGCGGAGATGCCCAAGGGCGAGGGCGACCGCGTGCGGGCGGGCGACCTTCTCGTCCGCTTCGATGCGCCCACGCTCCGCGCGGACGCGGCGACGCGGTCGGCCGAGCTCGGTCAGGCACGCGCGAACCTCGACAACGCGCGGAAGAACCACGAGCGGCTCGCCGGACTCCTCGCGAAAGGTATCGCGGCGAATAAGGAAGTCGAGCTTGCGCCCAAGGAGCTGCTCGCCGCGGAGCCCGCGCTGCGCGGCGCGCCCACCGCCGCCGGCAGCGCGGCGGAGCTGTCCGC
>JANMPI010000078.1:0-1778 GCA_031369785.1 Acidobacteriota bacterium
CTTCCTGAGCCAGAGCATGTTGACCGCGCCGCGGGTCTACTACGCGATGGCCCTCGACCGGACGTTCTTCGAGCGCGTCGGCCGGCTCGACCCGCGCACGCGCGCGCCCGTGTTCGCCATCGCGCTGCAGGGCGCGTTCGCGATGCTCCTCACCGCCTGGGGCGAGTACCGGCAGATCCTCGACTACATGATCGCGGTGGACTTCCTCTTCTTCGGCCTCACCGCGTCCTGCCTGTTCGTCTTCCGGAGGCGCGACCCCGGGCTGGCCGCGGACGCCTTTCGTGTGCCCGGCCATCCGTGGACCACCGGCGCGTTCATCGCCGTGTGCTGGCTGTTCGTGGCCAACCTCGTGGCCCAGCGTCCGGGCGACACGCTCCTCGGCATGGCCGTCCTCGCCACCGGCGTGCCGGCGTACGCGTTCTGGCGCGCACGCCGGCGGGAGGCCTGAACCGCGATCAGCGCGGGGGGGACGACCGCTTCGGCTGGGGCTTCGGCCTGGGCCTCGGCTTCCGCGGACTCTTCGGCGTCGGCGACGGCGAAGGTGACGGCGAGGGCGAGGGCACCGACGCGATTCCTTTTTCGGCCGCCGCGGCCGGGCTCATCGCCGGCCCGGTCGGCGTCTTCGGCGTGGGCGACGGCGCGGGCGTCGGCGGCGGGTTCATCGCCGGCGCGGCCGAGGGCACCGGCTCCGGCGCCGCGGTCTCGGGCGTCGCCGATTGCGCGGGTGCGGCGGTCGTGGGCCGCTGCACGACCCCCGAGTCCACCGTCTTCCCCAGGCGGTCGATGGACTGGAAGTGCATCGCGTCGCCGTCGATCTCCACCAGCATGAACGAGAAATCGCTGTCGTAGCCGCTGTCGGTGAGCCCGGTCGAGCGCTTCAGGTCGCCCTTGCGCAGCGAGCCCCCGGCGCCGGACACGAAGTGGTAGATCCCCTGCTGCGGCTTCACCCGCTCGTAGAAGTGATCGTGGCCGGTGAAGACGACGTTCACCTTGCCCTGCACGAGCACAGGCTCCAGGATCTTGCGCAGGTCGACCGACGACCCGTGGGTTCCGCCCGACGAATACAGCGGGTGATGGAAGACCGCGATCTTCCAGTCCGATCCGGATTTGCCGAGCTCCGCGGCCAGCCAGTCGAGCTCCGCCTTGTCCATGTAGTTGCTGTCGAGCATGAAGAATCGCACCCCGCCCTGGGCCACCCGGGTGATGCCGCCCGCCGAGCCGCGGAAGGTGTAGAAGCGCTCGCCGCCCATGTTGAAGGGCTGGTAGAAGCGCTCGGTCGGGTTGTCGTGGTTCCCGAGGGTCGCGTAGAACTTCACGCCGCGGGCCAGGAGGACCTTGTACGGAAGCTCGAACTTGACCTTGAAATCCGCGGGCTGGGAGCTGCCGTAGATGTTGTCTCCGGTGGTGATCACGACCGGAAACGCGAACTTCGTGTGGAAGGCGGTCATCTGCTCGCCGACCTGGTATTGCTCCTTCGACCCCGTTCCCCAGTCGCCGAGCACCGCGAACTTCACCGAGCCGTCCTTGTTGGGCAGCTTCAGGTCCTGGGCGGAGGCGAGGGACGCGGCGGCGGCGAAGAGCAGGGCGAAGCCGGCGGACGTGCCGCGTCGTGATGTCGTGATCATGGCCTTACCGGGGAATGGACGGGTCGGGGACCACGTCGCGGATGAAGTCGAGGATCACGTTTGCGTCCGCGTCGCGCAGGATGAGGTGCGGGCCGACGAAGCGGTAGCGCACCTCTTCGGGAAGGGCGGGCAGCTTCAGCAGCAGCGAGGACG
>JANMPI010000086.1:0-9855 GCA_031369785.1 Acidobacteriota bacterium
CAAACGATTTTAAGTAGAAATGTGAATGTGACTGAAAATCCTGCAGTAGTGACCATCGGCTCTATTCATGGCGGCAATCGCTCCAATATTATCCCTGAAACCGTTGAAATGATAGGTACTGTCAGGACTTTGAGCGATGCCGATGAAAAAATGGTGAACCAAAGAATCCGCCAAATCGTAGAGAAAACGGCAGAAGCAGCCGGCGCAACGGCTGTTATTGAATCACAGGGCGGGCGGCTCGCGGTAGCATCGCCTGATGCGCACCTTGATCCGCGACGCGCGGCTGGTCGTGACCATGGACGACCAGCGCCGGCGCCACGCGGGCGGGTACGTGATGGTCGACGGCGAGACGATCGCGGCCGTCGGCGCCGGCGAGCCCCCGGCGTCCCTCGATCCCGAGCGCACGATCGACGCCCGGGGCAAGGTCGTCCTCCCCGGCCTCGTCAACACGCACCACCACCTTCCGCAGACCCTCACCCGCAACGTCCCCCGCGTGCAGGAGGCCCCGCTCTTCACCTGGCTCACCGAGCTCTACGAGGTGTGGCGCGGGACGACGGCGGACGCGGTCGACGCCGCCGCGCGCGTCGGCCTCGGCGAGCTGCTGCTGACCGGCTGCACCACGACCACCGACCATCTCTATCTCTTCCCCCGCGGCGAGACGCGCCTCATCGACGTGGAGATCGCCGCCGCCCGCGATCTCGGCATCCGGTTCCAGCCCACGCGGGGATCGATGAGCCGCGGGCGCAGCCAGGGCGGGCTGCCTCCCGACGACGTGGTCCAGGACGAGGAGACGATCCTCGCCGACTCGCTCCGCCTCATTCGCGAGCATCACGACCCGCGCCCGGGCGCGATGACCCGCATCGCGCTCGCCCCCTGCTCGCCCTTCTCCGTCACCGACGACCTCATGCGCCGCACCGCCGACCTCGCGCGGGAGCACGGCGTGCGGCTGCACACGCATCTCGCGGAGACGCGCGACGAGGACGCCTATTGCCAGCAGATGTACGGCTGCCGACCGGTGGAGTACCTGCGGCGCCTGGGCTGGCTGGGGCCGGACGTGTGGCTCGCTCACTGCGTCCACATCTCGGAGGACGAAGCGCGTCTCTTCGGGGAGACCGGCACCGGCGTCGCGCACTGCCCGTCGTCGAACTTCCGCCTCGGGTCGGGGATCGCACCCGTCCGCGCGCTCCTCGCCGCGGGCGCGCCCGTCGGCCTCGGCGTCGACGGCTCGGCCAGCAATGATTCGTCGAACATGATGGCGGAGGCGCGGCAGGCCATGCTCGCCCATCGGTCGCACCCCGACACGTCGCGGTGGGTCACCGCCGAGGAGTCGCTGTGGATGGCCACCCGGGGCGGCGCGCGGTGCCTCGGCCGCGACGACATCGGACAGATAGCCCCCGGCAAGGCGGCCGACCTCGTGCTGATCGAGACCCGGCGGTTGTCCTACGCCGGCGCGTCGAGCGACATCCTGGCCGCGCTCGTGTTCACGCCGTTCCCGGAGCCGGCGCACACCGTGATGGTGAACGGACGGATCGTCGTCGAGGGCGGAGCGCTCGTGGGGGTCGACGTGGAGGCGCTGGTCGCACGCGCGGACCGGATCGCGGAAGGGATGCTCGACCGCGCGGAAAGGGAAACGGGGCGGAGTTACCGGACGAAGTAGAATCCGGGGGTCATGCTCGCCCGCGGGATCCGCAGCTATCATCGGCCGGCCGAGCTCGCAGAAGCGCTCGATCTCGTGCGCCGCGGGGCCGTCCCGGTGGCCGGCGGCACCCGCGTCCTCGCGTCCGATGCCGATCTCCCGAACGTCCTCGACCTGAGCGCGCTCCCGTTCCGCGGCATCGGCGTGGACGAGGGCGACCTGCGGCTGGGTTCCCTCACCACGCTCCAGGAAGTCGTCGACTCGCCCGCGGCGCACACCGCCACGCGGGGGCTGCTGCCCGCGGCCTGCCGGGCGCAGTCGGCGTCCCGCATGATCCGGGGGATGGCGACGGTAGGCGGCGAGTCCGTGCACGGCGCGCACGACTCCGAGGTGGTGGCCGCCCTCCTCGCCCTGAACGCCGTCTTCGACGTGCAGACGGACAAGGAGACGGTCGAGAGCCCCGCGCTGCGGTTCCTCAAGGACCCGCGCCTCGACCTGCACGACGGCGGGCTCGTGACCGCGCTTTCCATCGCCGGCCGTCCCAATGGCACGGCGCTGGAGCGGCTCGCCGTGACGCCGTCGGCGCCGTCCATCGTCGCGGTGGCGGTGGCGCTCGCCATGGCCGGCGACAAGTGCTCGCGGGCGCGCATCGTGATCACCGGGCTGCGCTCGCGGCCGGCGCGAATCCTCGAGGCGGAGGCGCGCCTGGAGGGAACGACGGGCGAGGAGGAGGACCGGCGGCGGTGCCTCGATCAGATCGCGGCCCGCGCCGTCTTCCGCGACGACGCCCACGCCTCGGCCGCCTACCGCCGCGACGTCGCGCTGGTGCTCGCCGGGCGCGCCATCGATCGCGCCTTTCATCAGGCGCGCGCGAGCACGGCGGAAGCGCCGCCGCGCGTGCGCCCGCCGCTGCCGCCGCGGCGGCACACGGCGCTCCCCTACTTCACGTCCGGCGCCATCGAGCTCACCGTGAACGGCACACGCCGGAAGCTGGCCTGCGACGCGCGCTCGACGCTCCTCGACGCGCTGCGGAAGAGCGGGGTGTGGGGCGTGAAGCACGGCTGCGAGACGGGTGAGTGCGGCGCGTGCACCGTGCTCGTCGACGGGCTCCCGGTGTGCGCGTGCCTCGTGCTGGCGTGCCGCGCGGAGGGATCCCAGGTCGAGACGGTGGAGGGAATGGGGACGCCGGACGCTCTCCATCCCGTGCAGGCTGCGTTCGTGGAGACGGGCGCGATCCAGTGCGGGTTCTGCACCCCGGCGATGGAGCTCTGCGCCAAGGCGCTCCTCGACGCGGTGCCCGATCCCGACGAGAGCGACGTCCGCGACGCGCTCGCGGGGTGCCTCTGCCGCTGCACGGGCTACGTGAAGCCGGTGGCCGCGGTGCTGCGGGCCGCGCGCGGGGAGCGCTGATGGCGGCGCCGCTGCGCAGCATCGGCAAGTCCGAGCGGCGCGTCGACAGCGTGAAGCTGGCCACCGGGCGCGGCACCTTCGTGGACGACATCGCACTCCCCGAGATGTTGCACGCGCGCATCCTGCGCTCGCCCCACGCGCACGCGCGCATCGTCCACATCGACGCCACCCACGCGCGTTCCATGCCCGGAGTCGTGTCCGTGCTCACGCATCACGACGTCCCGCGCATTCCGTACACGACCGCCGGGCAGGGGTGGCCGGAACCGTCGCCCTACGACACGGTGATGCTCGACTCCAAGGTCCGCTTCGTGGGCGACCGCGTGGCCGTGGTCGCCGCCGAGGATCCGGAGCTCGCGCAGCGCGCCGCCGAGGCGATCCGCGTCGAATACGAGGTGCTGCCCGCGGTCTTCGACCCCGAGCAGTCCATGGCCCCGGGCGCGCCGGTCATCCACGACCAGGAGGACGCGAGCGGGATCAAGGACGCGTCGCGGAACCTGGCCGCGGAGATCGCGGCCGAGGTCGGAAGTGTCGAGCGGGGGTTCGCGGAGGCGGAGCGCATCTTCGAGGGGACGTACCGCGTCCCCTACGTCCAGCAGTCGTCCATCGAGCCGCACATCACGATCACCTGGCTCGACGAGGACCACCGCTTGATGGTGCGCACGTCGACCCAGGTGCCCTTTCACGTCCGGCGGATCATCGCCCCGCTCCTCGGGATCCCCATCCGCCGCATCCGCGTGGTCAAGCCGCGCATCGGCGGCGCCTTCGGCGGCAAGCAGGAGATCCTCATCGAGGACCTCTGCGGGATGCTCACCCTGCGCACCGGGCGCCCCGTCCGCCTCGAGTACACGCGCGAAGAGGAGCTGACCGCCGCGCGCACGCGGCACCCCCAGATCCTTCACCTGAAGACCGGGGTTCGTGACGGCCGCTTCACCGCCATCGAGATGACGGTGCTGGAGAACACCGGCGCTTACGGCACCCATGCGCTCACCGTCATGAGCGTGACCGGGAACCGCGCGCTGTCCCTCTATCGCTCGCCCAACCTGCGCTACGAGGCGCGCGCCGTCTACACGAACCTCGCCGTGGCTGGCGCCTTCCGCGGCTACGGCTGCCCGCAGGGCTTCTTCGCCCTCGAGAGCCATGTCGACGAGGTGGCCGCCGCCCTGGGCGAGGATCCCCTCGAGTTCCGCCGCCGCAACCACGTTCAGGAAGGCGACGACCAGCCGATCGCGGAAGTGCTCGGCGAGGGCAAGGAAGGCTTCAAGCAGCGGATCCGGTCCTGCGGGTTGCCGCAGGCCATCGTCCTTGGCGCGCAGGCCATCGGCTGGACGGCCAAGCGAGCGGCGACAACCACCGCAACCGCGGCGGAGGCCGCCCAAATCACTTCGGCCGCCGACCCGGGGGGTATGGGGGGTGCGGCGAAGCACCCCCCGGCATTGAGACGCGGCGTGGGCATGGCCATCGTGATGCAGGCCTCGGGCATCCCCGGCGTCGACATGGGGGCGGCGTCCTTGAAGATGAACGAGGACGGGTCGTTCAACCTCCTGATGGGCGCCACGGACATCGGCACCGGATCCGACACGATGTTCTGCCAGGTCGCGGCGGAGGCCCTCGGCGTCGGGGTCGAGAAGATCCTCCCGTACTCCTCGGACACCGACATGACGCCGTTCGATCCCGGCGCCTACGCCTCCTCGACCACTTACGTTTCCGGGCGCGCGGTGGAGAAGGCGGCGCTCCTCGTGCGGCGGCAGATCCAGGAGGTCGGGGCGCGGATGCTGGAGGAGGACGTGGACGCGGTGGTCCTCCACAACGAGAAGGTGTGCGCGCAGGACGGGCGCTTCGTCACCTATTCGCAGGTGTCCCTGTCGTCCCTCTACCAGAAGGACCAGTTCCAGATCATGGCCACCGCGTCCCACATGTCGCTCGACTCGCCGCCGCCCTTCGCGGCGGTCTTCGTGGAGGTGGAGGTCGACACCGAGACGGGCCTGGTGCGCGTCCTGAAGCTGGTCGAAGCGGTCGACTGCGGCCAGGTCGTGAATCCGCAGATGGCGGAAGGGCAGGTGGAAGGCGCCGCCGTCCAGGCCCTCGGCTATGCGCTCTTCGAGCGGATGCCGTGGGACGCGACGGGCCGCATGCAGTTCCGGTCGTTCCGCGACTACACCATCGCCGCCGCCACCGACGTCCCCGAGATCGTCACCATCCTCGTCCCCACCCACGAGCCGACGGGGCCGTTCGGGGCCAAGGCCATCGCGGAGATCCCCATCAACGGCCCGGCCCCCGCCATCGCCAACGCCGTGTTCCACGCGACCGGCGTGCGCCTGCGCGAGCTGCCGCTCACCCCGGAGCGGGTGCTGGCCGCGCTCCGCGCAAAACCGGCCGCGCCGCCCGGTCCGCCCGCGGCGAACGACCAGAAGCAGGCGACCGGAGGGCGACCGAAGGGCTGACCCAGTACGATTGAGGGACATCATGGCGCGAAGCACCAGGGATCCCCTCTGGTACAAGGACGCGATCCTCTACGAGCTGCACGTCCGCGCGTACAAGGACGGCGTCGGCAACGGGATGGGCGACTTCACCGGCCTCGCCAGCAAGCTCGACTACCTGCAGGACCTCGGGATCACCGCGGTCTGGCTGCTTCCCTTCTATCCCTCGCCGCTCAAGGACGACGGCTACGACACCGCCGACTACACCGACGTCCATCCGTCCTACGGCACGATGCGCGACTTCCGCGCCTTCCTGAAGGAAGCGCATCGCCGCGGCCTGCGCGTGATCACCGAGCTCGTGCTCAATCACACGTCGGACCAGCACCCGTGGTTCCAGCGCGCGCGGCGGGCGAAGCCGGGAAGCGCGGCCCGCAACTTCTACGTGTGGAGCGACAGCCCGGAGAAGTACGCGGGGACGCGCATCATATTCCAGGACTTCGAGCACTCGAACTGGACGTGGGACCACGAGGCCGGGGCGTATTACTGGCATCGCTTCTATTCCCACCAGCCCGACCTCAACTGGGACAACCCGCAGGTACGGAAGACGATGCTCTCGGTCCTCGACTTCTGGTTCGACGACGTCGGCGTGGACGGCCTGCGGCTCGACGCCGTTCCGTATCTCTTCGAGCGCGAGGGCACCAACAACGAGAACCTGCCCGAGACGCATGACGCGCTGAAGGCGATCCGGCGTCACATCGACGAGCGGTACCCGGGGAAGATGCTCCTCGCGGAGGCCAACCAGTGGCCGGAGGACGCGGTGGCGTACTTCGGATCGGGGACGGGCGACGAGTGCCACACTGCGTTCCACTTCCCGCTCATGCCGCGCCTGTTCATGGGCATCCGCACGGAAGACCGCTACCCGATCGTGGACATGCTGGAGCAGACGCCGGCGATCCCCGAGAACTGCCAGTGGGTCCTGTTCCTGCGCAACCACGACGAGCTGACCCTCGAGATGGTCACGGACGAAGAGCGCGACTACATGTACCGCGTGTACGCGCAGGACCAGCAGGCGCGGATCAACGTCGGCATCCGGCGCCGCCTGGCGCCGTTGCTGGGCAACGACCGCCGCAAGATCGAGCTCATGAACGGCCTGCTGCTCTCCCTGCCCGGGACGCCGGTCATTTACTACGGCGACGAGATCGGGATGGGCGACAACTTCTATCTCGGCGACCGCAACGGCGTGCGTACCCCGATGCAGTGGAGCCCGGACCGGAACGCGGGGTTTTCGCGGGCGAACTCGCAGAAGCTGTACTCGCCGGTCATCATCGACCCCGAGTACCACTACGAGGCGGTGAACGTCGAGGTCCAGCAGGACAACCCCCAGTCGCTGCTGTGGTGGACCAAGCGCATCCTGAGCGTCCGCAAGCAGCACCGGGCGTTCGGACGGGGCACGCTCGCGTTCCTGTACCCGGACAACAACCGCGTGCTCGCGTACGTGCGGGCCCATGACGACGAGACGGTGCTCGTGGTCGCGAACCTGTCGCGCTTTCCCCAGCACGTGGACCTGAACCTGTCCGCCTTCAAGGGCCGGACGCCGGTCGAGATGTTCGGCCGCAACGCGTTCCCCGCCATCACCGACGCTCCGTACCCGCTGGCCCTCGGCCCGCACGGCTTCTACTGGTTCTCGCTCGAGTCCCCCGCGGCCGCCGTGCCGGCCACGGCATCGCTGCCCGTCGTGTCGTGGAGCGGGCCGCCCCTTGACCTGCTCGCGGACGCGAACCGCGGCGCGCTCGAGGAAGCCCTGCCCGCGATCCTGCGCACGCGCCCGTGGTTCCGGGGCGGGGGCCGCACCATCGAATCGGCGGAGGTCGTGGAATCGGTGGTGGTCGGCGAGGGCGCCTGCCTCGGCTTCGTTCGCGTCGAATACACCGAGGGAGAGGCGGAGACGTACGTCATGCCGCTGGCCGTCGCGGAGGGGTCGCAGGTCGACGCCCTCGCGGCGCAGTCGCCGCCCGCGCTCCTCGCCCGCGTCGAGGCCGAAGACGGAAGCGCGGCCGCGGCGCTCTACGATCCGCTCTGGGAGCGCGTCTTCTGCGAGGCGCTGCTCGGGTTCATGGTGCGCAAGCCGCCGCGCGGCACGGGCGGCCAGCTGACCGGCTGGTCGGAGCGCGAGATCCGCCGCCCCCGCGATCCCCAGCTCGGCGCGTCGGCGAGCGTCACCGTCGTCGACCACGCGAACACGTCGGTGATCTTCGGGACCCGGTTCATCCTGCGGCTGATCCGCATCCTCGAGGCGGGGGTCCATCCCGACCTGGAAATGAGCCAGTTCCTGACCGAGCGCGCGAAGTTCGCGCACACGCCCCCGCTCCTCGGCGCCCTGGAGTACCAGCAGCGCCGCTCCGCGCCGGTCACCATCGCGCTGCTGCACGGCTTCGTCCCCCACGAAAGCGATGCCTGGCGCTACACGATCGACGAGCTCGGCCGTTACTTCGAGCGCGTGCTGAGCGGGCCCGCGGGGACGATGGTGGCGCCGCCGAGCGCTTCGGGGTCGCTGGTGGAGCTGGCCGCGGAGCCGATCCCCCCGCAGGCGCAGAAGCACATCGGGAGCTACCTCCAGTCCGCGGCGCGGATGGGACAGCGGACGGCGGAGTTGCACCTCGCCTTGGTCTCGCGGCCCGCCGATCCCGCGTTCGCGCCCGAGCCCTTCACCGAGCTCTACCAGCGCTCGCTCGTCCAGTCGATGCGCACGCTCACGCGGCAGGTGCTGCAGCGGCTGCGCCGGCGGGTGCGCGCCCTGCCCGAGAATGCGCGCGCCGACGCCCAGGCGCTGCTCGGCCTCGAGGCCGAGCTCATCAAGATGTCCCGGGTCGTCCACCAAGGGAAGTTCACCGGCCAGCGCACGCGGTATCACGGCATGCTCCACCTCGGCCAGATGCTGTACACGGGGAAGGACTTCATGATCCTCACCTCGGAGGGCGAGTCCGTCCGGTCGGCGGCGGACCGCCGCGTGAAGAGGTCGCCCCTGCGCGACGTGGCCGGGATGCTGCGCTCCCTCCACTACGCGGCCGCGCACGCGCTCTCGACCGGCGGCAGCACGTCCTCGGTGCGTCGCGAGGATCTCCCCATCCTCGAGCCGTGGGCGCGCTTCTGGCGGACGTGGGTCTCGGTGGCGTTCCTGCAGGGCTATCTCGCGACCGCGGCGGGCGCGCGCTTCCTCCCGAAGACGACCGGCGAGTTGCGCATCGCACTCGACGGAGCGCTTCTCGAAAGGGCCCTCCACGAGGTAGGGTTCGAGATCGAGGCCCGCCCGGAATGGGCGCGCATCCCCATCCAGGGGATCCTCGAGATCGTGTCCTAGCCGGAAAAGGAGATTCGAAGTGCAAAGGTCCACCCTCACCGCCGTCGTGTTCCTGGCCGCCTGCAGCGGGGCGGCGCCACAGTCGCCGCCACCGCGGCCGTCGATCCCCGCCGCGCCCTCGTACCCGGGCGTGGCGTCGATGCCGCAGTCGTCCGACTCTCGCGCGAAGGCCGTCGCCGATCGCGTGCTGGAGGCGCTGGGCGGCAAGGACGCGTGGGACCGCACGCACTTCCTCCGCTTCGGCTTCGGCGGGATGCGGGACGGGAAGTGGTCGGGGCGCACCCATCACTGGGACAAGTGGACGGGCCGCTACCGCGTCGAGGGCACCACGCGCGACGGCAAGCCCTTCCTCACCCTGATGAACCTGAACACGAAGCAAGGCTCGGCCTGGCTGGAAGGAAAGAAGCTCGAGGGCGAGGACCTGACCAAGGCGCTCGAGCGCGGCTACGGCATGTGGGTGAACGACACCTACTGGCTGCTCATGCCCTACAAGCTGAAGGACCCCGGTGTCGTCCTCGCCTATGCCGGCGAGGAGCGCGGAGACGGCGGCGCGACGTACGACAAGCTCCAGCTCCAGTTCGAGAGCGTCGGCCTCACTCCGAAGGACACCTACTGGGTGTGGGTGAACCGCGATACCGGGATGGTCGACCGCTGGGATTACGTGCTGAACGGCGAAAGCGTCGCTCCCACCACGTGGCGGTGGACGGGCTGGAAGAAGTACGGCGACATCATGCTCGCCGGCGAGCGGACGAACGCGAAGGGCGACGGCAAGATCCTGCTGCCCGGGATCGCGGTGTTCGAGGCGCTCCCCGACTCGGTGTTCACTTCGCCGGATCCGATCGGCTAGGCCCCGCCAAAAGCGGCGCCACCGTCTGCAGGTCGACGTTGGCGCCGCTCAGCACCACGCCGATCCGAACGCCCTTCACCCGTCCGCCGAGGACGGCGGCGAGCCCGAGCACGCCGGTCGGCTCGACGATGATCTTCATCCGCTCCCACACGAAGCGCATCGCGTCGACGAGCTCGTCGTCGGTCGC
>JANMPI010000130.1:0-5915 GCA_031369785.1 Acidobacteriota bacterium
GGGATGCTGGAATTGCTCGAAGAGCAGCAGCCACAGCTGCTCCTTGGCGAACTCGGGATCGACGAGGGCGAGGGGCGCGCAGTGGAACGCGAGGTCCCAGGCCGCGAACCACGGGTACTCCCACTTGTCCGGCATGGAAAGGATCCGCATCGAGTTCAGATGGCGCCAGCGGCTGTTGCGCACGGCGGTGCGCGCCTCGGGCGGCGGCGCGCGGGGATCGTCCCCGGCCAGCCAGAGGTTCACGTCGAAGAGGTAGATCTGCTTCGACCACAGCATCCCCGCAAACGCCTGGCGCTGGATCAGCTTCTCGTCCGCCGACGCCGCGGGCGGCTGGATGAAGGCGTAGAACGCATCCGCCTCCGCCTTGCGGGCCGCGAGCACGGCGTCCACGCCGGCCAGCGGGTCCTCCTGATCGGGAGCGCAATCGGTGAGCACGAAGGGAAACGTCACGGAGCCGCCGGCCGGCACCATGGCGCGCAGATGCGCGGCGGCCTTGGTGCCGATCCGCGCGGGGTTGGTGGCCGCCTCGCCGCCGACCACCGAGCGATGGAACGCATCCTTGACGTACGGCTTGCGGCTCTGCGCATGAGGGCCGAACACGCGCGGCGCGTTGGTCTCGTTGTCGGTGAAGAGCAGCTCCCCTTCCGCGGGGACGAACAGCGTCCGGGCGCCGAGGCGATAGACGAAGGGGAGATTGCGGAGAGGGTCCGCGGTCGCATCGTCCGCGACCAGCGTCCGGTGGCGCGCGCGCGCCGGCCCGGCGCGGATCACCGGCTCCGGCCCCCCCTTATCGGCCCAGGCCCCCGGATTACGGAACCACAGGTGAGGAAGGACGTGGATGGGCGCGTCCTCGGGGCCGCGATTGTGCACGGTCACCCGTGCCACCAGCTCTTCGGGCGACGTCTTCCCGTACTCGACCACGATGTCGAAGTAGCGGTCGTCGTCGAAGATGCCGGTGTCGAGGAGCTCGAACTCCGGCCCGCCGCCCTGTCGGCGCAGGTTCTCCTCGATCAGCTGACGATAGGGATACTCGCGCTGCGGGTACTTGTACTGCCACTTCATGTACGAGTGGCTCGGCGTCGAGTCGAGGTAGAAGTAGTACTCCTTCACGTCCTCGCCGTGGTTTCCCTCCGCGGGAACGACGCCGAACAGGCGCTCCTTCAGGATCGGATCACGCTCGTTCCAGAAGGCGAAGGCAAAGGCGAGGAGCTGATAGCGGTCGCAGACGCCGGCCAGGCCGTCTTCACCCCAGCGGTACGCGCGGCTCCGCGCGTGATCGTGCGGGAAGCTCCCCCACGCGTCGCCGTCCGCGCTGTAGTCCTCGCGGACGGTGCCCCAGGACCGCTCGGCGACGTAGGGGCCCCAGCGCCGCCACCCCGCGAGGGGGCCGTGCTTTCCGGCGAGCCGCTCGTGCTCGACGGTCGGGATCGGACGATCCATGCGTCCTCCCGTCTGCGTTAGATGAAGGTCTCGACCTTCGCCGCGGACCTCAGGCGGACGAGGAGGGCGTTCAGCGCCTCCTGGCGCTTGAAGGTGACGATCTGGAAATTGATCCGCTCGCGGACGTCCTCGAACGGGAGCGGCCGGCCGCCCGACTCGAAGAGGTTGGGGTTGGTCGCGTAGTACGCGCGCGCGTCGGCCTCCGAGACCGCGGCCGGCACGCTGTCCGCTTCCTGCTTCACCAGCTTCTCGACCGTATTGCGCACGCGCAGCTCCTCGAGGAACGTCCTGGGGTCCATCCCCTGCTCGTCGAGGAACGCCCGCCAGGCCTTCTCTTCCTTGTGCTCGCTGCGGACCATCTTCCGCATGCGCTCGACGGCGCCGTCGTCGGGCTTGATGGCGCGTCGCTGCGCTTCCTCGTACAGGAGCTCGCGCGCGATCAGCTGCTCCATGGCGCGCCGGTACGCAACGGCGCGCTGAGTGGGATTCGGCGCCAGGTCCTTCAAGGCCTGGTCCGCGATGATGCGCGCATGCCCCAGCGGGATCGGACGGCCGTTCACCGACGCGATCACGTCCGGCATCGGGTCGGGCAGCGGCGGTGGTGACGGCGCGGCGGTGGGCGTGACGCGCATCGGCGGCGGCGGGGACACGGCCTCCGGCGGTCGTGAGCAGGCGGCGATGAGGACGGCCGCGGTCACTCCGCAAGCCGCGGCGCGGCGGCGGAGGCGCGCGCTCACGCGGGGCCGGAGGCGGAGTGGGGCGTCATTCGGGATGGCGTAGGATACGCGAAGCTCTCGGCCGATCCAATCTCCATGTTCTCCACTCGCACGGCGTGGGACCGCAACCCGAATCCGCTATCGCGCGCGATTGCGGAGGCGCGCCGCGTGGGCCCCCTCCTCGACCTGACGGAGGCGAATCCCACCGCCGCCGGCCTCGCCGCTCCCGCCGGCATCCTCGCCCTCCTCGGTCATGCGGGCGGCGCCCACTACGCCCCCGACGCGGCGGGGCTACGGACGGCGCGCGAGGCGGTGGCCGCGGATTACGCGCGGCGCGGCGCGGCGGTCGACGCCGGCCGCGTCGTCCTCACCGCCAGCACCAGCGAAGGCTACGCGCACCTGTTCAAGCTGCTGTGCGATCCCGGCGACGCGGTCCTCGTCCCGCGCCCGAGCTACCCGCTCTTCCAGTTCCTGGCCGACCTGGAGTCGACGGCGGTCGAGCCGTATCCTCTGACGTACGACGGCACGTGGCACCTCCGCCTGTCGGACGTCGCGGCCGCGGTCACGCCGCGCACGCGCGCAATGGTGGTCGTCGCGCCGAACAACCCGACCGGCGCTTATATGAAGAAGGACGAGTGGGAAGCGCTCGCCCGCTTCTGCGCGGCGCGCGGTCTGGCGGTGATCGCCGACGAGGTCTTCGCCGACTATCCGCTGCGGGACGACCGGTCGCGCGTCGTCACCGTCGCCGGGGACGGGCCCGCCCTCACCTTCTGCCTGGGCGGGCTATCCAAGTCCTGCGGTCTGCCGCAGCTGAAGCTCGGATGGATTGCCGTCGGCGGTCCCGCGGGCCCCCGCGACGAGGCGCTGGCCCGCCTCGAGCTCGTCGCGGACACGTTCCTCTCCGTCGCGACGCCCATTCAGCGCGCGGCCCCGGAGATCCTCGCGCGCGCCGCCGAGCTGCGCCAGCCGATCGCCGCCCGCGTCGCGTCGAACCTCGCCGCGCTCCGCGCCGCGCTCGCTGGTTCAGCGGCCACCGTCCTCGACGTGGAAGGCGGCTGGTCGGCCGTCGTCCAGGTTCCGAGCACGCGGGGGGAAGAAGCCTGGGCGCTCGCCCTGCTCGCCCGCCACCGTGTCCTCGTCCACCCCGGGTACTTCTTCGATTTTCCCGGCGAGGCCTTCCTCGTGATCAGCCTGCTGCCCGTCCCCGAGACGTTCGCGGAAGCCGTCGCGCGCCTGCGCCGCGCGGTAGACTCGCCTTAGAAACTGGAGGACATCATGGCCGTGAAGCGCGTGTCGCCGGACGAGGCGCGGGACCTGATCGACAAGGAGAACTACGCGTACCTCGACGTGCGGTCCGTCCCGGAATTCGAGGCCGGCCATCCCACCGGCGCGTTCAACATCCCGCTGATGCACATGGGGCCGGGAGGCATGTCTCCCAATCCGGATTTCATGGCCGTGGTTCAAAAGGCGTTTCCGGCGGACGCGAAGCTCGTGCTCGGCTGCAAGGGCGGGGGCCGGTCGCTGCGGGCGGCGGAGATGCTGCAGGCAGCGGGTTACCGATCGATCATCGACCAGCGCGCGGGATTCGAGGGGAGTGCTTCGGAGGCCGGATGGCGGCCACGCGGCCTTCCCACGACTGCCCAGGCCGAGCCCGGTCGCGCGTACGAGAACCTGCAGTCGAAGTGACCCCGGGGCGCGTCGTCGTCGCCGGCGGCACGGGCGCGCTGGGCAGCGCCCTCGTCGAGATCCTCCTCGCGCAGGGCACCCGCGTCGCCGTCCCGTTTCGATCCGAAGCGTCCTTCGATCGCCTCCGGGCCGGCCTGCCCGGGCCGGGCGGGCTCTGGGGACGGAAGGCGGAGATCGCGACCGTTTCCGGCGCGCGCGACTTCATGGATGCGGCGGCAGCGGCACTGGGCGGCCTCGACGGCGTCGCCATCGTCGCCGGGGCCTATGCGGGGTCGGGGCCGCTGGCCGCAGCCCCCGAGGACGAGTGGCCGGCGATGATGAGCGCCAACCTCGAGACCGCCCACGCCGTTTGCCGCGCCGCCGTACGGCACTTGAACGCGGCTGGCGGCAGCGTCGTCACCGTTGCCTCGCGGCTCGTCGAGCAGGGAGGAGCAGGGTCGGCGGCCTACGTCGTCTCCAAGGCCGGGGTGGCCGCCCTCACCCGCGTGCTCTCCCTCGAGTACCGCGATCGCCACATCCGCTTCAACTGCGTCGCCCCCGGAACGATCGATACCGCCGACAACCGCCAGGCCATGCCCTCCGCCGACCGATCGGCGTGGACGGCCCCCGAAGCCATCGCCCGGGTGATCGCGTTCCTGCTCTCCCCTGCGTCCTCCCCGGTGACCGGCGCGTACATCCCCGTCGACGGGCGCTGACGGATCAGCGCGCGGCGAGCACGCGCATCGCGATCACCGCCACGAGCGCGAGGACGATCAGCGCGACGACGACCGCGATGGTGCGCCAGAGCGGCGGTGCGACCGCGGCCCGCGGGACGAGGCTGATCGCCGCCGCGTCCTGCCCGCCGCGGGCGAGCAAGCGCCGCTGGCACCGCCCGCACCCCGCGAGATGGGCCGCCGCCTCCGCCGGCCCCTGGCCGGGCGGCGCCTTGTCCAGGGTGGCCAGGGCGGCTTCGGTGAGGCAGCCGCGCGCGTCGAGGAGCGCCGTCATGTCCTCTCCAGCGCCGGGACCACTTCCTCGATCGGCGCCCGGAGGACGACCGCGGCGAGGTGGTCGAGCGGCGTCGGCTCGCGGTTGACGATCACGAGCGGCACCCCGGCCCTGGCCGCGGCGATCGGTATCCCCGCCGCGGGGTGCACCACCAGAGACGACCCGACGACGAGGAGGAGATCGACGGCGCTCGCGATGTGGAAAGCGCTCGTCAGCACGTCGGCCGGCAGGGCCTGGCCGAACGAGACCGTGGCCGCCTTGAGGATGCCGCCACAGTGGACGCACTCCGGCGATTCGCAGCCGCCGACGAGCCGGGCCTGGATCTCCGCCGCCGGAAACGAGGCCTGGCAGCGCAGGCAGGCCACGCGGCGGTTCGTGCCGTGGAGCTCGAGGACGCACTCGCTGCCCGCCTCCTGGTGGAGTCCGTCGATGTTCTGCGTGATCACGGCCCGCAGCCATCCCGCGCGCTCCATGCGCGCGAGGGCGATGTGGGCCGGGTTGGGCCGCGCGGCCGCGAAGTCGGCGTAGGTCTCCTTCTTGTAGAGCCAGTACTGCCGGCGCGCCTCGGGGTCGGCCACGAACTCGGGGAAGGGAACCGGCTTGTAGCGGCTCCAGGTCCCGCCCGGGCTGCGGAAGTCGGGGATGCCCGACGCCGTGCTGACACCCGCGCCGGTGAAGGCGGCCGCGCAGGCACTCCGGGCAACCAGCTCCTTCGCCTGCTGGAGGGCGATCATCGCCCTATATACTGCCCCATTCACGGAGAGTGCGAGTGCGATTCGAGCCGACTGCCGCCCGACTATGGAAGCGCCTGGGCCGAGAGGAGCGCAGCGCCGCCGCCGCCTCGTTCTGGAAGGACACGCCGCCGGAGGTGCACGGCATAGCACTCGCGGCCCTCGTCAAGGCGCGCCACCTGCGGCCGCAGGTCGCGCGCTCGATGCCGCCCGACGAGCAGGCCCGGGCACTCGCGTCGGTGCTCGACGTGGGCGAGCCCGTGGCGTCCTCGCTGCTGGTCGCGCTCCATCTCGGCGACCGTCGGGCGATGCTCGCCACCTTCCTCGACGCCGCGGGGCTCGCGCACGAGAACGG
>JANMPI010000193.1:0-1950 GCA_031369785.1 Acidobacteriota bacterium
GGCTCACCCGCGATCCGCAGACCCACGAGATGCTGTTGACGGGCATGGGCCAGCTGCACATCGAGGTCGTGGTCGGGAAGCTGAAGAAGCGCTACAAGGTCGAGGTCAACCTCAAGAAGCCGCGCGTCCCGTACCTGGAGACGATCAAGGCCGCGGCCGAGGGGCACGGGCGGCACAAGAAGCAGACCGGAGGTCACGGGCAGTTCGGCGACTGCAAGATCCGCATGAAGCCGCTGGCCCGCGGCGGCGACTTCGCGTTCGTGAACGACACCTTCGGGGGATCGATCCCGAAGAACTTCATCCCCGCGGTGGAGAAGGGCATCCAGGAGGCGCGCACGCGGGGGATCGTGGCCGGCTTCCCGATGGTCGACTTCCAGGTCGAACTCTTCGACGGCGCGTACCACGACGTCGACTCCTCGGAAATGGCCTTCAAGATCGCGGGCTCGCTCGCTTTCAAGGACGCGGTGGCGAAGTGCCGGCCCACGCTGCTGGAGCCGGTGATGAAGGTCGAGATCGCGGTCCCGGAGGAATACGCGGGGGCGGTGATGGGCGACCTCTCGAGCCGTCGCGGGCGTCCGCAGGGCATGGAGCCGCGCGGCGGCCAGCAGGTGATCAAGGCCGAGGTGCCGCTGTCCGAAATGCTCTCCTACGACGCCGAGCTCACGTCGATGACGGGCGGGCGCGGGTCGTACCACATGGAGATGGGGCGCTACGACGAGGTGCCCGCGCACCTGCAGGACAAGATCATCACCCAGGCGAAGGCGGAGCGAGGAGAGGCCCCCGCGGAGGCGTGACCCCGGGTTTTCGGCGCTAGACTGGTCGGATGAAACGCGCCGCCATCCTGGCCCTCCTCGCCCTCGCCGCCGCCGCGCCCGTCCGCGCGCAGGACGTGAAGGTCGCCGGCACCGACGTCCCCGCGCCTCATCGCACGAAGTTCGTCGCCCCTTCGTATCCCGCCGAGGCGCAGATGCGCGGCCTGCGCGGCATCGTGATCCTCGAGCTCGTCATCGACGAGCAGGGCCGCGTGGCGAGCGCCGACGTCGTGCGCAGCGTGCCGCCCTTCGACGAGGCCGCGCTGTCCGCCGCGCGCCAGTGGGAGTACGACGTCACCCAGCTCGAGGGGCGCCCGGTGCGCGTGCGGGTGACCGTCCCCATCACCTTCGCGCTGAAGCTGCCGGAGATGGCGCGCGCCGAAGGCATCCCGGAGATGCGGCAAGGCGCGGCGCCGGGGTTTCCGCCCGGCGGCGAGGGACCGGCGCGCGTGGTCGCGGACGTGACGCTGCAGGCGGACGGGTCGGTGGCGGAAGCGATCGTGCGCAGCGGCGAGTCGCCGTGGGCGGAGGGGCTGCTGCTCGCCATCCGCACGTGGAAGTTCGCAGGCTCCTCCGACGGCGCGGAGATCGGGTTCACGGTGCAGGCCGACTACGTGTCGCCGGGACGGCCGGGCCAGCCCCCGAAGGTGGACCTGAAGCTGACCAATCCGCGTCGGCGCGAGGCGGGGACGGCGGCGGCGTCCGCGGGACAGCCCGCGCCGGACGCGCAAACCGCGCCCCTGGTCTCTCCCTCGCCGGGCGCCGCGGCTTCGCCTTTGCCTTCTCCGGCGACCGACGGCGACGATGCCGGCGAGGAACCCCCGAGCGCTTCGCCTTCACCGAGCCCTGGCGCGAGCGCATCGCCCGAGCCCGCGCCCTCTCCCGCGGCATCACCCGCCACCGCGGCGTCACCCACGCCAGCGCCACCGGACGTCGAGATCATCAGCGGGCCCGCCGTCGCTCCCCCGCCGCCGCCCCCGCCGCAACCCGGCTTCTCCGCCGTCCGCGACGTCACCCTCGGCCTCGGCGTGCCCGATCTGGTGAAGGGCCGCCGGCCGGTCGTGCCGCCGGGTTCGCGGGTGGCGAGCACCCCCGGCGAGGTGGGAGTGGCGTTGTCGGTCGTCGCCCGCCGCGGCGC
>JANMPI010000033.1:0-7419 GCA_031369785.1 Acidobacteriota bacterium
CTCTTCGAGGCTGACGCGCACGCCGGTGGCCTTCTGCACCGCCGCGCCGAGCGCGCGGTCGATGGCGCCCGAGTTCATCGCGAAATTCTTGTACGAGCGCCGGGCCGTGACCCGGAACGATTCGAAGGTCTGCTGGGAGAGGGACGCCACCACCGCCTCCTCGAGCGCGGTCATGTCGAGGGGGACCGACCGCGTCCGCGAGAAGTTGGCGATGCCGAACACGTTCCCGATCCGCTCCCGCACTGTCTCCCAGGGGGTCTCGTCCGGCACCTCGATCCCCACCCGGCCGGCCATGATCTGGACCTTGCCGCCGAGATCGCTCGTCGCGCGCCGCAGGTTCCGCGCCAGCTTGTCCACGAAGAACGGCCGGTTCCGGCCCTTGAGCGCGATCTCGTGGTAACGGGCAATGATGAGCATGATGCCCGACGACTATAATCGGCGCGCATGACGCCCGGAAACGAGGACTTCCGGTTCTGCCCCCGTTGCGGGGGCGGCCTGGAGCTGCGCGCGTTGAAGAACGGCGAGCCGTCGCGCCTCGTGTGCGTGGCGTGCGGTTACGTTTTCTATCTCGATCCAAAGGTCGCCGCGTGCACCATCTGCATGCTCGACGGCGGGATCGTCCTCCTGCGGCGCTCCATCGAGCCCGCGGTGGGGAAATGGGTTTTCCCCGGCGGGTTCGTCGATCGCGGCGAAGCGGTGGAAGCGGCCGCGGTGCGCGAGACGAAGGAAGAGGTGAACCTGAAGGTGAGCCTCACCGGCATCCTCGACGTCTATTCGTTCCCGTCCAGCCCGGTGGTGGTCGTGGTCTACGCCGCGGAGGTCGTCGGCGGCGAGCTCTTCGCCTGCGACGAGTGCGACGAGGTCGCGACGTTTCCGCCCGAGAAGCTCCCGTGGGCCGACCTCGCCTTCGAGAGCACGCGCGCCGCCCTGCGCGATTACGTGCGGCGCTTCTTTCCCCGCGTGCGCGTCCCCCGGTAATGCCCGATCCCGGCGACCTCCGTGAGGCCTTTGCCCGGGCGCGCACCCAGGCCGGCATGGGACGCGACGAGGACGCCGCGAAGTCCATCGACGAGATCCTGGCCGCCGACCCGCGTCACCTCGGCGCCATTCTGCTGAAGGCGTGGATGCGCGGCGAAGACCGCGAATGGGACGAGGCGCTCGCCCTCACGCGGCACGGGGCGGCGCTCTGGCCGCGCTCCGCGGAGGCGCAGAACGCGCTCGCCCGGTGCCTGCACGGCCTGGGCAAGGATGACGAGGCCCTCGATCGCGCGGAGGCCGCACGCGCGCTCCTCGCCGAAGGCGACAACGCGGTGCACGCCCCCGCGGTCTACCTGACGCTCGTGTGGTGCCTGCGCGAGAAGCGCCGGTATCGCGACGCGCTGGCGGTCGCCGAGGAAGGCCTGGCCCGCGCTCCCGACGCCGTCCTCGCGCAGTGGGCGTCGCAGGTGCAGGACGAGCTGCGCACCGCCGACCGGGAGCGCTGCTGATGTCGCGCTTCGCCTTCACCCGCACGATGACCACGCGCTTCTCGGA
This sequence comes from Acidobacteriota bacterium, assembly GCA_031369785.1. Classification (GTDB taxonomy): domain Bacteria; phylum Acidobacteriota; class Vicinamibacteria; order Fen-336; family Fen-336; genus JANMPI01. Next base: position 1,534 of record JANMPI010000033.1, read on the forward strand.
CATGGACGGGATGGGCCACGTGAACAACGCGGTCTTCCTGACCTACTTCGAGGAAGCGCGCATGGCCTACTGGATGCAAGTCATGGGCAAGCCCGACCTCTCGGGCATGAACATGATCCTGGCCCGGGCCGAGGTCGACTTCCGGTCCCCGCTCATCGCGCCGGAGACGATCGAGGTCGGCGTCGGCTGCACGAAGATCGGCCGGACGTCCTTCGTGCTGGAGGAGGACATGCACGAGGTGAAGAGCGGGCGGCTGGTGGCGGAGGCGCGGAAGGTGCTCGTGCACTACGACTATGTCGCGCTGCGCGCGGTGCCGGTCACCGAGGAGATGCGCGCCCGCATGCTCGCCTTTAGCCCGGGTGCGAAGCAGGGTTGAAGGGGGACGTCGTCTAGGGCGCGGACCAGATCACCGAGCGCTTGTCGCCGAGCAGGACGAGCCCCGGCTTCGAGCCGTCCGTCCCGCTGACTACCGCGAGCCCGGAGTCGTCATTGAACGTGGTGATCCCGGTCCGCGCGATCCCTTTCGGGTCGAGGAACTGGAGGACGGGGGAGTCGAGCCGCACCGCCAGCCACGCGCGGTCGTGGCCCCCGGAATCGGCCACGGTCAGGCGCGGCCCGAGGGCGTCGTTGACGAGCGCGGTCGCCGTCTTGCCCGCGCCGAGGACGGAGACGCGGGCGCTGTCGGGCGCAACCTCGAGTGAGATACGCGGCGTGTCGCCCGCGCCGAACATCGCGAGGCGCACGCCTCCGCGGTCATTGGACTCGAGGGCGGCGAGCATGCGGCCGTCCGGGGCCACGAGCGTGATCCGCGAGGCGCGCACTTCCGGAAAGGGCTTGGGCGCCGGCGCCGCGGAGCCCCACGCGACCCCTGCGCCGGCGACGATCGTGACCACCACCGCCGCCAGCCCGCGCTGGCGGCGGATCCGCCGCTCCAGGCGATCGATGCGGCGGGTCAGGGCGTCCAGCTGGTCCTGCACGGCCTACGCCCCTTCGACGCTCAGGTACGTCGAGCCTTCGAGGCCTTCCTCGTAGCGGCGCATCAGCCGGCCCGACTCCACGGCGGTCAGCCGCTTGTCCCGCACCGCGTTGTCCACCGCCCGCCGCACGCGCGAGATGAGGTCGTCCTTCGAATACTGGACATAGGACAGCACCTCCGTCACCGAGTCGCCCTCGACCACGTGCTCCACGCGGTAGTCGTCGCCGTCGAGCTTGACGTGCACGGCGTCGGTATCGCCGAAGAGGTTGTGCAGGTCGCCCAGGATCTCCTGGTAGGCGCCCACGAGGAAGCTCGCGACGTAGTACGGCTCGCCGTTCTTGGGATGCAGCTCGAGGAAGTGCTTTACGTCGCGGAGGTCGATGAACTGGTCCATCTTCCCGTCGCTGTCGCACGTCAGGTCGGCGAGGATCGCCTTGCGCGACGGCTTGATGTTCAGGCGATGGATCGGCATGGTGGGGAAGAGCTGGCGCACCGCCCAGTGGTCCGGGAGCGACTGGAAGAGCGAGAAATTGCAGTAGTAGGTGTCGGAGAGCTGCTTCTCCAGCCCCTCCAGCTCGTCCGGGACGTAGGACAGCTCGCGCACGATCTTCAGGATCTTCTCGATGGTGGCGTAGAAGAGCTGCTCGACCCGCGCCCGCGCCTTGAGGTCGAGGAAGCCGAGGTTGAAGGCGGTGATCCCTTCTTCCTTGAGCTGCAGCGCGTCGTGGTACGCCTCCTGGAAGTTCTTGGTCGACACGCCCTGGAAGGTCTCGTAGAACTGCTGGATCACCCGGTGCTCGTCGTCCGCCAGCGATTCCGGGATCTGGCCCAGCAGCATCTGGTTGGTGTCCAGGACGTTGAAGACCAGCACGGAATGATGCGCGGTCAGCGCGCGCCCCGACTCGGTGACGATGTCGGGATGCGGCACGCCCTTGGCGTTACACGCCTCCGCGATCTGGCTGACGATGTCGGACGCGTACTCCTGCAGCGTGTAGTTCACCGACGAATGGAAGGTGGTCTGGCTGCCGTCGTAGTCGACGCCGAGGCCGCCGCCGCAATCCATGTAGCGCATGTTGGCGCCGAGGGCATGCAGCTCGACGAAGATGCGGCTGGCTTCGCGCAGCGCGTCCTTGATCGCGCGGATGGCCGTGATCTGCGATCCGATGTGGAAGTGGAGGAGCTGCAGAGCGTCCAGCATTCCCTCGCGCTTCAGGCGATCCACCGCCTCCACCATCTCCGTCGTGGTCAGCCCGAACTTCGAGCGGTCGCCGGTGGATTCGACCCACTTGCCGGCGCCCTTGGTGGAAAGCCTCGCCCGCATGCCCACCACGGGCTTGATGCCCAGCTCGCGGGAGGCGGTGATGATCGTCTCCACCTCGTTCATGCGGTCGATGACGATGATCACCTTGCGCCCGAGCTTCTGGGCCAGCATGGCGGTCTCGATGTACCCCCGGTCCTTGTACCCGTTGCAGAGGATGAGCGCCTCGGGGTTCTCCTGCAGCGCGAGGGCGACGAGCAGCTCCGGCTTGCTGCCCGCCTCGAGCCCGAGGTTGAAGGGCCGGCCGTACTCGATCAGCTCCTCGACGACGTGCCGCTGCTGGTTGACCTTGATCGGGTAGACGCCACGGTAGCTGCCCTTGTAGTCGTTCTCCGCGATGGCTTGCTGGAACGACCCGGCCAGCATTTCCACCCGGCGGCGCAGGATGTCGGAGAAGCGGATGAGGATGGGGAGGGTGAGGCCGCGGTCGAGGAGATCGTCGACGAGCTCTTTGAGATCGATGCGGGCCAGGCCGGGGCCGGAGGGCGTGACCTCCACGTTGCCGGCCTTGTTGATGGTGAAGAAGTCCTTGCCCCAGCCGTTGACGTTGTACAGCTCGAGTGCGTCCTTGATGGTCCAGGCCCGGAGCTCAGTCTGCAACTTCTGTTAAAACCTCCCCCGCGCGGAGCGCGACGAGCAATTCTAGCGTGTCGCGCGCGCCGGGAGGGAAGTAAAATCGTCGGCCCGATCAGCCGCGGCCGCGAAGCTCGGCCTGGATGATCTCGTCGAACTGCTGCTCGGAGCGGACGCCGGTCATGCGCCGGCCGTTCACGAAGAAGGTCGGCGTGCCGCTCACCCCGAGGCTCTGTCCGTAGTCCGACGAGGACTGGATCGTCTTGTCATGCCGGTCGGACGCGAGGCAGGCCTGGAATTCCGGCGCCGTGAGCCCCAGCCGCGTCGCGCGTCCCTGCAGGTCCTGATCCGTCCAGTCGCCCTGGGTCGAGAGGAGGTCGTGCCGATATTCCCAGAACTTGCCCTGCTCGCCGGAGCACAGCGCGGCGCGCGCCACCGCCATCGACCGCGGCCGGCCGAGGAGGAAATCGCGGTGGACGAACTTCACCTTTCCCTGGTACCGCGCGAGGACCTTCGCCACCGTCGCCTCCGCGCTCTGGCAATACGGGCACAGGTAGTCGGAGAACTCGACGATGGTCACGGGCGCATCGGCGGGCCCGAGGACCGCGGTCCCGGCGGGAATCTCGACTTCCGTGCGCGGCTGCTCCAGCGCGATGCGGACCTTCGCCTGGTCGCGCACGCTCTGGGCAAAGGCCCGCCGGCGCTCGGCGACGCGCTGCTGCATCAGCGAGCCTATGATCTGCGGCGCGATCTCCTCGCGCGTGCGGCCGCCGAGGCGCCCGCGGTTCGCGTCATAGACCTCCTGGATCTCCGCCGACGTCGGCGGGGGGACCTTGTCTTCGATCTCCGCCTTCATCAGCTGCGCGCGGGAGATCCCGCGCTTCGCCGCCTCCTTGTCGAGGAGGCGCTCGCCCACGAGGTCGTCGAGGGCGTTCTTGCGCGCCTCGTACTCCTGGTCGCGCAGGTGCGCAAGCTCGGCGGCGGCATGGCGATCGAGCTCGTCGGCGGTGATCGGCTGGCCGTCCACTTCGGCGACCACCGCGCGCGGGTCGCCGGCCGCAGTCTTCGCGGCTGCGTTCGATCCCGCCGCGGGGGCGGGCGACGACGACGGCCGGCAGCCTACGGACAGGGCCGCGGCGAGGACGAGCACGACGGAAAGGAATCGAACGGTCATTTGGGCAGCGTAACGTAGACTCCCGCCAATGTCGCGGCGCGAACGGTGGGCGTGGGGTGCGTCGGTCGTGCTGCTTCTGATCGCGGCGCGGCTTCCCCTGCATCGCGCGACCGCCGGGCTTCCCGTCTCCAACGACGACGCCATCCCGCTGATGATGGCGGAGCGCATCCTCCACGGCGAGCTCGCCACCATCCTCTGGAACCAGCCCTACAACGGCGCCCTCGACGCCTACGTGCTGGCTCCGGGGCTGCTGGCCGCGTCGCCGCACACCGTTTTCCGCGTCTACGAAGGGCTGTGCGGACTGGCGCTCGTGCTTCTCGCCGGTCTCGTCGCGCGCGCCGCGGGCGGAGAGCGCGCGGGATGGGCGGCCGGCGTGCTCGCGGCCTGCGGCACCCCGTACATGGCCTTGATGGCGGCGCTCGGCCCCACGCCAAATTTCCTCGTCCCGCTGCTGGTCGTCATCGCGGTGCTGGTGGCGCTGCGGACCGGCGGCGGATGGACGGCGCCCGCCCTGGTGGGCACCGGTGTCTTGTGCGGCCTCGCGATCTGGGACTCCTTCCTCGCCCTGCCCGCCCTGCTGGGGGCCGCGATCGGGATGATGGCGGCGGGCCTGCGTCCGCGGCGCACGGCGGCGCTGTGGATCGCCGCCGGCATCGTGGTCGGCCTCGCGCCCTTGCTGGTGGCGCGGATCGATGGGGCCTCGGGCGCCACGCCCGTGACCGCGCTCCGGCCGCGATGGCTGTGGACCGCGGGCGCTCACGATCTCGGGCGGGCGGCGTCCGGTCTCCTCGGCATCGACGTGCCGCTGGTCATCGACGGACCGGAGCGCGCGGCGCTTCCGCTGATGGCGACGATCGTCCTGGCCGCGTCGATGACCGTGCTGGCCGCTCTCGGGTGCTCGGTCGCTCGCGCGCTTCCCCTGGCGCTGTGGTCCCTCGCCCTGGCCGGCGCGTTCGCGCTCAGCCGTCGTACCGGCGGCGACGAGATCCGGTACCTTTTCGGTCTGGCGCTACCGCTGCTCGCCCTGTGTGGCATCGGCGCCGCGGTCCTCTGGGAGCGCCGTCGCGGATCACTTCTCGGAGCCATCGCGATCGTGGCCGTGATCGTGCCCTGGCTCATCGGCCACCGCCTGCTCCTGGCTGCCTGGCAGGACCCCGGGCACGCCGCGCGCGTGTGGGAGGTGCCGCCGCTCGATCGCGCCGTCGCCGTCCTCGCCCGGGACCGCGTGCGCAGCGCGTATGCCAGCCTGCAATTCGCCGGACGCCTGACCGTCGAGACGGGACACGCCATGATCGCGAGCCAGGCCTGGAACGAGCGGATTCCCGGCGACCCGCTGCGCTACCGCGACGTGGTCGATCTCGATCCCCGCCCGGCCTGGGTGCTGTCGCCCAGCCTGTCCCGCGGGATGCCGCGCGCGGCCGGATTCCGCCAGCTGCTCGGCGAGATGGGCGGCTCCTGGCGCGAGGACAATGCCGGCGACGTCACCGTTTTCAGCGATTTCCACCCGCCCTACGACGAGAGCCGGCCCGTGCCGGCGGCGCAGCTTTCGGTGCAGACGATCGACAGCGTGGCCGTCGCGGCGAGCGTCCTCGATCGCGACGCGGCCACGCAGTGGACGGCTCCGGCCGGCATCGCGCGCGGCTCGGGCCTCGCGGTCTCGCTCGCGAGCGCGCGGCGCCTGTCCGCGATCGTGTTCCTCCTGCCCGTCGATTCCGCCGTGCTCGGTATCCCGTGGGTCGCGGAGGCGGACGGGGTCGTCGTCGCCCGCGGCCCCGCGCGATACGCATTGCAGTGGGTGAACGGCGCCCCGCGCGCCGGACGGCAGCCGATGCTCGTGATCCCGCT
>JANMPI010000280.1:0-15563 GCA_031369785.1 Acidobacteriota bacterium
CGGCGGCGGTCGCGGTGCACGTCGTGCCGCGGCCCGTCCGCGGCGCGGCGCGCGTCGCCGCGGCGGCGCTTTTGGCTTTTCGGGCGGGGGCCTTGCGGCTCCTCGACTGGCGGGTGGGGGTGCTGTGCGCGGCGGGAGCGCTCGCCGTGGTGGCTGCGTATCGCGCGCAGCCGCGGGTCGAGGTCATCCTCGGGAGCGGCGCCGAGGTTGCCGTCGCCCGCGGCTTCGGCGCCTACGATGCCGTGCCCGGCGTGCGCTATCGACGCGCGCCGCGCGGCGCGGCGCTCGACCTCCGCGATCTCGGCGGCGGCACGCGGTGGACGATCGCGGTCACCGCGTCGCAGGAAGGCCGCCCGCGCCAGATCGAGCTCCTGCGCGCCGGCACCTATGGCCTGGACGCGGCCCTCGACGACGACTGGACGCGGCTGTCCCTCGCCGCGCCGGCGCCGTTCGGATGGAGGTCCGGCCTTTTCCTCACGATTCCCGGCGGCTCCGATGCGCTCCGGATCGCCCGCGTGGAGATCGACCGCGGACGGGCCTGGCCGTCGCTGCGCATCGCGGCCGCGATCCTCGGCGCGGGGCTCGTCGCCGTCGCCGGACTCGGCGCGGCGGGCGTGCCGGCGCGGGCGGGCCTGATCGGCGGCGGCGTGGTGATGCTCGGAGGCGCGCTCGCGATCGCGCTCGCCCCTCTCACCGCGATTCCCTTCGCGCTGCCCTTCCTCGCCATCGTGACCGGGGGCGCGTTGCTGGCCGCCCTCCAGTCCGCGCTGGCCTCGATCCTGGCCGGCCGCGGATTCGTGCTCGTTCCGTCCGCGGTGGCGCGCGCGGCGGCGGCCACCGGGTGGGTGGCGTGGCTCTCCGCCACCGCTTACCCGCTCTACCGGGGCGGCCACTTCGTCTTCCATTCCTCCATCGCGGAGGAGATCTGGAAGGGCCGCTTCCTCATCTATTACCTGCCTTACCCCGGCAGCATGCTGAGCGAGCAGGCGCAGTGGGGGAACGTCGTCGTCCCGCATCCCGCGCTCTTCCAGACCCTCATGGCCCCGCTGGCCGCGCTCCCCCGCCCGTGGTTCCATCTCGCGGAGAAGGCGTTCCTCGCCCTCCTCCTGGCGGCCATGACGCTCGTCGCGTCGCTCCTCGCCGGCCGCACCTCCGGGGCCCGCGGCGCCGCCTTCGCGGCCATCGCGTTCGCGTCACTGGCGCCGACGTTCCAGCTCCTCGGCCTCGGTCACCTGATGACGATCCTCGGCATGTGCGCGTCGAGCATCGCCCTCGGCTGGATCGCCGTCCGCGCGCGGGCGATGACGGCGCGCGGGACATGGTGGGTGACGGTCGCGCTGCTCGCCTTCTGCTTCCTCTCCTACACCGCGGCCCTCCTCTTCACGGGGATGGTCACCGTCGCGCTCGCCGCCGGCGCGGTGCGGCGCGATCCCCGGCGTTCGCGATCGCTGGCCACCGCCACCCTCGCCGCGGCGGTGATCGCCTTCGTCCTCTATTACGTGCACTGGACCTGGCCCTTCCTCAGCCAGTCGGTGCCGAGGCTGCTCGGCGGCTCGGCGCACGAGGCGACGCCGATCGCCGAGCGCCTCGCTCTCGAGCCCGGAAAGGCGTCGTACAGCTACGGATCGATCCTCGTTCCCATCGCGGGCCTCCTCGGCCTCGGCGCCCTCGAGCCCTCGTGGGAGCGGCGCGTGCTCTGGTGCTGGGCGGCGATCCTCTTCGTGGTGAGCGGCGCCGACCTCTTCTTCAACTTCCTGCTGAAGCACCACTACTACGTGATGGTGCCGATCGCGGTGGGCCTCGGCGCCGGCCTCGCGCGCATCGAAGCGGCTTCGCGCCCCGGCCGCTGGATCGCGGTGGCGGCGGCGGCGGCCCTCGCCGCCCTCGGCCTAAGGACCGCGCTCGAGGTCGCGCTCGGCCTGATTCCCTGAGACGAGACCCTTGTCGACGAGATACGCGCGCATCCCCTCCGCCGCGATCCGGTGCTCGCGTGGTCCCCAGTGGCCGGTGGCCTTGAGCACCGCGCCTTCCTTCATCGCGCGCTGGAAGTACGGGCGCAGGTACATGCTCTGGATGCCTCGGCGGCGACAGTACGAGAAGAAGAACCGCTCGGGGCCGGTCATCCCCGGATCCGTACGGTCGATCTCGCCGAACGCCGGCAGATAGGCAAACGCCGGCCGCGCGCCGGCGGCCTCGATGGTCGCCTTCATCTCGTCGAGGAGGGCGAGGGTCAGCGCGCGCGTTTCCTCCGGGATGGCGCCCGACTTCCACCGGTAACGCAGCCAGAGCATCTGGAGAAGGTCGCCGAACTTCGAGCGCCACTTCTCCGCCGCCATCATGGCGGCCGGTGGCGGCACCGGGCTGCCCCGCAGGACGAGCGCGCCGTTCTCCAGCACGAAGCGGGGCTTCGCATAGTCGCGGAACGAGAGGACGTTGCGCTCCATGTCGAGGGTCAGGAAGCCGAGGAGCACCACGTCGGGCCGATAGCGAAGTCCCTCCTCGCGGAGGTAGACGAGCATCTGGTCGTGACCGTACCCGTGCACGCCGAGGTTGATCACCTCCGTCCCGGGCAGGATCTGCGCGAGCTGCGCGGAATACGTCTCCTCGTCGCCGACGCCCTCGCCGAACGTGAACGAGTCGCCGAGCACCACGATGCGCGTCGTCCCGGGCGCAGTGGCCTCCGCGTGCTCGTCACGGCCGCGCACGCCTTTCGAGTTGGAGCTCAAGCGCTTGCCGCCTTCGACGGGGACGTCGCGCAGGTTGGGCTTCAGCGCCCATCCGCGCGTGGGGTGCCACTCGTCGATCTCGTACGCGAGGGCCTGGCGCGCGCCGTGGTTCGCCACCCATCGCAGCCGCCGCGACGGGTCGTCGTTCGCGCTCACCCGCCGGAGGAACGCGTCGCTCGACAAGGCGAGGCGCGACGCGCCCTCGAAGGCCACGGCGAGGGCGACGGCGTAGAGCGTCCAGGCGAGGCCACGGCGAAGCGTGTGGGCCAGGATCGCCATGCTCGGGAAGATCGAGCGCGACGTCAAGCGCGGGACGGGCGCGACTCTTCCGCACTAGAATCCGCCGCGTGAATTCCCGCCTGCGCGCCCCCGGCGCGCTCGCCGCCTTCGTCCTGCTGGCCGCCGCCGCCGGGCTGGCGGCGGCGCCGATGCGCATCGTCCTCGTCAACACGACCCTCCGCATCGACGACCCCTGGACGCGCGCGGCATCGCTGGTGATGGCCGCACTGGCGCTCGGCGCGCTGGCGTGGGCGCTTCCGGCCCGGCGAGGCCTGCAGGCGGTCCTCGCCGTGGCCGCCGTGCTCACCGTCGTGGTCGCCGCCGCCACCGCCATGACGTGGACGGAGGCGCGGGCCGACGTACTGACCGCGCGGCGGTGGTTCGCGCTGACCACCATCCCGTGGAACGAAGTCACCCGCGTCGACTCCTGGCGGGACGCAGTCGTGGTGTGGTCGGGCTCCGGCGGGCGCATCGCCATTGACGCCCGCCGCCTGGACCCGCAGCAGCGTGCCGTCCTCGAACGGACGATCGCCCGCCACGTGCGCGAGCGTCCCGCGATGCCCTGACTAACGCGCGCGGATCTCGAAGCGCTCGATCCGCAAGGCGAGACGCCGCCGATCGCCGTTGCGCTGCGTGGCGTCGGGAACGAAGTCGCGGTCCGAGCGCAGCGTCACCATGCGCGGCGGTCCCGGGGGAAGGGCCAGCTCGAGGTGGAACCGGCCGGCGGCAGTCGTGGCGGAGGCGCCCTCACCCGCCTCCAGGGTGACTACGGCCGGCCCTCCCGCCCGCGCCGGGACCTCCCCTTCGACAGTGACGAGAGCGCCCGCCGGCGGGACATTGGCGATGGACCGCGCCGTGCGGGTCGCCCAGCGGAACGGCCGGCCGTCTCCGTCCGTTTCCGGGGAGTGCCAGCCAAAGCCTCGCACGAGGAGCGGATCACCCGCGCCGCCGAACGCGAGGCCGCGCAGCGCGAAGGGCGCCGCGCCCGCCACGCCGCCGCGGGTCGTCGTGAAGGCCAGTGTCCGGTATCCCCCGCCGGCCGATGGCGCGACGGAATAGGCGGCCAGCCAGGGGGCCGCGCATGAGCGGCGGTCGAGCGGAGCGCCGTCCAATGCCAGCTCTCCGTCCCACTCTTCCGCCGCCGCCGTGGGCTCGCCGGCGACCAGCAGCACTCCGGGCCCCCCCGTTGCGCCGAGGTACGCCGTCCGTACCGCGCCCGCGGGGCGGGTCATCTCCAGCGACAGCGCCCAGCCGGGCCCGGCAAACCATCGCGGCGGCCGGATCTCGACGAGATCGAGGCCACCGGGCCGCTCGCCCGACAACAGCCTTTCCGCCGCCGGCGGCCACGCCCAGTGCCCTCGCCGCGTGCGCGATTCCGGATCGATGGACTCGAGGTCCGTGCGGCGCGGCTCGGCCAGGAACAGGACGTGGCGCGTCTCACCAGCGAGCCACGATTCCTGGAGGGCGGCCATCTCCCGGCGCGGCGGCAGCGGCAGCACGGGCAGGCCCGCGGGGGCGAGGGCGAAGAATCGGCTGTACATGTAATGGCCGGAGAGCACGGCGTTGGCAGGCGCGGCGCGTCTGATGTCGCGCAGCCCCGCGTAGACCGGGGAGCCCGCGGCGGCGTAGGCGGAGACGCCTTCCGCGGCGACGAACACCGACGTCATGGCCGCCGCCAGGGCGAGCACGCTGAAGACCGCGGTGCGATGGCGCGCCGTCCCACGCGCGATCGCGTCGAGTCCGAGAGCCGCGAGCAGCGCCATGAGGGGAACGTACGGCATCGCGTAGCGCTGCGTGTGCACCTGCTGGAAGAGCGCGTGGGCGACGACGTACGGCGCGAACCCCAGGATGGCCAGCCGCGGGAAGACTCCGCGGCGCCACGCCGCCACGGCGCCCAGGACGCCCAGGGCGGCCATCCCGATGCCCAGCCACTCCGCGCCCCACGGACGGAAGACGACGAAGCGGGCCGCGCGCACCGCACGGTTGAGCGTCCACGTGAAGACGATCGGCTCGACGTCGACGGCGTCGGCCGTGGTGCCGCGCAGCGCTTGCCAGTAGGCGGCCGGCCCGCCGGACTGCACCACCGTCGGGACCGCCCAGGCGAGGACGGCGAAGACCAGCGCGGCAGGCGCCAAGACGCGCGCCCGCCCGCGGGAACGCGCCGCGGCGAAGGCCCAGAGGGGCAGGGTCAGCGCGGCGATCTGCACGCGGGCGCCGATGACCAGGCCCGCCAGCGCCGAGGAGCCGGCGAGGCCCGTCCGCCGGATCACCACGCCGAGCAGCACCGCCTGCGCCGTCACCGCCAGCAGCAGCCCGACGCTGTCGCTCATCGGCCGCACGCCGTTCATCCACACCACCGGGTTGGCCAGGGTGAGCAGGGTCGCGGCGGCAGCGATCCGGGCTCCCGCGCCGAGGCGGCGGAAGAGGAGGAAAAGGGGCAGCGGCAGCGCGGCCTGCGCGACGGCGCTCAATGCCGCCAGCGCGCGCGCGGCCTCCAGGGGCGCCACCCCGGCCAGGAAGGCGGCGACCTTCGCGATCAGCACGTAGACCGGGGAGCCCGGAGGATGCGGCTGGTGCAGGGCGGGGTTGAAGTCGCCCAACGCGAGGGCGAAGTTCACCGCGTCGATGTCGTCGAAGGAGGAGGCGAGGAACGGAAGGCGGGTGGCGAGCACCAGCGCCGCGCAGCCGGCCGCGAGCACCACCCGCCGCGGCATCATCTACGCGGCGGAGCCGACTTCACGTCGACGGAGCCGCGGGGGGCTCGGGGGGCCGCGACGCAGCGGCCCCCCGATCAAATGAAGAGGTGCTCGTCGCCGGCGTAGCGCCGGGTCGCGCCGCGGCGCTGGGCGCCGAGCGCGCCGAGCTGCCGGTACACCTGGAGGCCGCGCCGGAGCCCCTTCACGACCGCGCCGAGGTCACGGAGCGAATCGAGGGGGCGCGCCGCCGCGACCGCGATGTGCTCGCGCATCTCCTCGACGCGGCCGACGGTCTGCGCGACGAGGTCCTCGACCTTGGCGACCTGCGCCGCCGCCACCGCGGTCACCTCCTCCATGTCGGCGGCCACCTTGTTCATGTTCGCGAAGGCGGGGCGGATCTCGGCCTGCAGCCCCACGTGCACCGCGTTCACGCGCCGCAGCAGCCGCATGCCTCCCATGGCGAGGGCGACCAGGAACGCGCCCTGCACGAGCGCCGCCAATGCGATCAGCCCGAGAAACAGGAGCCCGAGGGTTTCCACCGCGGGCTAGATCTCCCCCGTGCCCTTCTGCCGCTCTTCGCGGAAGGCCTGCTTCCCGGCATCGACGGCCGCCGCCAGCCGCTCCTTCCGCTGTTCGATGGTCTGGCGCTGCTTGTCCACGAACCCGGTGGCCTCGTCCACGAGCGCGCGCCCGCGGCCGACGACCTCCTGCTTCATCTCGCGGCCGCGCTCCGCCGTCTCGCGCAGGCGTTCGCCGAGGAGGTCGCGAGTCTCCTGCCCCGTCCGCGGAGCGTAGAGGAGGGCCAGCGCCGCGCCGGCCAGTCCGCCCAGCAGGAAAGAGAGGATGACGTCGGAAGCGCCGCCCCGGTCCTCGTCGTCGTAGTCATCACGCATCTGGAACCTCCAGGAGTCAGTACCGGCTAGGTTAGAACAGACTCAGCTTGACCCGCAAGTACTTCTGGGGATCGCGGCGCATGTCGCCGATGAGCAGGCGCATGTCCTTCGCGGCGCCGTTCATGTTGTTGTAGAACTCGGGGTCGTTGATCAGGCGGCCCATGCTGCCGTCCCCCTTCTCGATCTTCACGAGCAGCGCGTCGAGCCGCGTGGAGACGCCGGACAGGCTTTCGTACAGCTTGTCGTCGGTCGTCATCCGCCCGAGGCTGCCCTCGCCGCGCGCGACCCGCGCCGAGACCTGGTTGAGGTTCGCGGTGATGGCCTTCATTTCCCGCACCATGTCCTCGTCCCGGGAGAGCGCGCCGAGCGGCCCCTGGCCGGAATCGATGCGCGAAACCACGGACTCGATCCCTTTCGCGGTACGGGCGAGGTTCCGCGCCATCTCCTCGTCGTTCATCATCCGCCCCAGCACCCCGTGCGGCGACTCGAGCTTGCCGACGACGTCCTGCAGCCGCTTCGCCACGTCGGTCATGCGGTCGTACAGCTCCTCGTCGCGCAGCGCCTTGCCGATGAGCCCCTCGCCGGCGTCCATGCGGGCGAGGATCCGCCGCAGGTGGGCGGTCGTCTCCCCGGCGTCGGTGAGCAGCCCCTTGAAGGGATCCTCGGACGCCGCCTTGACGTAGCCGTCGTCCGGGATCGGCGTCCCCGTCGCGGCGGGGGTGATGTCCACCGCCTTCTCACCCAGAAGGCCGACCGCGCCGAGATTGGCCTGGCTGTCGGTCGTGACGCGGGACTGCACGCGGCGGTCGATCTTCATCTGCAGCTCGACCATCCCCGCGGCCGCGCCCTTCGCGAAATCCACCTTCTCCACCGTCCCCACCTCGACCCCGCCCACGCGCACCGGCGCGCTCGGCTTCAGGCCGTTCACGTCCTTCATCAGGGCCTTCAGCGTGTAGGTGCGCGAGAACGGCGACCCGGTGCCGATCATGAGCGCCGTGAAGGCGAGGATCGACAGGCTGACGATGACGAGCAGCCCGACGCGCAGCTCGGTCCAGGTGAGGGCCTTCTTCCCCTTGTCAGCCACGGGTCGTGCTCATGACAGGAACTCCTTGATGTACGGGTCGGACGAGGTCGTGAGCTCGTGCGGCGAGCCCTCGAACAGCACGTTCCCTTCCTGCAGCATCAGGAACTCCGTGCCCTCGAGGGTCGACATGTCGTCGACCGCGCTCGTGACGTACTCGTCGTCCCGGCGCAGCACGAACGTGCGCGCCACGTTGTACGCGTCGCGGAGCTGATGAGTGACCATGATCGAGCTCACGCCGTCGAGATCGCGGACCTTGGCGATGAGGTCGGTGAGGTTCGTCGCGGTGATGGGATCGAGGCCGGTGGTCGGCTCGTCGTAGAGCATGATCTGCGGCCGCGCCACCAGGGCCCGCGCCACCGCCACCCGCCGCCGCTGCCCGCCGGAGAGATCGGACGGCATGCGCTCGTAGAAGGGGGCGAGCCCCACGAAGCCGAGCATCTCGCGCACGCGGTCCTCGATCTCCGTCTCCTCCAGCGCGGCCTCCTCGAAGAGCCGATAGCCGACGTTCTCGCCCACGGTGAGCGAATCGAACAAGGCGCCTTCCTGGAAGACCATCCCGATCTTCAGGCGCACGTCGCGCATCCCTTCCTCGTCGAGGAGCGAGATCTCGGTGCCGTCGACCACGATCGTCCCCGAGTCCGCCTTCAGCAGGCCGAGGATGAGCCGCAGGATCGTCGTCTTCCCGGAGCCGGATCCGCCGAGGACGATCTTGGTCGTGCCCGGGCCGAGATCGAAGCTCACGCCCGAAAGGATCGGGCGATCGAAGGAGAGGTGGACGTCCCGGAACGATATGACCGGCTCGTCGACGTCGCGAGCGGCAGCCTCCGTCGTCTCCGCGCTCATTCGAGCGGGAACAGGGCGAGGAGCAGCTTGGTCATGAAGAAATCGGAGGAGAGGATCATCACCGAGGCCACGACGACCGAGCGCGTGGTCGATTCGCCGACGCCTTGCGTCCCGCCCTTCGTGCGCAGCCCCATGAAGCATCCCACGGAGGCGAGTATGAATCCGAACACCACCGGCTTCGTGAGGCCCATGGCGAAATCGTTGATGACCAGCGTCTGCCCCACCGAGCGCCAGTAGAAGTCCCAGGAAAGCCCGAGCTGGGTCACGCTGATCACGCTCCCCCCGAACATCCCCACCGCGTCGGAGAGGACGGTGAGGATAGGGACCATCACCATGCCGGCGAGGATGCGCGGTGCCACCAGCTTGCGCACGGGGTCCGACCCGAGGACGCGCAGGGCGTCGATCTGCTGGGTCACCACCATCGATCCCAGCTCGGCCGCCATCCCCGATCCCACCCGGCCCGTCACCATGAGCGCGGTCAGCACCGGCCCCAGCTCGCGGACCATGGAGATGCTCACCAGCCGGCCGACGTACGGCCGCGCGCCGAAGGCATCGAGGCTGGCCGCCGATTGCAGCGCGAGAACCATCCCGGTGAAGGTTCCGGTGAGGATCACGATGGAGAGCGATCCCACGCCGAGCGAGTCCATCTGGGCCACGATCTCGCTCGTGTAGCGCGGAGGGGTGAGGATCGCGGTGAGCCCGCCCCAGGAAAGGAGCACGTATTCCTGCACCGCCAGGACGCCGCCCTTGACCTTGTGCCCGAAGCGCCGCCCCAGGCTGGCCAGGAAGGTGAGCGTTCGGTTGGCCACGGGAAGGCGATTATCTCAAATCCGGCGGCGATCCGGCGGTCACGCGCACTGCTATCCTGCGCGAGTGAGCTCTGCCCGGCCGCCCGTCATCGCACTCGTCGACGACCTCATGTTCGTGAGTCGGATCCGCGAGGCGGCCCGGGGCAAGGGTGTTCCCGTGCAGACCGTACGCACGACCGCGGACGCGCTCGCCGCCTGTCGTGGCGGTGCGCGCACGGTCATCGTAGACCTCGATACGCCACGGCTGCCGGTGATCGATGCGGTGACCGCGATCGCGGCCGACCCCGCTCTGGCTGCCGTGCACGTCATCGGCTTCTACAGCCACGTGGAGACGGAGCGGGCGCGGGAAGCGCGCGCCGCCGGCTGCGGAACGGTGCTCCCGCGGAGCGCTTTCGTGCGGCAGCTCGACGAGCTTCTGGGCTAGACTGCCGGCATGAGCATGCTCGCGACCGCAGCGCTGCTCCTGGCGCTTCTCCCGGCTTCCGCGCCCGCGCAGCTGGCGGCGCTCCCCTTCATCGAGGACGACTACCCGAAGGCGCTCGCGGAGGCCAGGGCCAGGAATCTTCCCCTCTTCGTCGAGTACTGGGCCCCGTGGTGCCACACCTGCCGCTCGATGAAGGCCTTCGTCTTCACCGACCAGTCGCTGCGACCGGAGGCGGGGCGGTTCGTGTGGCTCGCCATCGACACCGAGAAGGAAAAGAACGCGGCCGTCCAGGAGAAGTATCCGATCGACGCCTGGCCGACGTTTTTCGTGGTCGATCCGAAGGACGAGCGGGTCGCGATGCGCTGGGTCGGCGGGGCGACGGTGCCGCAGCTCCGCAAGCTCCTCGACGAAGGGCGCGCGGCGGTCGACGGCGGCGCGTCCGGCGCCGGATTCGAAGCCGCGTTCGCGCGCGCGGAGCGCGCGTACGGCGAGCGGAAGTTCGCCGATGCCGCCGCCGCATATCAGGAAGCCCTGCGCGCGGCGCCGCCTCTCTGGCCGCGCTATTCGCACGCGGTGGAGTCGCTCCTCTTCGCGCTTTCCAAGGGGGACGATTGCGCGACGTCGATCGAAGTCGCGCGCGGCGCGCTCCCCCGGTTGCGCGAGACGCCGTCCGCCCTGAGCATCGCCGCCACCGCGCTCGATTGCGCGATCCAGGCGCCGGCCACCGATCCCGCCCGCTCCGCAACGATCGCGCTCTTCGAGAAGGCGGGCCGGGAGGCGATCGCCAATCCGCGCGTCGTGGCCGCCGCCGACGATCGGTCCGGCCTCTATGGTGTGCTGGTCGAAGCCCGCAAGGACGCGAAGGACGAGGCGGGCGCGCGGAAGACCGCCTCCGAGTGGGCAACGTTCCTCGAAGGCGAGGCGGCGCGGGCGAAGACGCCGGACGCGCGCGCGGTCTTCGACTCGCATCGCCTGGGGGCCTACATCGAGCTCGGCCAGCCGGAGCGTGCGATCCCGATGCTCGAAGCCTCCGAGCGCGACCTGCCGAAGGACTACAACCCGCCCGCGCGCCTCTCCGTCGTCTACAAGGAGATGAGGCGTTGGGACGATGCGCTCGCGGCCAGCGATCGTGCGCTTGCGCTCGCGTACGGGCCGCGCGTGCTGGGCATCCTGCGTACCCGCGCCGACATCCAGGCCGCGAAGGGCGACAAGGAGGCGGCGCGCGCCACCGTCGTCCGGGCGCTGCAGATCGCGGAGACGATGCCGGCCGGGCAGCGCTCCGAGCGCGCGATCGCCGCCGCCCGCAAGCGCCTGGAGTCGATGAACTAGGGGCTCGGTTCCTGCGATGCCGAAGACCGCGCACCCGCTCCGCATGAAAACGACGCTCCAACCGAAGGAAGTCGTCCTGGCCGCCTACGACGCCGCCAATCGTGGGCAGTACTCGAAAGCGAACGCATTGGTAGCGCCCGACATCCGCAAGAACATGCTCCGCAGCCATGCCGAGGTGGTGCGGACGGGCAAGAGGCTTCGTCGCACCCTGCTGCGACTCGAGGGACGAAGCAACGACTCGGATGTTCGGAGTCGCGAATTGGCGCTCGCGCTCCTGGAGTCCAATCGCGTGCTCGTCGCCCTGCGCATGGGCTCACCGCGCTTTTTCAAAGTCCTGTGGTCCGTCGCGACCCATGAGCGATCGATCGCCGCGATCAAAGTCACGAGACAGGTGATTCGTGGCTCGCGGGCCATGGTCCATCTGAAGCTCACGCTGCGAAACGGCAGGACGGTGCGGGACAGCGAGCCGTTGGTGCGGCGCCGCGGCAAGTGGCTTCTCGGGTAGTGGCGGGTCGGGATGGGACTCGCACCGCTGGCCGGGACTACTGCGCGCGGCCGTAGACGTCCGTCAGCAGCCGCAGGCGCTCGGTGATCTCCGCGGTCAGCGCGTCGGGCGCGAGCCGCCACCGCCAGTTGCCGCCGGGACGCCCGGGCAGGTTCATCCGCGCTTCGCTCCCGAGTCCGAGCACGTCCTGCAGTGGAACGATGGTGAGATCGGCCACCGACGCGATCAGCGCGCGGATGAAGTCCCAATGGATCTCGCGGCCGTCGCTCTTCAGGTACTCGAGCGCGTAGACGCGCTCGTTTTCCACGTCCGCCTCGCTCCGCGTGCTGGAGCCGACGCCGCCCGTCCACCAGCCCACCGTGGTGTCGTTGTCGTGGGTCCCGGTGTAGGCCACGAGCTCGCGCACGAAGTTGTGGGGGATGAACGTCGAGCCCTGGGGATCGCTCCCGAACGCGAACTGCAGGATCGCCATCCCGGGAAAGCCGTAGCGCGCGCGGAGCGCTTCCACCTCCGGCGTGATCACCCCGAGGTTCTCGGCCACGATCGGCAGCTCGCCGAGCGCATCCCGCAACGCATCGAACAGCGCCTGGCCCGGCGCCTTCACCCACTCGCCGTGCTCTGCGGTCTTCGCGTCCCCGGGCACCTTCCAGAACGCCTCGAACCCACGGAAGTGGTCGACGCGCACGAGGTCCACGGTGGCGAGGGTCGAGCGGAAGCGCTCGATCCACCACTGGAACCCGGCGGCCTCCATGCGGTCCCAGCGATAAAGCGGGTTGCCCCAGAGCTGGCCGGTGGCGCTGAAGTAGTCGGGCGGAACGCCGGCCACGAACTCGGGGCGGCCGTCGGCGCGGAGATGGAAGAGCTCGGGATGGGCCCACACGTCGGCGCTGTCATGGGCGACGAAAATCGGGATGTCGCCCATCACGCGGATCCCGCGCTCCCGGCACGCTTCCTTGACCGCGCGCCACTGCGCGAAGAACACGTACTGCGCGAACTCACGCGAGCGGATGGCCTCCGCGTGCTCCTTCCGGAAGCGGGCGAGAGCTTCGGGACGGCGTCCGCGGATGTCCTCCGGCCAGTCCGTCCACGATCCTCCGCCCTGCGCTTCCTTGAGGACGCTGAAGAGCGCGTACTCGTCGAGCCAGCGCTGCTCGGCGCGGCGGAAGGACTCGAAGGCGTCGCGCTGCCCGGCGTTGGCCCCGCGCTCGAAGGTGCGATGAGCCTTCTCGAGGAGCGGGAGCTTGTAGGCGATCACCGCGCCGTAGTCGATCTCCGTCTCCGACCACCGTGGGGGCGCCAGGTCGTCGCGGGTGAGCAGGCCAAGGTCGGAGAGCGACGGAAGGCTGATCAGCAGCGGGTTCCCCGCGAACGCGGAGAAGCATTGATAAGGAGAGTCCCCGTAGCCGGTGGGCCCGAGCGGCAACACCTGCCACAGCCGCTGGTCCGCGGCGGCCAGGAACTCGACGAAGCGGAGCGCCTCCGAACCGAGCTCTCCGATGCCGGAAGGCCCGGGCAGGGATGTGGGATGGAGCAGGATTCCGCTGGCGCGACGGCTGGGCACGGTCAGGCCTTGGGCTTGGGGGGGGGGAGCTCGGAGGCCGCGCACTCCGACATGAACCCGACGCGCGTGTGCGACCCGTCGCAGAAGGGCTTGTTGTTCGAGCATCCACACCGGCAGAGGGAGACGACCTTGCGCCCGGCGAGCCCCCACACCTTCCCCGTCTCGTCGGCGATCGTGATGTTGTCGCCCTCCACGCGCAGCGGCCCGTTGTTCCGGACGACGACTTTGGACTCCTCGGCCATCGGGCCTCCTCGGTTTCACTATACGTCGGCTAAACTCGCTGGCGGAGGTTCGACATGGCAAACGAGTTCCTGACCGACATCAAGACCCTGCGTGAGCGCGCGCGCCAGCACATCGAGAAGGGCGCTGTCACCGAGGGGTACACCGCGAACCTCGAGACCGTCATCCGCATCCTGAACGAGGCCCTCGCCACCGAGATCGTCTGCGTGCTGCGCTACAAGCGCCATTACTACATGGCCACCGGCATCCACGCCCAGGCCGTGGCCGCGGAGTTCCTCGAGCACGCCGGCGAGGAGCAGGATCACGCGGACCAGATCGCGGAGCGCATCACGCAGCTGGGAGGGGCGCCGAACTTCAACCCCGACGGCCTCACCGCGCGCAGCCACGCGGAGTACGTCGAGGGCGAGTCGCTGACCGACATGATCAAGGAGGACCTCATCGCGGAGCGCATCGCCATCGACTCGTACCGCGAGATGGCGCAGTACTTCGGCGACCGCGACTCCACCAGCCGCGGCATGATCGAGCGCATCCTGGCCATGGAGGAGAAGCACGCCGACGACCTCGTGAACCTCCTGACCACGCTCGACCCCACGAAGAAGGGCTGATGCCGGACGCGGCGGTGGCGCGGGAAGGAGCGGGCCTCTTCGACCTGCCCGGCCGCGCGCTCATCGCCGTGACGGGGCCGCTGCGCCAGAAGTTCCTGCACGGCCTCCTGAGCAACGACGTCCAGTCGCGGACCGCGGGACAAGGTGTCCGCGCCGCGCTCATGGACGTCAAGGGCCATCTCGTCGCGTTCCTTCGCGTGCTGGTGGACACGGACGCGATCGTGCTCGAGGTGGCCGGTGACCGTGTCGATGCCGTCGAGCGGTTGCTCGTCCACTACAAGGTCGGGGCGCCGGTGCGGTTTCGCCGCGACGACGCCGTCGTGATCGGCCTGGTCGGTGCGCGTGCGGCCGATGTTCTCGCCGCCGCGGCGGGGGCCGGCATCACGGACCTGCGGGCCGAGTCGCACCTCGCCGTATCCATCGCGGGCGCCCCCGTGCGGGTGACACGCGCGGGCGACCTTCCCGCCGGCGGCTTCGTCCTTCACGTACCGCCCGGTGCGCGGGACGCCGTCACCGCGGCGTTCCGAGCGGGGGGGGCGATCCCGCTCGACCGCGGGGTCGTGGACACGCTGCGCGTCGAAGACGGCCGGCCCTGGTACGGTCCCGACATCTCGGAGGAGAACCTCCTTCACGAGACGACGCTGGTCGCCGAGTATCACTCGCCCACCAAGGGCTGCTACGTGGGCCAGGAGGTCATCGCGCGCCTGGCCGCGCGCGGCGGCAACGTGAACAAGCTCCTGCGCGGCCTGCGGCTCGAAGCGCCCGCGTCGGCCGGCGCTGCGATCTCCGCCGCCGGGAAGGAAGTCGGCCGCATCACGACCGCCGGCGTCTCCCCGGAGCTGGGCGCGATCGCCATGGGCTACGTCCACCGCAGCTCCGCGGAGCCGGGCACCGCCGTCCTGGTCGACGGCCGGCCCGCCGCCATCGCGCGTCTCCCGCTGCGCGTGGCGGAGGCGGCCGCGGTGCGCGACCGGCCGGCATGAAGATCTACACGAAGACGGGCGACGGCGGCGAGACCGGCCTCGTGGACGGATCGCGCGTCCCCAAGGACCATGCCCGGGTCGCCGCCTTCGGCGACGTCGACGAGCTGAACGCCGCCCTCGGCCTGGCCCGCGTGCACTCGGACGCAGAACTGTCGGAGCTGCTCGACGGCATCCAGCGCGACCTGTTCGCCATCGGCGCCCAGGTGGCGGATCCCCGGGCGCAGGTCGCGGCGCGCCAGGGAAAGGCGGCCCTCGGTCCCGCGCGCATCGTCGAGCTCGAAAAGGCGATCGATGCCCGCGAGGCGCGGATGCCGCCGCTCACGTCCTTCATCCTTCCCGGGGGGACGCCGCTCGCGGCGTCGCTGCATCTGGCCCGCACCGTCTGCCGCCGCGCCGAGCGCTCCGTCCTCACCGCCGGGCGCCGCGAAACCGTCGATCCGCTGATCGTCGTCTACCTGAATCGCCTGTCCGACCTGCTCTTCGTGCTCGCCCGCCATGCGAACCACGAGGCGGGCGTGCCGGAAGCGAAATGGTGACCGCCGGGCCTCAGGCCGGCTTCGTCGCGCGATAGGTCACGGACCGGACC
>JANMPI010000150.1:0-2704 GCA_031369785.1 Acidobacteriota bacterium
GCCAGCAGCCGATGGCGACCGAGGTCATGCAGGCCCCGACGCTTGCGCAGGGCGGGCCGGCGCGCACGCTGGTGGTTCCGCGGCGCCGATCGTTCTCGCCGTGGTTGCTCGCGATCCCGGTCGTGGTGGCCGCGGCTTCGATCGCCCTCCTGCGGGGGCGGATGCCCGCCGACGTGCCGCCGACGACCGTGGCCGCGATGCCGTCGCCGGTCGCGATCGCCCCCGTCGATCCGCCGCCCGCGACTCCAGTGTCATCGGCGCCGCCGGTGACCGCGCCGCCGGTCACGCTCGCCGCGCGTCCTTCACCGCCGGCGGTGCGCCCGACTCCGCGCCCGAGCCACGTGCCCGCGCCGCTCACGACCGCGGCGGTCGTTGCCCCCACGCCCGCGCCGGTCACGCTCGCGCCCGCGGTGGCCGCGCCGGCGGGTCCCGGGCAGATACAGGTGGTGGTCAAGCCCTGGGGCGAAGTGACCGTGGACGGCCGCCTCATCGGGACGACGCCGCTCGACCGGCTGAGCCTGCCCGCGGGGGCGCACGTCGTCACCGTGCGCCATCCCCGCTACGAGCCGTGGGAAGGGCGGATCACGGTGCGCGCGGGGCAGACGGAGCGGGTGGTGGTGGATTTCCCGGCGGAGGGCCGCCGCCGGCAGTGATCCGCGCGCCGCGCCGCCGGACCCAGAGGATCAGCCCCGCGAGCATCGCCAGCGCCACCGCGATCGACACCGCGAAGAGCCCGATCGTCGAGACGAGGATGCTGCGCCGGTCGATGAGCGCGCCCACGTCCAATCGGCCGCCCGCCAGCGCCGCCCGCACGTCCTGCCGCCACCCGACGATGTTCCCGCGTTCGACGCCCTCCATGGCGTTCCGGTGCTCGTAGATCTTGCTCGGGAGATGGAAGCGCACCGCCAGCTGCCCGTCGTCCGCCGGCGCGCCGCGCGGGGCCGGAGGCGGGCTCCACGTGCCGTCCAGGCGCAGCCTTTCGCCCTCGGGGTGGAGCGCCAACCGCAAGTCCGGAAACGCAAGCGTTCCCGCGAGGCGGTTCACGTCGTCGAAATCGGCGGAGACGAACAGGTAGGAGCGCCCGCCGCGGGAGGTGATCGTCACCCGGCGGACGCGCAGGCCCGAGGCCTCGAACACCTGCCGTGCCGCCGCCCGCGCCGCGTCTTCTTCCTCGGGCACCGCCATCCCCTTGAACGCCGTCCAGAGCTCCGGGCGGCCGGTGACGTTCACCGTCCCCGATCCGTCGACGCGGATCCAGAACTCGTGCTCGTACTCGTAGGCGACGCAGCCGCGAAGGGCCAGGGCGGCGAGGAGGGTGAGCGCGAGCCGCCGCATGCTGCCCGCGATTCTATAAGTAAGATGCTGCCGTGCGCCGCGAGAACACCGTCTACCTGATCGACGGGAGCGCCCAGCTCCACCGCGCGTACTTCGCCATCAAGGGCCTCGCCACCTCGCGCGGCCTGCCGAGCAACGCCGTCTACGGCTTCACCACGATGCTGCGCAAGCTCTACCAGGACGAGGACCCGGAATGGGTCGGCGTTTCGTTCGACCTCGCGGGCCCGACCTTCCGCCACGAGGAGTACAGCGAGTACAAGGCGCACCGCCGCAAGATGGAGGACGACCTCAAGGTGCAGCTCCCGTACGTGCGCCGCGCCTGCGACGTCTTCGGGCTGCCCATCGTGGACGCGCCCGGGTTCGAGGCCGACGACGTGATCGCCGCCCTCTCCGCGCAGGCGGTGGCCGCCGGGTACAAGGTGGTCGTGGTCTCCGGCGACAAGGACCTGCTGCAGCTCGTGACCGACGACGTCCTCGTGCTGAGCCCGGGGCGGGAAGGCGCGCCGTCGGTCATGTACGACCGGAAGACGGTGGAGGAGAAGTTCGGGGTGCCGCCGGAGCGCGTCGTCGACGTGCTCGCGCTGGTGGGGGACTCCGTCGACAACGTCCCCGGTGTCCCCGGGATAGGAGAGAAGGGGGCCCGCGATCTCGTCCGCGAGTTCGGTTCGGTCGAGGAGGTGATCGCGAGCGCGGACAAGGTGAAGCGCAATGCCTACCGCGAGGGCCTGCTGGCGCACGCCGACTCCGCCATCCTGTCCAAGCGACTCGTCACCCTGCGCACGGACCTGCCGGTGACGCTGGAGCTGGAGGCGCTGAAGCGCCGTCCGCCGGACCGTGCCGCGGCGCACGCGCTCTTCACCGAGCTCGAGTTCATCGTGCTCGCGAAGGAGTTCGCGCCCGAGGCGGGGCCGAGCCGCACGACGCACCGGGTGCTGCAGACCCGCGAAGAGATCGTGGCCGCGGTGGAGGACGCGCGGAAGGCGCGGCAGGTGGCGCTGTGCTTCGTGCGCGACGCGCGCGAGCCGATGCGGGGCAATCCCATCGGGGTGGGCCTGTCCTGGAAGGCGGGGGAGGCGGTGTACATCCCGATCGCGCACTCGAAGCTCGAGATCCCCGACGCGCCGCCGGCCGCGGAAACCATGGCGCTCCTCAAGCCGCTCCTCGACGACACCGATGTGCGAAAGCTCTCCGCGCGCGGCAAGCACGACCGGATCCTCCTCTGCCGCAGCGGGCTCGGATGCGATCCCCTTGCCTTCGACGCCCTCGTGGCCTCGTACCTGCTGAACCCGGGCAAGCGGAACTACTCGATGGACGACCTCGCGATGGAGTTCCTCTCCGAGCGCCCGCGCGCCACCACCGCGCTCATCGA
>JANMPI010000042.1:0-1692 GCA_031369785.1 Acidobacteriota bacterium
GGCGCTGGGGATCACCACCCTGGACGAGCTGAAGGCGGCGGCGGAGGCCGGGCGGCTGCGCACGGTCCCCGGCTTCGGTGAGAAGACGGAAGCGAAGCTGCTGGCCACCATCCACGCGCTCGCGACGCGCGTCGAGGAGACGCTGCTCTACGAGGCCACGCGCGAGGCCGAAGGGGTGCTCGAGTACCTGCGCTCTTCGCCCGCGGTCGACCGCGCCGAAGTGGGCGGCGCGCTGCGGCGCCGGCGCGAGACGGTCGAGGCCATCGACGTCGTCGTCGGCGCCATCAAGCCGGCCGCGGCGGTCGCGCACACCGTCGCCTTCGCGCTGGGCACCAACGTCCTCGAGAAGACGGCCACCAGCGCACTCATCCGCCTCGGGGCGGGCGTCAACCTGAACGTCGAAGTCGTTCCCCCCGCACGGTTCGCGGCCGCCCTTCATCGTTCGACCGGAACCGTCGAGCATCGCGCCAAGCTGGCCGTGGTCGCGGAGAGCCGCGGCTTCGCGCTCGACGACGAGGGACTCACCAAGGCCGGCAAGCGGATGCGCCTCACGTCCGAGGAGGACCTCTACCGGCATCTCGGGCTTCCGTTCATCCCCCCCGAGATGCGTGAGGACGCGGGCGAGGTCGAGGCGGCGGTGCGCGGGACGCTGCCGGACGACCTGGTGGAGCTGGGCGACATCCACGGGCTCGTCCACTGCCACACCCACTACTCCGACGGCAAGCACAGCGTGCTGGAGATGGCGAAGGGCGCGGAGAAGATGGGGATGAAGTACCTGACCATCACCGATCACTCCCCCACCGCGCACTACGCGGGCGGCCTGCCCCTCGATCGCCTGAACAAGCAGTGGGAGGACATCGACAAGGCGCAGGAGCAGGTGAAGGTGAAGCTGCTGCGCGGGACGGAGTCGGACATCAACGCCGACGGCTCCCTCGACTACCCGGACGACGTGCTGGAACAGCTCGACGTCATCATCGCCAGCGTCCACAACCGCCACAAGATGGACTCCGCGGCGATGACGAAGCGCATCACCACCGCGATGCGCCGGCCGCAGTTCAAGGTCTGGGGCCATGCCCTCGGCCGCTACGTGCTGACGCGTCCCCCGTTCGCCTGCGACGTGGAGGAGATCCTCGACGTGATCGCAGAGTCGCGCGCCGCGGTGGAGATCAACGGCGACCCGCACCGCCTGGACATGGAGCCGCGCTGGATCCGCGAGGCGCGCAAGCGCGGCATCAAGTTCGTCATCTCCACCGACGCGCATTCCGTGAAGGGGATGGAGAACTTCCGCTGGGGTGTCGACATGGCCCGCCGCGGCTGGGTCCGGAAGGGCGAGGTCCTGAACACGCAGGAGGTCGACGCCTTTCGCGCTGCCGTAAAGCCGTGAACCCGCTCGTCTTTCTTCTTTCCCCCGCGTCGACGGGCGGCGAGCGCGCGCGGATCATCTTCCGCGAGCAGGCCCGCTTCGATCTCGCCCTTCAGCTGCGCACGCCGGAGGGCGCCCTGCTCGGCGACGTCTTCTGCTTCCTGTCCGGCCTGTACTTCCGGGGGAAGCTCACCTATGCGCGCGCGTTCGCCCGCCCGCCCGCGGGCGCGCCGGGAGCGCTCATCATCACGCCCTGCGAAGGCCTGCGCTCGCCGGACATCCTGGTGACGCTCGACCGACTGCGTGGCTGGGCCGACGTGCCCATCGAC
>JANMPI010000047.1:0-3956 GCA_031369785.1 Acidobacteriota bacterium
TCGATCGGGTTGTAGGGCGGGCCGAGCGTCCACTTGGCCACCGCCGAATCGAGAAACAGCGACGTGTATGCAAAGCCCTTGTCGTCGAAGACGGTGTGCAGCGGGCCGAGCCCGACCGGCACGTGCGCGGTGAGGCAGGCGTCGTACTTCAGGATCGGCACGCCGAAGGGGTCTTTCCCGTCGAACTTGCCTTGGTCGATGGCGGCCTTGATCTTGTCCCAGCCGAAGACCGTGACGAACGGATCGAGCTTGCCGGAGACAGTGAGGTACTCGCCGCCGGGCGTGATGTCGACGCCGTGCGGGCTCTTCGACTCGGGGACGAAGTAGATCAGCTTCTCGGCGATCGCCGTCTGCAGTGACAGGACCCGGATGCCATTGACCACCTTCACCTTGGTCGGGTCGTTGGCCAGCTCCAGCGCTCTTTTCCAGTTGAACACGTGCAGGTAGTCCATCTCGCGCTCGGAGGCCCCGACCTCCATGGGCGGCTTGTGCTCGAGGACGCCGCCGGTGGACATCTCGGTGTTGAGCGAGTTCAGGAAGAACCAGCCGTCCGAGGGCCCCTTGCCCAGGATGCTCAGGTCCTGGAAATAGGGCGGTAGCTCCACCTGGAACGACGCGGCGAGAATGATCCGGCCGGCCTTGCGATCGAACTTGAGGAAGCTGGCCGAGCCCCGGTACTTGTCCTGGTATTGCTCGATCGGCGCGTAGCCCCTGGGCTCGCTGAAGGGCATCGGGAAGTAGGCACTCTGGACCAGGTACTCACTGTTCTCGGTCCACACCGCGTGGTGATCGGAGACGGTGTTGGGCGTCTTGAAGATCAGCTTCGTCTTCATGTCCCTCATCGAGACGATCCCGACGCGGCCGGCGCTCTTGTCCGAGACGGCGATCCACTCGCCGTCGTACTTGCCGTTGGTGAGCGACACCTGCGGATGGTGCAGGTCACCCCAGGTCAGCGTGGGCAGGCCGGCGCCGAACGAGCCGTTCTTCAGGATCTCGCCCGACTCCTGCTCGCCTTGCCCCCAGCCTTGCCAGGAGTCGGGGGAGTAGACGGGGATCTCCTTGAGGAGGCGCATGGACGGGATGCCGTAGAGCATCACCGAGCCGCGGTGGCCGCCCGAGGTGACCATCACGAACTCGTCGTAGCGGCCCGGCGGAACGAACACCTTGAGCGCGGCGGCGGCCTCGTCGGGGGTGAGGCCGCGATCCTTGATGATCTGATCGAGTGGAGTCGCCGAGCCCGAAGCGACAGTGGCAGCGTCTTTGGACGGCCGGCAATTGGTGAGAGGGATGACCACCGCCACCAGTGCGGCGACGGCGAGAGCAGCGCGCATGATCGACCGGACCTTGGTTGGGAAACCCATTGCCGTCCTCCTGTTTAATGGCGTGTAACGGATGAAGGAACGCCGGGACCCCGCTAGGCCTGGGCGGTCGGCCGGGGCGGTCGTTCCACGATCCTGTCCGCATGGACGCGGCGAAACGTCTCCGCGACGTGGCAGTGCCAGCACACGGGGCGATGGGCCGCGAGCACCGCGGGGACGGTCTCCGCCGGCACCTCGGTCCACTCGCGGCTGATCCCGTCGCCGCCCAGGATCGCCGGCTTGTGGTCGTGCCAGTGGATCTCCCCGAACTCCCGCCGGCAGAACACGCACTGCTTGCCCGCGTACCACCGCGCGAGGATCGTGCGCACGAGGCAGTCGTGGGGCGCGGCCTCGAGGTCGCCGAGGCAGGTCTGGCCGCAGCCCGCGCGCTCGGGCCACCGCGTGCAGTCCTGCAGCCGGAAGTGCGGCCGGCCGAAGGCCGAGCGCACCGCGGAATAGCCAAGGTCGAGGTCCACCGCCACCGGGCGGCCCGTCTCCGGGCACGTCACCAGGCGGGTGCCGCGCAGGGCGAGAATGCCCCGCGCGACGTGCCAGGCCCCCAGTCCCAGGAGCGCCACCGCGGCGGCGCCGCCGACGATCTCACCCAGGTTCGTCATGACGCCCTCCCTTCGTCCGAGGTCACGGCGCGACCGCGGGGATACCGTGCCCGGCGAGGGGCGGTTTCGCCCGCACCGCCGACGCGTCGGCGGCGGCCAGCCGGCGCGACATCATCCGGCGCACGGCCGCGCCGAGCAGCTTCAGCTTCAGGGTCTGCAGCGGGAACCGTCGCGGGCTCAGGGAGCGGCATTCCTCGGGGAGGAGCACCAGGCTCACGTTGATGCCCGGGGCGCAGCCGATGGGCAGTCCCTTCTCCATGCAGGCCTCGTACAGGCGCCGGAAAACGGGAACGAGATCCTCGGTGCGCGGCGGCGGCGCGTCCTGCATGTCGGTGCCGATGAGGGGCCGGAAGACGCACACGGTCGGGATCGCGCCGACGGAGACGATCCAGTCGATGGCGCGGATGGAGGACTCGGGAGGCTCGAGTCCGGCGATGATCTCGCCGTTCACGACCCAGGGCTCCGTACGCGGGCCCTTCTTGCCGAGGGCCGCGCAGTACCGCACCGCCTCGAGGTAGTGGTCGAGGCCGTACTCGGCGTGCTTGCCGGGGCAGATTTCCTCGAAGATCTTGCGGTCGAAGATCTCGAAGCAGAACGACAGGCGGTTGACACCCATGGCCCGCAGCCGGTCGTAGCGCGAGAGGTCGCGGTGAGGCGGGGTTTGCAGGCCGACGAGGAGCCCCGTCTCCGCCTTGATGCGCCGCACGAACGGCTCGAGGATGTCGAGGTAGGTGTCGCCGTCGTAGTGGCCAGTGTTGAAGTCGACGTAGGTGATGCCGGAGTCGCGGCGCGCGGCGTGGATGACCTCCATCACCTCGTCCACCGACTTCTCGTCCGCGTCGTCGATCCCGAGGTTCAGCCCCACCGAGCAGAATTTGCAGTTGGTCTTCTGCGGCTTCGCGGTCCAGTACTCGCAGACCTTGGCCTGGTAGATGCCGAGGTACGTGCCCTGCAGCGTGCCGATGCGCGTCATCGGCTTGCCCGTCGAGGTCTTCGCCTCGTACCACCCGGGTCGCGGGGAGAGAGTCACCGGGGTGACGTCCTGGCCGTCGTGGCGGAGGAAGTAGCTCCCCGCCTCGCGGTGCAACGTGTACGGCGAGTCGTGCGCGAAGCGCTCGGTGACAGGGACGTTCGTCCAGAGGCCGCCGGGCAGGATGAGCTCCAGCCCGCTCCCGAGCCCCGCGCGGGTGCGGAGGATCTTCCGTCCGCCGTCCTGCTCGACGAAGCAGGAGTCGTCGAGGCGCAGCCCCTTGCAGTAGAGGTCGAGCTTCAACCACGCGGGATTCTCCGCGGAGCGTAGTGCGGCAGCGCTCAACGCGCGGGCTCCATCGACTGGAACTGGAAGACGAGCGCATCCGCCTCGGCGGCGGCAAGAGTGCGATCGAGGAGGGGATAGAGCACGTTCTCTTCCTTGACGTTGTGATTTTCGAGGGTGGCGCGGAGGTCGTCGCGTGCATGCACGGGGGGACGGAGCCCGCGGTCCGCCGCGGCCGCCACCTCATCGAGCAGGACCTCTATCAACCGGTGCTCGACGCGCATGACCGCGGTCGGCCCGCGGTCGGGCGCCACGCCGGTCAGGCGCTCGAACTCGGGGAACAGCACGCTCTCCTCGAACCGGATGTGACGCTGCAGGCCGAAGGCGAACCGCAGGTGGAACCGCGAGGCCGAGCGCTCCTGCGCCGCCTTCCAGGCCTCGGTGGCCGCCTGCTCGAGGCCGTCGAGCCGGGCGTGGTCCCAGCTGAGCGCCTCGCGCACGCCGCGCAGCGCGCCCGGCCGCGCGTCCCGCCGGTGGACTTCCACCTCCCAGTGACCGGGCCCCTCGACGAGGGGCGTCCACTCGAACATCCCCGCGCGCTCGGCGCGCAGGGTCCGCAGCGCGCCGTCCGGCCGGGCCACCGTCCGCAGCAGGATCGCCTCACTGGGCAGGATCGCGTCGAACGCGGAAAGGACGTCGGCGGGCGCGGTGGAGGCGGTGGTGATG
>JANMPI010000387.1:0-1927 GCA_031369785.1 Acidobacteriota bacterium
TTCAGGAGCTCGACGGCCGGCGTCACGCCGCGATGGGGCCGCGCGGAACCGACGACCACGAAGTCGAGGCGACACCGGGAGCACCACACCGTGCAGTGCGCCTGCTGGGATTCATCCACGGGCAGCCATCTTAAAGGAAGACGCCTCGCAATAAAGGCCCCTGAGGATGACCTCCCCAGGGGCCCGAGACCGAATGGAATGAAGACGGACGGTCAGCGAATGAAACCGGCCTTGCGAAACGTCTCCTGCATCTGAGACACGGCTGTGGGATCGGGGCCCTCGATGAACACGTCCCACCCGCCATGGAACCTCTGAAGCGCGATCATCCACATCTCGCCTGCATCACGGCTGGCCAGCACGCTCGTCACTATGCCCTCCGCTCGCTGTCTCTCCTCGGACGAGCAGCGATCCATCGCGAAACGCGGCGTCGGCCCAGGCTTTGCCATGCCGGACCACCCCCTTCCTGCCGCCGTGGCGGTCGGAGTGAGAGCCAATCCCATTGTGACGCAGAAGGTCGCGCGCGGGGGGGCGACGCGATCAAATACGAATGCGTCCCTCGAGGTAGGTGGCGACGCGGCCGCCGATGCCGACCCGATCGCCGAGGTCGTCGCAGACGAGGTCCCCCCCGCGGGGCGACACCTGGAGGGCGTGCAGCCGCTTCTTTCCCAGGCGCCGCGACCAGAAGGGAATGAGGCTGCAGTGCGAGGACCCGGTGACGGGGTCCTCGTCGATCCCGTATCCGGGGCCGAAGAAGCGCGAGACGAAATCGACGTCGCCTGAGCCGGGCGCGGTCGCGATCACGGCCTTGCGGTCGAGCCGGCGAAGCCGCGCCATGTCGGGGACCAGGTTGCGCACCTCGTCCGCGGATCCGAAGACCGCGACGTAGTCACGCGCCGCCAGCAGCTCGATCGGCGCGCGCCCGAGCGCCTCCGCCACCTCGGGGCGCGGCGCGACGCGCTCCGCGGGCCGGGACGGGAAGTCCAGCACCAGGCGATCGCCGTCGGCGCGCACGTGGAGGGGCCCGCTCATGGAATCGAACCGCACTTCCTTCCGGCCTGGCTCCAGCCTGGAGAACACGACGTGCGCGGAGGCGAGCGTGGCGTGGCCGCAGAGGTCGATTTCGGCCAGCGGCGTCATCCAGCGGATCCGGTAGACGCCGTTGCCGCCGACGAAGAACGCGGTCTCCGACAGGTTGTTCTCGGTGGCGATCTTCTGCATGACGTCATCGGGCAGCCATTGATCGAGCGGGCACACCGCGGCGGGATTGCCGGTGAACACGCCGGAGGTGACGAACGCGTCGATGTGATGGATGGGGATTTCCATGGCGGCTCCTCGCGAGGAAGAATAGCGTATGACCGAAGGCAGCGCTGCCGCGCGGTTCGCGGACTTCGTGGCCCTGATCGCGCGCCTGCGCGCGCCCGGCGGCTGCCCGTGGGACCGCGAGCAGACGCACGCGAGCCTGAAGCCGATGACCCTCGAGGAGGCGTACGAGGTCCTGATGGCCATCGACGAGGGGACGGACGCGGAGCTCACCGGAGAGCTCGGCGACCTCCTGCTGCAGGTCGTCTTCCACGCCCAGATCGCCACCGAGGAGGGCCGCTTCAGCATCGGCGACGTCGTCGACAGCGTCGCGGCCAAGATGGTGCGCCGCCACCCGCACGTCTTCGGCGACGAGACCGCAGCCACGTCGGGCGAGGTCCTCCGCAACTGGGAGGCATTGAAGGCGGAGGAGCGGAAGCAAAGCGGCAAGGGCGCACCGTCGGAATCGATGCTGGACAGCGTGCCGCGCAGCCTGCCCGCGGTGATGGAGGCCTTCCAGGCCAGCACCAAGGTGGCGCGCGTGGGCTTCGAGTGGCCGGACGCGGCGGGCGTCCTCGCCAAGCTCGACGAGGAAGTGCGCGAGCTGCGGGACGAAGCGGAGCGCCCG
>JANMPI010000399.1:0-8594 GCA_031369785.1 Acidobacteriota bacterium
AACGACGTCGCAGCCCGCCTGCATCGCGAGCACCGACGACTCGCCGGGCGACCACCGGACGGCCACCGCCTTCATCTCGAGATCGTCGGTCATCACGACGCCGTCGTAGCCCATCTCGCGGCGCAGGATGGCGTCGACCACGCGCGGCGACAGCGACGCGGGCAGGTCGGAATCGAGATCGGGATAGAGGACGTGGGCCATCATCACCGTGGCCACGCCGGCCTCGATCGCCTTCCAGAAGGGCTTGATCTCGACCTCGTACAGGCGCTTCCGCGGCTCGTCCACCACGGGCAGCTCGAGGTGCGAGTCCTTGTCGGTGTCCCCGTGACCGGGAAAGTGCTTGGCGGACCCGATGACGCGCTTGCCCTGCAGGCCGCGGATCATCGCCGCTCCGAGCCGCCCGACGAGGTCGGGGTCGGACCCGAACGAGCGGTTGCCGATGATCGGGTTGTCGGGATTGGTGTCGACGTCGAGGTCGGGCACGAAGTCGCAGTTGATGCCGGCGGCCAGGCACTCCGACGCCAGCGCCTCGCCCATCCGGCGCGCCATGTCCTCGGAATCGATGCGCCCGAGCGCGCGCAGCGGCGGCCACACCGTCCACGGCGGGCCCATGCGGGCGACGCGCCCGCCTTCCTGGTCGACGCCGATGACCAGCGGCAGCTCCTGGCCGCACTCGCGGGCGAAGGACTGCAGCTCCTTCGAGAGCTCCGCCACCTGCTCGGGGCTCGCCACGTTGCGCGCGAAGTAGATGACCTGGCCGACGCCGTAGTCGCGGATGAGCCGCTTCACGTCCGCGGAGGCCTCGAACCCGTCGAAGCCGATCATGAACCGCTGTCCGACCTTGCGCAGAGAGTCCTTCATCGCGCGGTCAGGACCCGAGCCGCTTGCGCACGGCGTCGTTCACGCGCTTGCCGTCGGCGGGCTTGCCCGTCTCGGCCAGCGCGGCGACGGCGGCCTTCATCGCCTTGCCGATGTCCTTGGCCGAAGTGGCGCCGGTCTCCGTCATCGCGCGCTCCACGGCCTTCTCGATCTCCGCCTCCGTCGCCTCCGCGGGCAGGTACGCACGGAGGACGGTGAGCTCGGCTTCTTCCTTCTCCACGAGCTCCGGCCGGTTGCCCTTGCGGAACTGGAAGATCGAATCCTCGCGCTGCTTGACCAGCGTGCGGATCACCGCCAGCGCTTCCCCGTCGGCCAGCGGGGCTTTCTTGTCGATCTCGCGATTCATGAGCGCGGCCTTGGCCATCCGCAACGCGCTCGTCTTTCCTGCGTCCTTCGCCTTCATCGCCGCGGTCAGGTCCGCGGTGACCTTTTCGGTGACGGTTGTCGTCGTTGTCATATTCCTTTCAAGGATACGTCAGGAGGGTGTGTGCGGGCGGTCCGCGGCCGGACGTATCCTTCCCGCGTGTCGATCCTGCTCGGAGCCGCCCTCGCGGTGCTTCTCGCGCCACCGCCGGCCGACGGTCACCCGCTGTCCGCGCTGGCCGCCCGGGCTTCCGCTGAAATCGCGCGGCTCGCCGCGGGACGGCCGGTGGAGGTCGACGTTCCCGTCGATGCGTCGGGTCTGGGGAGCGCGAGCGACCTTCAGGCGCTGATCGCGGCGCGGCTCGGTCCCGTGGAGAGCGCGGCCTCGGGCCAGCGCCTCCGCGTCGCGTCGGTCCTCGCTCGATCTGCCTCCCGCCTGCAGCTGGTCGGGCGCGCGACGCTCGAGCCCGACGGCACGCTGGTGGACGTTTTCGCGGTGTCCGTCGATGCCGACCCGCAGGCGATCGCGGCCCTTGCACGTCCGCCGCGCGGCGTCGCCGCAACCGTCTCGCTGACCGCGACGGCGGCCAGCGTGCCGCTCCCGGGCCGCGTGCTCGACCTCGTGTTCGCCGACGACGAGGACCTGATCGTCCTCTTCGCGGACGCGGTCGTGCTGTACCGCCGCAAGGGCGCGGCGTTGTCCGTCATGGACCGCCGAGCGCTGGCGGTCACCGCCGCCGTTCGCGCCCCCGCCGGCATCGTGGTCTCGACCCCGGGAGAATCGGCGTTCTGGGTGGCGACGAACCTTGCCGACGGAGCCGTGCTCTTTTCGATCGACGCCGGCCGTCTTCTCGAGACGCAGCGCGCGCCCGTTTTCCCTTTTCCGGGCGCCCCACGCGGGGCCCGATTCCAGCCCGGCACGGACCGCATCGCGATGGACCTGCCCGCGCTTGGTGAAGGTCCGCACCTTCGGATCGGCGCCGGGACTGTGCGCTGGGCGATTGGTGGAGACGGGCGGCTTGGCTTTGCGGATGCGGGATGGAGCGATCTCCGCGTGGGATCGGCGGCGGCGGAACTGTGGCCGGGGACGATGGCGACCACGTCCGCGCTCGCGCCCGGAGCGGGAGACGCCATCACCATCCGCGACACGCGCCCCATGACCGTCTTGATGACGATACCGGTGACCGGGGCGATCACTGCGATGGCCGCGCGCGCGGGAGAGCGCGTCGCCGTCGTCGCCGCCGCCGTGGAGGACGGGGGCATCGACCGCCTCGTGTTCCTCGAGCTCGCGCGTGCGGAATAGCGCGCGCGCGGTCCAAAGCCTGGCGCTGGCCCTCGCCATCGCCCACTCCGGTTCGGCCGCTCTCGGGCCGTCGTACGGGGGGACGCTCGACTTGGGCCTCGATGCCCTCCCCACGACGCTCGGTCCCGCACCCGCGCGCGGAGCGGGGGCGCGCGTCCTGTCCGCGCTCGTCCATGAGACGCTCGTCACTCTCACCGCGGACGGCGAGGCCATGCCTTCGCTCGCGGCCTCCTGGTCCGCCGCCGGTCGCGAATGGACCCTCCGGCTGCGGCCGGGAGCGCTGTTCCACGACGGGACCCCGATTACATCCGCCGACGTCGTTCGCTCGTTGCAGCGTTTCCTGCGCTCGACGTCCCCGGCGGGCGGGTGGCTCGCGCGCCATGTGACGGGGCTGACCGCCGCCGATCCGCTGCGCGTCGTCATCACCGTCGACGAGGACGTGCACGGGGTGCTCGAGGCCCTGGCCGCGCCGGCGGCGGCGATCACGAGCGCGCGCGGCGCGGGCGCCGGCCCGTTCGTCCCCACGACCAACACGCCGGTCCAGGGGCGCCTGGCCCTGGTCCAGTTCGCCCATCATGTGCGCGGCCGGCCCTTCCTGGACGCGATCGCCGTGCGGATCGGAAACGGGGACATCGCGCCGTCGAGCGAAGGCCCCCTGGCCGCGACTCTTCTCCTGGTCGCCGAACCGCGGGGGGCGCTCTCCTCCGATGACGCGCGTCGCGCGGTGGCGGCGTCCGTCGATGGCGCCGACCTCGCGCGTCACTTCTTCCCCGGTGCGGTCGCGACGCAGTCGCTCGTTCCGCCGACGCTTCTCCTGGCGCCGCCCGCGGGGCCCCGCCGATCGCGCCGAGAAGGCAACGGCGCGCTCACCCTCCGCGTCAGCAGCGACGTACCGATGGCGGTGAGCCAGCGCGTCGCGGCGCAGCTGGGCGGCGCGGGGTTCCAGGTGGCGGCGACCGCGGCGAGCCCGGACGAGACCTGGACCGTCCCCGCCAGCGTGCGGCTCATCTCGTGGACGCCCGAGGTCGCCGAGCCGCTCCTCGCGCTCGAGGAGCTGGCCGCGCTCGTGCCCGGGGCCGAGACCGATGCCGTGCGCGATCTCCTCCGCGCCGCGGCGCGGGAGGCCGATCGCGACCGACGGCACGTCCTGCTCCTGCGCGCCGACGCCGGCCTCCGCGCGAACGCGGTCCTCGTCCCGATCGCTTCCGTCCCGGTGGGATTCCGCGCGCGGCCCGGCGTCGCGGGCGTGGTCGTCGACGCCGCGGGCCGGATCCGCCTGGAGGACGCCTGGCTCGCGCCGTGACGGTCCCCGCCACGCCGGCCTCGTCCTTCCGGCGCCGACTGTCGGCCGCGCTTGCCGCCGTGGCGATCCTCCCCGTGCTGCTCCTGGCCGGGCTGGTGCTCGTCCTCCTGTCGCGAAGCTTCGAGCGCACGGCGGGCGCCCGGCTCGACGCCGCCATCGCCAGCGTCGAAGGCGTGCTGTCGCGGCTGGAGGCGACCGCGGGCGTGCGCGTGGGCGCCGTGGCAAGCACGGATCTGCCGGCCGCGGGCGATGACGACCTCCGCGGCCTCGCGGAGGATTGGGGACGGCGCCGCGATCTTCCCGTGCTCGAGGTCGTCTCCCCCGACGGCACCGTGCTGACCTCACGCCACTGGCCGGCGGGCTACGGCCTCCACGAGCAGGATCACGTGTACGAGGGAGCGCCGCGCTTCCGCCGCGAGAAGGTGGCGCAGGGCTACGGGGCGGTGGAGCGGCTCGCCATCGTCGCGGAGAAGCCGGCCTCGGTGGGCGGCCGCGCGGTGCTGGTCCGCGGCGGATCTTTCGTCGACGGCGCGCAGCTGGAGGAAGTCACGCGCCTCATGGGCGCCGCGGCGGCGATCTACGACGAAGACGCGCGCCAATGGGTTGCGCCCGCGGGCTCGCCCCTCGCGGCCTGGCCGGGTGGTGTGCCCGGCGCATCCGAGGGAGAGATCACGCTGGGCGGTGAGTCGTTCCGCTGGCGCGCGCGACCCCTGGCGCGTGGGTTGTCGCTGGTGGTCGCGGTCCCTCGTTCGGCCATCGTCGAGGTCATGGGCGGCGTCGGCCGCGCCACCGTGATCGCGTCCATCGTCGCCTTGGCCGGGGCTCTCCTTGCCGCCTCCCGGTTGGCCAAACGGATCGCCGCCCCCGTCACCGAGGAGCTGCGCGAGTCGCACGAGCGCGTGCTCCAGGCCGAGCGCGTCGCGGCCTGGCGCGAGATGGCGCGCCGGCTCGCCCACGAGCTCAAGAACCCGATCTTCCCCATCCAGCTGTCGATCGAGACGCTGCGCCGGGTGGCCGCCGAGGACGCCACCGGCCGGCGCCTGGCCGAGCTCTTTCCCGACGCGAGCACGACGATCCTCGACGAGCTGCGCGCGCTGCGGAAGATCGTGGACGAGTTCAGCCAGTTCGCCCGCATGCCCGCGCCGCGGCCGGGACCCGTGGACGTGAACGACGTCGTGACGTCCGTCCTGCGCCTGTACGAGCCGCGGGCGGGAGGGGTCGAGATGCGTGCGGAGCTCGCGGCCGGCCTTCCTCCCGTGGCCGGCGACCGCGATCTCCTCGCCCGCGCGGTGGGGAATCTGGTCAGCAACGCGCTCGACGCGCTGGAGGGGAAGGGAACGCTCGCCGTGCGCACGGCCGCCCACGACGGGGGCGCGCGCATCGACGTCGAGGACACCGGCCCCGGCCTGCGCGACGAGCAGCGCGCGCGGCTCTTCACGCCGTACTACACGACCAAGCGCGGCGGCACCGGCCTCGGCCTCGCCATCGTGCAGGGGATCGTCTCCGATCACGGCGGCCGGGTGGAGGTCGCCACCGCGCCCGGCCGCGGTACGTCGTTCACCCTCTACCTGCCGGGCGATAATGCGCCCAGGACGGAATCGTGAAAGCCCGAATCCTCATCGTCGACGACGACCCCGGCACCCTCGCGTCGCTCTCCCGCGCCTTCGCGCTCGAGGGCTACACCGCGCTCACGGCATCGTCGGCGGCGCGCGCGCTCGAGCGGCTCGACGAGGAGCCGGTGGACGCGATCCTCTCCGACGTCGTGATGCCGGAGATGGACGGCCTCCAGTTCCTCGCCGCGGCGCGGGCCCGGGCGCCCCACGTCCCCGTCATCCTGATGAGCGGACAGGCGACGCTGGAGACGGCGGTCCAGGCCACCCGCCTGGGCGCGCTCGATTTCGTCGAGAAGCCGGTGGGCCTCGATCGGCTGCTGCTCACCCTCCGGAATGCGCTCCACCTCGATCGCCTCCAGCGCGAGAACGCGGAGCTGAAGCGGTACTGGCAGGACGAGCTGGCCCTGATCGGCGAGTCGGGCGTCATGGCCGCGGTGCGCGAGCGCGTCGAGCGTGTCGCCGCCGCCGACGCCTCCATCCTGATCCTGGGCGAGAACGGCACCGGCAAGGAGCTCGTCGCCCGCGCGATCCACGAGCTGTCGCCGCGCCGCGCGCAGGCCTTCGTCTAGATGAACTGCGCCGCGGTGCCCGCCGAGCTCGTGGAGAGCGAGCTCTTCGGCCACGAGAAGGGTGCCTTCTCGGGTGCTCTCGGCAAGCGCGTGGGCCGGTTCGAGCAGGCGGACGGCGGGACGCTGTTCCTCGACGAGATCGGCGACATGCCGCCGCCGATGCAGGCCAAGCTGCTGCGCGTGCTCCAGGACGGCGAGATCACGCGCGTCGGCGGGACCGGCGTGATCAAGGTCGACGTGCGCGTGCTGTCCGCGACCAACCAGGACCTCGATGCGCTGCTCGCCTCCGGCCGCTTCCGCGAGGATCTCCTCTACCGCATAAACACCGTCTCCATCCGCGTGCCTCCGCTCCGTGACCGCGCCGGAGACATCGGCGCCCTCGCCGCCCATTTCGCCGTCGCGGCGGCCCGGCGCAACCACTGGAAGCCCCGCGCCCTCGCCCCCGACGCGCAAGCACTCCTCCGCCAGCAGCCGTGGAAGGGCAACGTGCGGGAGCTGCGCAACGTCGTGGAGCGCGCGCTGATCCTGAGCGACGCCGATCCCCTCGGCGCGGACGACGTCCGGGAGGCGCTGCCGGCGGGGGCCCACGGCGCAAGGGCGGCGGTCGCCGCGGACGGGCCGCTGGGAGCACTCGTCGTCGACTTCGAGTGCTCGGTCATCCGCCAGCGGCTGAAGCAGATGGGCGGCCACGTCACCAACGCCGCCCGGAGCCTCGGCCTCGAGCGCAGCCACCTCTACAAGAAGTGCAAGCAGCTCGGGATCGACATCCGCGACGACGGCTGATCGCCGCTACCAGCGCGTCTTCTGGAAGTCGAGGGCGGCGCGCTCGACGATCGTCTCCGCGCGCCCGTCGCGCATCGCGGTGTACGTGATTTCGAGAAAGGCGCCGCGCGGCGGCGATCCCGCGATGGGAAACACGGCCTTCAGGACGCCCGCCGTGACTTCGTCCGGCGCCCCGCCCTCGATGGTGACCGTCTGCTTCATGGTCCCGGCGTCGATGCGCGAGGCCTTGATCTCGCCCGCGCCGACGAGCAGGCGGATGGACTTCGGCCCTGCGGTCGCGAGCAGCCGGCCGCCTTCGGTCACCGCGCGCACGCCGACGAGGAGTCGCAGCTCGGGCGCGTATGCCTTGGCCTCGACGTCGGCCACGCCGAAGGGCCGGCCCGCCCGCACGGCGGCATTGGCGGCCCGCGCCACGCGCAGGAACGGCGTCGTGTACGTGATCGCGAGGCCGGGAACGGAATAGGCCTCGAGCTTCGCCGGCGTGGAACCAGCGCGCACGGCCTCCGCGACCCACGGCGGCGCCGTGGCCGCGGCAAAGAGGATGAGGCCGGCGGCCACGCCGCGTTCGATCACGATCGTGGAACCGGATGGTCGGTGAGGACGGGCAGGTACGGCACCCACGGCCCGACCTCGGTCCCGTACTGCTTGGCCATCACGCGCGCCGCCTGCGCGATGTGCTCGAGGTCGTGCACCACCCAGGCCGCGAGCAGCTCCCGGAGCGTCACGCGCCCGAGCCCGGGGTGCGTGGCGGGCAGCGCCAGCTCCGCCTCGCCGATCCCGAAGCCGCGCAGCTCGTCGATGTTCGCGGAGCGCAGGCGGCGGAGCTCGGCGAGCAGCGAGCTCATGGTCCGCTCGCGGTTCCGCGCCCGATGACGGAAGCGGTCATAGGGCTCGAAGCGCGGGTCCGGTCCCCGGGCGAGGATCAGGCGCGCGCGCGGCATCCAGTCCGTCTCCTCACCGTCGATGACATGTCCGACGACGTCGAAGGGGCTGAACGTGTCCGGCCCCTCGTTGCCGCTCACCCACGGATCGGACAGGCCGCCGAGGAGAGCGTGCAGCGCAGCGGGCGTCCGCTCGAGGACCTCGATCGACAGCGGGAGGTCGAACGTCATGGAGTCCGCGCGACCAGCCAGGTGGCGAAGGCCAGCCACGCGGCGGTGCCCGAGAGAGCAAGGCGTCCGGCCTGCGACGCCAGCAACCCTCCTCCACCCCACCAGTACGCGGGATGGACGCGGCCGCGCGTGCGCCGGTCGTACACCATCGCGGCCACCACGAAGAGGTCGGTGAGGGCGAAGTAGACGAGCGGCCCGCCGCGGATGACCCCCGGCCACCGCGCGATGGCCGCGGTGACGAGAGCGATCGTGGACACGAGCATGAGCCGCTTGTGGATCTCGCCCCGGTTGCGGAACCACATCCCGGCCCCGACCAGGATCGGGAAGATGACCATGTCGGCGATGGGGACGATCAGGAATACGAGCGGCGGCGGCCCTCCCGGGGGCGTCGATCCGCGACGCGCGGCGTCCACCGCGGCCATGACTCCAAGCACTACCATCGCCACCGCCAGGCCGGCCGCCGCGTAGCCCAGCTTGCGGTGGAGCGCGAGGCGGCGCCCGGCCACGAGCCGCGTCTGAACGAGAAAGACGAGGACCCACGCGGTGAACGCGAGCCCGTGGACGTGTATGAGCGGTGACAGGATGGGGGCGCCCGACACCCCCGGCGCCCCGAACACGATCTTCATGTAGTACGACGGCGCGAAGCCGACGAAGACCGTCAGCAGGATC
>JANMPI010000432.1:0-14407 GCA_031369785.1 Acidobacteriota bacterium
CCCGCGGCCAGCAGGAGGATCGCCACCGCGGGGAAGAAGTTCGAAAGGGGCAGCGGGATGGGCAGGCCGAGCACGATGGCGGCGGTGAACAACGAGAGGCCGAGCACGATCCGCATCCCGTCCGCCATCATGAACGCCATCCGCGGGCGGGTGAGACGCGCCAGCACTCCGTTCGCGCGGGACACTACCGCCGCCGCGCGCGCCGCCGCTCTGGGGCCCACCTCCAGGGCGCCGAGGGCAGCCGGAAGCGCGGCCGGCCGGCCGAGCACGAGGCCGACGGCGGCCAGGGCGAGCGCGAAGCCGACCGGGGTCGCGAGGCCGAGGGTCGGGAAGGGCAGTACGAAGGGAAAGGTCGTGAGCAGCAGCACGAGCGCGAAGCCGCGATCGTCGGCGGAGGAAAGGATCTCCGACAGTCGCAGGGGCGCCGCCTCGGTGGCCGCGCAGACGCGGGCGAGGTCCGCGGTCAGCCTCAGGCGCGGCGCTTCGGATGTCGGGGAAAGCACTGCTAGTTGAGACGGGGCCGAAGCGCCCCTGTTACGACGGCATCTAGAGGACGAGCCGGTAGCCGGCACCCCTCACCGTCTGCAAATGCCTGGGGAAGCGCGGGTTGTCCTGCAGGTAGCGGCGAAGGCGCACGATGAAGTTGTCGACCGCCCGGGTTTCCGTGTCCGGGCTCATGTTCCAGACCTTCTCCAGGATCTCGCCCTTGGAGACGACCTTCCCCGAGTTCTGGACCAGGAGCTTCAAGAGCGTCGCTTCCAGGAGCGTCAGGGAATGGCTTTCCTCGCCGATGCGGATCTGGAAGTTGCGGAAGTCGACCTCCGCTTCCCCGATCCGCGCCGTGTCGGGGGCGGCTCCCGCCCGCGTCCAGTCCCGCCGGCGCAGCAGCCCCTTCACGCGGGCCAGGAGGACGGCGAGGTCGAACGGCTTCGAGAGGTAATCGTCGGCGCCCGCCTCGATCCCGTCCACGACGTCGTCGGGAAGGCTCTTCGCGGTCAGCATGAGGATGGGCACGAAGTTCCCCGCCTTGCGCATCCCGTCCGCGACCGCGAGGCCGTCGATCCCGGGCAGCATGATGTCGAGGATCACGAGGTCGAGAGCGATCTTTCCCGCCGCGGTGAGCCGGGTGAGCGCGTCCGCCCCGTCGCCGATCCACTCGACCTCGTACCCCTCGAGCTCGAGGTTGAACTGGATGCCCCGCGCGAGGTTCGCCTCGTCCTCGACGATCAGGATCCTAGCCACGGCGCGCCGCCTCCGCGCCCGCGGGCGGCGGGTCCATGACGCCGGGAAGAGTGATGGTGAACGTCGATCCTCCTTCGGGACCGCCGCTGTCCGCGGTCACCGTCCCCCGGTGGGCCTTGATGACGGACTTCACGATGAAGAGGCCGAGGCCCGTCCCGGTGTGGCTGCGGCGGACCTCGGAGCCAATGCGGTAGAAGCGGTTGAACACGAAGCGCAGGTGGGACCGGCTCATCCCGATCCCCTTGTCCTTCACCCGGAGCTGGGCCTGCCCGTCTCCGTCGGACGCCACCTGGACCGCGACCTCGACCTTTTCCTTCGAGTACTTGACCGCGTTGTCGAGCAGGTTCACGACCGCGGTCTCCAGTGCCTGGGCGTCGCCGCGCAGGTGGAGGCCCTCGGGGCCGTCGTAGCGGAAGGTCTCGGGCGGCAGCTGGTGGCGGGTCCGGGTGAGGTCGATGGACCGCCGGACGAGGCGCGCGAAGTCGAGGGGCTGCGGGTCGACTACCGGTCGGTCGGTGTACATCGCGGCGTTGAGGACGTTGTTGATGGTCGCGTTCAGGCGGTCGAGGTCCTGCCGCATCGTCCGGTAGAAATCGTCGCGCTTCTCCTCCGGGAGGTCGCGCATCTGGAGGGTGTCGAGATAGAGGCGGAGCGAC
Source organism: Acidobacteriota bacterium (assembly GCA_031369785.1). GTDB lineage: Bacteria > Acidobacteriota > Vicinamibacteria > Fen-336 > Fen-336 > JANMPI01. Next base: position 1,899 of record JANMPI010000432.1, read on the forward strand.
GCCACGGGGGTCTTCAGCTCGTGGGTCACCGCGCTCACGAAATTGGACTGCCTCTCGTTGAGGCGCACCTCGCGCAGGAGCAGCAGGACGATCATCACCAGGCCGCCGATGAGGAGGAGGAAGAGCAGGGTGCCGAGGAAATAGATGACGAGACGCAGCGGGCGGCTGCCCACCTCGGACGTCCCGAGGATCTGCCACCCGACGGTGAGGACGACGACGATCACGATGAGGACTACGCCCACCGTGATGTGCAGCCATTTGGGCCGGCGGGCGGACGAGAGGACGGAAGCGGGCACGGCCATCGCCCACTAGTGTAGGCCCGACTCTTGCTTAGTCCCCGGCGTGTTCCTGCGCTCGAAGACCGCCCCGACCGAGCCGCCCGCTCTTCCCGTCATTCGCCTCCGCTCCCCGGTCATGGGGATCGAAGCCGAGTTCGAGGTGTTCGTGGACGGGGACAAGGTCGTCCCCGAGAAGTACTGGGGCGAGCCGGGGGCCTTCCTCACCCTGCCGCTCGGCAGCCATGGCGGCACCAATCCGCAGCTTCCGACGGGCGGCGCGGTCTATTTCGACCAGGGCGTGATCGAGGTCGTGACCCCGGTCATCGAGCTCGAGCCCGGCTGTGCCGCGCGGGCCGTCCGCAACCTCTGGGAGCAGATCGGCTTCGTCCGCGAGGAGCTGACGCGGTGGGAGGCGCGCACGGGTCACGGGGCGCGGCTCGGCGGGTTCAGCACACATTACAACGTGGCCTTCGATCCCGGCCCCGGCGAGGTGGGCCGCACCGCGGAGGCGCTGGCGCACCTTCTCGCCCACGTGCTGCCCCTCCCGGTGGCGCTCATCGGCGGGAACCGGCGGTCCACGGGCGTCGGGGTGCGCCCGCGCGGGAATCGCATCGAGGTCACCTTCGACTTCACGCCCGATCCGGGGCTGATGATCGCCACCGCGACGCTGATCGTCGGAATCGTGCGCGGGGCGATGACGTGGCCCTCGTACGATCTCGGCGCGCTGGACGCCCATGGCATCCCGATCGTCGACGGGCTGGCGCCGGGAAAGCATTCCTCGCGGCGCGGCTGGCTGGTGAAGGACTATCACTTCGAGCGGAGCCCCTTCACGTCGAGCGTCGATGCCCGCACGTGGCCGGCGCGGGACGGGCGGCGGCTCTCGCTGCGCGGGCTCTCCCGCGAGGTCGCGTGGCGCTTCCGACAGTCGATCCGGCGCTACGCGGACCCGTTCAGCTTCCGGTTGCTCTTCGCGGTCCTCGAGGGGCAGTCACCCTCGCTCCTCGAGCTGCCGGACCGCCCCGCCGCCTACGACGACGTCGGGCGCGCGTGCCGCTGGGGAGAGGTGATTCCCCAGTTGCGGGGCCGCCCGGTCGATGGGCGATGGGAGGTGGCGCCGGACGCGCGATGGTCGGCGGGCCGCTTCGACGAATACGTCGCCGCCCGCGAGCACGATCGCCGGCGGCACGAGAAGCGCCTCGGCCGCGAAGGGCGCCGCCTCGCGCGTGGCGGGGCGACGCCTCCCGGTCTCGGGCCGCGGCCGTCCGGTGGGGCGGCGATCGCCACCACAACGCCGGCGTCCGGCGGGGAGCAGTACCGGGGCGATGACCGCCGGCTGGAATCGCCCGGGGCCTGGGCCGATCACGAAGACGCCGAGCTCGACCGCCGCGTCCGCCCGCGCGTCCTGGAGCGCCGCATCCGCGACACGCCGGGCAAAAACGCGATCGCGTTCCCGGACCGATACCTCACCCGCTCGTCCTACGAGCAGGTGTTCCTGCGCCTCGTCTCGGGCGGGACGCTGCGGGCCGACGGCCGCACGCTCACGCCCATCGGCATGCGCGGCTGGTACCACGCCGCCTTCCGCGACGACGCGGGCGAGGAGCGGCTGCTCTCGATCGACGACCTCCTCGACCGCGCGGAGGACTGGGCCTAAAACAGCTTGTCGAGGTGGCGGAGGATTCCGCCCACGCGCGCCCGCTGCCGGAAGCGGCGGAAGGTGACGAGCGCGAGGACGTCGCGCAGGCGGCGCGCGAGGATCGGGCCGTGTAGCGAGCGGTTCGCCACCGACATCAGGCGCTGGTAGTCCTCCCCGTACGGATACCACCAGAGGTTCGTCCCTCCTCCGAATTCCGCGGCGACGTACTTCGCGGAAACCATCTCCCGCAGACCGAGCGCGCCGTGGGTGCGGCCGATCCCGCTGTGCCGCACGCCGCCCCAGGGCGCCGTGGGCTCGCCGTAGCTGTACACGCAGTCGTTGACGGTCACCACCCCCGCCGACAACGCGGCGGACAGGCGCCGCGCCTTTTCGGCATCGCGCGTCCACGCACTGGCGGTGAGACCGTACTCGCTGTCGTTGGCGAGCCGCACGGCCTCGTCCACGGACGCGACGGCCATGATGGGCAGCACGGGGCCGAACGTCTCCTCGCGCATCACCCGCATGGTGTGATCGACGCCGGTGAGCACGGTCGGCGGGTAGAACCAGCCCTCGCCGGCCGGCGTCGCGCCGCCGCAGCGGACGGTGGCGCCGTGGGCCACCGCGTCCGCGACGTGATCCTCCACGATGCGCCGCTGCCGCTCGAGCGTCATCGGCCCGACGTCGCCAAAGGGGCCGCCCAGGCGCAGGCTCCTCGTCTCCGCGACGACCTTGCCGACAAAGGCCTCCGCGACCGCCGCCTCGACGTACACCCGCTCCACGGAAGCGCACGTCTGCCCCGCGTTCACGAACGCGCCCCACACGATCCCGCGCGCGGCGCGGTCGAGATCGGCGTCCGCGCACACGATCGCGGCGTCCTTGCCGCCGAGCTCGAGGAGGACGGGGGTCAGGTTGCGCGCCGCCGCAGTCATGACCTTGCGGCCGGTGGCGGTGCTCCCGGTGAAGACGATCTTGGCGATGCGTGGATCTTCGGTCATCGCCGCGGCCACGGCGTCATCCACCGCGACCACGCTCAGCACGCCGTCGGGCAGCCCGGCGTCACGGGCGAGCGCGCCGATGCGCAGGCCGACCAGGGTCGTGGCGGGCGCGGGCTTCAGGACGACGGTGTTGCCCGCGGCCAGCGCGGCGGCGAGTCCCGTCATCGCGATCCCGAAGGGATAGTTCCACGGCGTGATGACGAGCACGACGCCGAGCGGCGCGTAGACGACGCGGCTGTCCTTGTGGGCCAGGAGGAGGCTCTGGCCTTCGGTCGCCTCGTCGCGGAGGACGTCCTCGGCGTGGAGGGCGAGATGCTTCAGCGCCTCGAGGGAGGGAAAGATCTCGACCGCGTGCGCCTCCGCCTCCGGCTTGCCCTGCTCGCGCTGGATGAGGCGCGCGATCTCGTCGGCAGCGCCGAGGACGCGGTCCCGGAAGCGGAGGAGGAGGCGTCCCCGGTCCGCGAAGGAAAGCGCGCTCCAGGCCGGAAACGCGGACCGCGCGGCGCCGATTGCCTCCCCCGCCTGCGCGGCGTCGAGCAGCGAGACGGCGGCGAAGGGGCGACCGTCGGCGGGATCGATCGCCTCGCGCGCGCCGGCAACGCCTGCGACCTCGCGATTACGGATCCACGAGTGATTGACCGCGGGGACGGGAGAAGCCACGCGCGATTGTAATCCTCCGCGCTTTCGCCCTCCCCCGCGGACCCGGAGACTACGATGAAGACATGGAGGCCCAGGCGCCGCAGCTGGCGCTGATCAAGACCAACGAGGAGTTCTACCGCGCCATCGAGGGCCGGTCCCTGGAGGTCATCGACCGCCTCTGGCTGCACGAGGGCTGGGTCCGCTGCGTGCACCCCGGGCGCGATGCGCTCGTCGGCTGGGCGGCGGTGAGACGCTCCTTCGAGAGGCTCTTCATGAACCGCCGCGTCCTCCACGTGACGCCGACCGCGGTGGACGTGATGGTCTTCGGCGAGATCGGCGTCATCGCCTGCGTCGAGAACATCACGCTGGCCAGCGAGGACGAGATGGGCATGTCCGCCACCCAGGCCACCAATATCTTCCGCCTCACCGATGGCGGGTGGCGGATGATGCACCACCACGCGTCGACCGCGCCGATGCACGTGACGCAGGCCTTCGACGGGAGCGTACAGTAGCGGCTGCGCCCGGCGCGTCTAGCGGAGGTGGCCGATCTTGGACTGCAGGAAGGCGCGCCCGCGCTTCCACTCCACGACGTCGCCGCGCGCCAGGGCCTCGATCGTCTCCGCGGCACGGGCCGCGAGGTCGGGCTGCTCCATCTCCAGCAGCTCGTGGCGCACCTGCTCCATCTTGGCCGTGATGCTCTCCAGCGTGCCGACGTCGGCGGCGTTCAACGTGGAGAGCAGGAGATCGATGCGCGCGACCGTCATCATGATGCGGCGACGCTACCATGCCGCGCGGTGCGCCGTCGAGGCTCCTGGGGCGCGGCTATATACTGGGACGCGATGCCTTCCGCGCGCCGCCATCGCGTCGTGATCCTGGGGTCGGGGCCGGCCGGTCTCACCGCCGCCCTCTACGCCTCGCGCGCCAGCCTCGCGCCCCTCGTCGTGGAGGGCGGGGGCGGCGGCGACCCGACGGACATCCCCGGCGGCCAGCTCATGTTGACCACCGACGTCGACAACTACCCCGGCTTTCCCGACGGCATCCTCGGCCCCGAGCTGATGGACCGCTTCCGCAAGCAGGCCGAGCGCTTCGGCACCGAGTTCGCGGGCGGGACGATGACCGCCATCGACCTTTCGCGCCGCCCGTTCACCTTGACGCTGGAGGACGGGATCATCCACGCCGAGACGCTGATCGTCGCCACCGGCGCGCGCGCGCGCTGGCTGGGCCTGCCGGAGGAGCTCGAGTTCCGCACGCGGATCGGCGGCGTCTCCGCCTGCGCCACCTGCGACGGCTTCTTCTACAAGGGCAAGGAAGTGCTGGTGGTCGGCGGCGGCGACACCGCGATGGAGGAGGCGACCTTCCTCACCAAGTTCGCGCCGAAGGTGACCGTCGTCCACCGCCGCGACGAGCTGCGGGCGTCGAAGATCATGCAGGACCGCGCGCGGGCCAACCCCCGGATCGCCTGGCTCCGGGACAGCGTGATCGAGAAGATCCTCGGCAGCGCCGAGACCAAGGTCACGGGCGCGCGCGTGCGCAACCTGAAGACGGGCGCGGTGACCGACGTCCCCGCCGGAGGGATCTTCATGGCCATCGGGCACGAGCCGAACACGTCCGTCTTCCGCGGGCAGCTCGCGATGGATGCGACGGGCTACCTCGTCACCGACGGGCGCACCACCGCGACCAGCGTGCCGGGAGTGTTCGCGGCCGGCGACGTGCAGGACCCGCGCTACCGCCAGGCCATCACCGCGGCCGGCACCGGGTGCATGGCGGCCATCGATGCCGAGCGCTTCCTCGGCGAGCACGAGCACACGGCGGAAGCGACGCATCCCGCCTCGAGCGCCGCCGCGGGCGCCTGACCGCGCGCCTGCGGATCCTCTTCCTCGCCCCGCAGCCCTTCTTCGAGGTCCGCGGCACGCCGCTCGCCGTGCGCGCGATGGTGCGAGCGCTGGCCGTCCAGGGCCATGACGTCGACCTGCTGACCTATCCGCGCGGGGACGACATCCCCCTCCCCGGTATTCGTCACCGTCGCAGCCTGTCCCTTCCCGTCGGGCACATCCGCGCCGGGCCCTCGCTGGCCAAGATCGTCCTCGACGTGCCGTTCATGGCCTACGCGTGGTGGCGGATGGCGGTCGGAGGCTACGACTTGGTGCACGCGGTGGAGGAAGCGGCGCACGCCGCGGCGCCGGTGGCGCGCCTCCTGCGCCTGCCGCTCGTCGTCGACGTGGACTCGTCCATCCCCGCGCAGATGCGCGAGTCGGGATTCGCCACCCGCGGCCCGCTCGTGTGGGCCGCGCGCGCCCTCGAGGGTCACGCCCTGCGACACTCCGCCGCGGTGGTGACGGTGTGCACGAGCCTGACCGAAGGCGTTCGCGCCCAGGCTCCCCGGGCGCGCATCTTCCAGATCGAGGACCCACCGCTCGTGGCCGCTCCCGCAACCCCGGCGGAGGTCGGAGCGCTCCGTGCGTCGCTGGGGCTCGACGAACGCCCGGTGGTCCTGTACTCGGGGAACCTCGAGCGCTACCAGGGCGTCCTGCTGCTCGTCGACGCGGCGGCTCTCGTCCCCGAGGCGCAGTTCGTGCTCATGGGCGGCGAGCCGGAGCAGATCGCCGCCCTTCGCGCAAGGGCGGGGCGCGGGGCCTCCTGCATCTTCGCGGGAAAGCGGCCGACCGAAGAGCTGCCCGCGTTTCTCGGCCTGGCCCACGTCCTCGTCTCGCCGCGGATCACCGGCGCCAACACGCCGTTCAAGGTGTACACCTACCTGGCCGCGGGCCGCCCGCTGGTGGCGACACGGATCCTCACCCACACGCAGCTCCTCGACGATTCCATCGCATGGCTGGTCGAGCCCACTGCGGCCGGTGTCGCCGGTGGGATCCGGGCCGCGATCGCCGATCCCGCGGAATCGCGACGTCGCGCCGCGCGCGGGCTCGAGCTCATCGCCCGCGAGTACAGCGAGGCCCGGCACGCGGAGAAGGTCGCCGCCGCGTATCGCACCATCGCGGAAGCGATCGCATGACCGACCGGCATCCCTCGACGATCGGCCGGTACGCCATCGAGGCCGAGGTCGGCCGCGGGACGATGGGCATCGTTTACCGCGCGAAGGACACGGTCCTGCAGCGCCGGGTGGCTTTGAAAACGGTCGCGCCCCTGGCCGCGGCGGCGGACGACGCGGCCGCGTTCGAGCAGCGCTTCCTGAACGAGGCGCGGGCGGCGGCGGGGCTGTCGCATCCCAACATCGTCGCCGTCCACGATTTCGGCCGCGACCCCGCCACGGGAGTGCTTTTCATCGCGCTCGAGTTCCTCGACGGCGAGACGCTGGAGGCGGTCTCCCGACGCGGGCGGATGGAGTGGGCGAGCGCGTGCCGCGTGGTGTCGCGCATCGCGCGAGCGCTCCATGCCGCGCATGCCTCGGGGATCGTCCACCGCGACGTGAAGCCGTCGAACATCATGCTGCTGCCCTCGGGCGAGCCGAAGATCATGGATTTCGGAATCGCCCGGGTCCCGGCGTCGGAGCTCACGCGCGCGGGCGAGGTCTTCGGGACGCCGTCGAACATGTCGCCAGAGCAGGCGTCCGGGGAAGCCATCGACGGGCGGAGCGACCTCTTCTCGCTGGGCACAGTGCTGTATCAGCTCGTCGCCGGACGACGGGCCTTCACCGGCGAGAACCTGCCGAAGATCCTCGCCGCGGTGGTCACCCATACGCCGCTGCCGCCCTCCCGCTTCGTGGCGGGCGTGCCCGCCGGAGTGGATCAGGTGATCGCCGCCGCGCTGGCAAAGTCGCCCGAGGATCGTTACCAGACCGGCGAAGCCATGGCCGAGGATCTCGACGACGTCCTGGCCGGCCGCCCACCGCGGCATGCTCCCGCGGCGCCCACCCCCGGTCCCGACGATCCGTTGGCCGGGCTGCTCGATGCCGACACCCCGATCGCGACCGTCGCGCTGCCCGTGGTCCCGCGCCCCCGGGCGGAACCGACCCCCGCGGGCCGCCGGCGCTTCGCGCTCGCGGCCGTGCTCGCAGTGACCGGAGTGGTCATCGGCCTCTTCTTTTGGAAGGCCACCGGCCCGCGGCCCGGAAGCGTCCACCCGGATGCCGCGCCACGCGCGGCGACGGCGGCGGCCCTTCCCACCTCGGACGGGGCGGCGCGCCTGACCATCGACTTCGAGCATCACATGCGCGCGGGCACGCTGAAGGTCTGGATCGACGACGACCTCGTCCTCGATCGCCCGCTGGAGGGTCGCATGACCGAGAGGCTGGGCCGGCTCCGCCTCTACAAGGGGCGCATCGTCCAGACACTCGAGGTCACGCCCGCGCGCCACGCGGTGCGCGCCGAGGTCGCGTGGGACGGCAAGGTCCGGGGCGCACGCACGGCGGCGACGTTCCGCGCGGACACGACCCGCACGCTGGACATCCAGGTGCTGCGCGTTCTCGATGATCTGAGCCTCGAGTGGCGATGAGTCCCCCGGCGTTATACTCGCGGAATGTCAGGCTCCCCCGCTCGTCCACCCGGTAGCCGGATCCTCGTCGTCGACGACAGCGTGGACTCCGCCGAGACCCTGGGCGAGCTGCTGAAGATCTGGGGCCACGAGGTCCGCCTCGCCCACGACGGCCCGGAGGCGGTGACCGCCGCCCGCGACTATCGGCCGGAGGTCGTCCTCCTCGACATCGGCCTGCCGGGCATGGACGGCTTCGCGGTGGCGACCGCGCTGCGCAAGGAAGGCACCGCGGGCCGGATGCTGGTGGCCCTCACCGGGTACGGCGAGCAGCAGGACAAGGACCGCGCGCAAAAGGCGGGATTCGACCACCACCTCACCAAGCCCATCGATCCCGACACGCTGCAGAAGCTGCTCACCCGCAAGTAACGCTCGCTAGCGGCGGCGGTTCACCAGCACCCAGCGCGTGTACCAGTCGGCGCGGTCGCGGCGCGGGTCGCGATCGAGCTGGACGCGGCGCGCCGGCCAGTCGAGATCGGGCGCGAGCCAGTCCGCCCAGTCCGCCCGTGCTCCCGCCGGGTGCGTCAGCACCTCGGCCAGCGTCCACTCGTCCGCGGACGTGACCGGCGTGATGCGGATCGCGCGCACCATGCGCCCTCCGAGCGGCACGGACAACGTGTCGTTGTCGAGGACGAACTGCGGGTGCCCGTTCACCCAGCGGAGGTCGTTGCGCTCCCCACGGCGGCGCCGCTCGGCCACGCGCTCGAACGTCGTGCCGTCCGCGCTCACCTCCACGTCCATGCTGCGCAGGAGCGGAGGACCGTGCTCGGCCGCGATGAGCGTGATGGCATCGAGCGGCTCCGGAGCGGGAAGGTCGAAGCGAAGCGGCTTCCCGGGCGCGGGATCGAGGTGCGTGGCCGGGTCGCCGTCGCCCGCCGCTCCGGCGGATGCCAGCGGGCTCACGGCCGGTGAGAACGGCGGCTCGAAGCGGCTGTAGACGATCGCCGCGCCGGCCGTCTCCTTCTGCCAGCGCCCTCCGGCCGCGGCGAGCGCCTCCTCGAATGCGACCACGCCGGGAAGGTCGGACGGAATGGCCGGCGTCAGCACCCACGCGACGTCGCGCGCGAAGCGCACCTCGTCGAGATAGGGCAGCGGGAAGTGCAGGAAGCGCTCGTTCCAGGGTTGCGAGGCCACGATGCGCTCGCTGCTCTCGAAAGTGAGGCGGTACGCGGGACCATAGGACGCATAGGCGCGGCGGATCCCGCGCGCGGCCAGCGCGGAGCGGAGGGGCGCGAGGTCGGGAAGGAGGAAGGGCGCCGTCGCGCGATCCGCCTGACGCCACGCGGTGAGAAGCGGCGCCGCCGCGGACAGGCTCGAGGCCGCGATAGCAAGCACGAGCACCCAGGCGCGCCGCGCACCCAGTCGTGCGACCGCGCCCCAGGCCACGAGGGCCAGGAGCGGAAGGTACAGCGGGGTGAGGAAGCGGATTGTCCCCGGGCCGGAGCGCAGCGGCAGCGGAAAGACGGCGATCGCCGCCACCACGACGGCAACCAGCGGCCACGCCGCCGGATGCGTGCGCAGGCCTCGGACGGCGAGTGCGAGTCCAACCAGCCAGAGGGCAATCAAGGCCGCGGCGATGGGCCGCGGGGCGCGCGCCACGTGGTCGACGTCGTCCGCGACGAGGGGAACGTGCGCCCCGAGGATGCCCGCCACCGGTCGCGGCAGTGCGACCAGCGTCGCGCCGAAGTGCTCGCCGAAGGAGGCACGACGGCCGGAGACGCTCACCGCCGCCGTCGGCGGAGCCACGCTCGGCGGCCCCATCCACATCGGGGCGCTGGTCACGAGCATCGCGATGGCGGCGATCCACAACCGCCGCCGCCGGCGCGTGCGCGCGGCGAGATAGGCCGCGGACGCGATCACCGCGGGCACCGTCATCAGATGCGTCCACACCGCGAGGCCCGCCGAAGCGCCCGCGACCGCGAGCAGGATCGCAGACGGACGCCCGCGCGCTCCTCCCTGGATCGCAAGCGCGAGCGTCGCCGCGGAAAGCAGGAGCGCGGCCGGGTACATCGGCGGCGGGAGGGCTGCCAGCAGGAGAAGGTAAGGCGCCGGGCAGGCGGCGAGCACGGCGGCGGGCAGTGCGGCCCGCGGATCGAGGGCGCGGCCGAGCGCCCACGCGGCGGGGATGAGGGCCAGCCCGAGGAGGAAGTAGACGGCGCGCAGCGTGGCCGCGGTCGAGCCGAGGATCACGAGGAACGGGGCGGCGATCCACGCCTCGACGGGCGACCCATACGGCTGGCCCCACATCGTCGCGCCCTGCCCGAGATGGCGCGCCATCAAGCCGATGATCGCGGTGTCGCCGTCCACCGGCGTGCGCAGGGCCTCGATCCAGAACGGGCCGCGCACGACGGCGCCGAGCGCGATCACGAGAGCCAGCGGGAGAAGGACACGCTCGCGCGGCGGCGCGTCGGGCGTCATCGCGACGGGCACCCGGTCGCGGCGTCCTCCGCGGGCGCCATCCCGTACGCGCAGTGGGCCCACTGCGTGACCAGGCTGGGGAGGACCGATGCCACCAGCGCCGCCGCCACCGCGAGACGCGACGCACGGCGCACCGGCGTCGCCGCCGCGGCATCCGCGCCGGGTCGCCAGCCCCAGGCCGCGATCAGGAAGAGGACGGGCATGACGGGCAGGCGATAGCGGTTGAACCCATGGGCGACGACATGGATCGCGTTGTAGTACACGACGAAGAAGAGCAGGAGGCCCATCCCGCGCGGCCGCGGAAGGGACAGGAGCCCGCGCACCGCGAAGAGCAGCACCGCAAGGTAGGGAAGCAGCATCACCGCGGAGAGCGCGAGCGCGGCCGCGGGCGCGACCTTCCCGTACGCTCCGCGCTTCACGTGGATGAGCGCCATGCTCTCCGCTTCCCAGAACATCGGCATCTGCTCGCCGAGCTTCTCGAAGAGCCACGCCGGCTGGCGCTCGCGGATCGCCGCCATTCCCATGGCGCGCGCGTAGCGGTACTGCTCGATGCGGCCCTGCACCTCGTCCACCATCCGATAGGTCTCGTCACGCGGGATGGGCGCGTTGCCCTGGAAGAGGTTCTGCCCGCCCGCGGTGGACACCGGGACGAAGGCCTCGAAGGCGACCCAGTTGCGGTACGTCCAGGGCGCGATGACCAGCGCCGCCGCCGCCAGGAGAGCCGCCGCGCGCGCGACCGACGCGAGGCCCCGCCGCCACACCAGCCACGCCGCCGCCACGGGCAGGAAGTAGAGCGCGGTCTCGCGGGCCAGCACCGCCGCACCCCACAGCAGGCCGGAGAAGAGCGCATCGCGGATGCGCCCGTCGCGATCGGCGACCAGCAATCGCTCGAAGGCCCACCACAGCAACACGAGGAAGATGTTCTCGACCCAGAAGTGCGCCGCGAACCAGACGAGCTCCGGATAGAACGCGACGATGGCGGCCGCGGCGAGGCCGGCCTGCCTCCCGATGGTCAGAGCGCCCACGCGGCCCACGGCGGGGACGAGCAGCGACGCGACGAGGATCTGGAGGACTTGCGACGCCGCGAACGACCCGGTGAGCGCGTACGGCCCGGCGAGGAAGTACGGGTAGAGCGGCGGGTGGAAGATCATCTTGTGGCGGAAGGGCGACGGCCGCTCGGCCACGATGCGCGCCCAGTCGATCCACGTGCGCTCGTCGGCGACGGGGGACGTCGCGGGCTCGAGGAGAAAGAAGAGGCCGCGGACGGCCACGGCGGCGAGGGTGAGGAGGAGGAGGGCGCGGCGGAACGCGGCGTCGTCGGTCGTGTCCCGCAACCTGCGGCGACGTTACCACGGCGCCCGCGTTATCCGCGCACGCGTGGCGCGTGGGAGACTAGGCGCCTTGGCGGGAGGGTGGTTGCGTCTGCGGCGTGCGGGGGGACCGGTGCTGGCCGCGGCCTTCACCCTCGCCGTCACCGCATGTGCCCCGCGGCCGCAGCCCACTGATCTCCTCGCCGACTCCGCCCGCCAGACCTGGACCACGGCCCACGTCGTGGGCCGCGACCGGACCTGGGTCGCGGGCCAGACCGGCAAGCAGGTCCGCATCAACGACGTCGTGCGCCGGACCCTTCCCGGCTCCCCCCCGAGCGTCATCGGCTACCGTCTCGACATTCCGGATGGAGCGCGCCTCACCTTCGCGTGCGGCATCGCTCCGGACAAGCAGGACGGCGCGGGCACCGAGTTCGTGGTCAAGGTCCGCCACGACGGCCGCGAGGAGACGGTGTGGAGCCAGCTCCTCGATCCGGTGTCGCGCCCGCAGCATCGCAAGTGGGTGACGGCGGACGTGGACCTCGCCGCGTACGCGGGACGCGGCCGCGAGCTCGTCCTGGAGACGCGCGGCTACGAGAAGGACCAGGACGATCCGCGCATCGCGTTCTGGGGCGAGCCCGCGATCGTGGTCCCCGATCACGACGCGCCGCTCGTCATCCTCTATCTGGTGGACACGCTGCGCGCCGATCACACGACGCCGTACGGGTACGCGCGCGACACGACCCCCGAGCTC
>JANMPI010000059.1:0-5716 GCA_031369785.1 Acidobacteriota bacterium
CGGTGCCCGCGCTCATCAAGATGATGGCGGGCCGCGAGCTGACCGAGCACTTCCCGCGCCGCCGCGCCGCGCCGGGCCGCGAGCTGCTGCGGGTCGAGAACCTCTCCCGCGGCCGCCGCCTGCGCGGGGTGAGCCTCGTCCTCCGCGCCGGCGAAGTGGTGGGCATCGCGGGGCTCCTCGGCGCCGGGCGCACCGAGCTCGCGCGCGCGATCGTCGGCGCCGATCGGCCGGACTCCGGGCGGGTGATCATCCAGGGCGAAGAGATCCGCTCGCGCGGGCCCGCGGACGCGATCCGCCGCGGCGTCGGCTTCCTGCCCGAGGATCGCAAGACGCAGGGGCTCGTCCTCGGCCTCGGCGTGCAGTCGAACCTGGGCCTGCCCAGCGCGGAGCGGCTGTCGCACCTGGGCGTGATCGACGCGCCCGCGATGTCTTCCGTCGCGCGGAAGTGGGTGGACGACCTGCGCATCAAGACGCCGGGGCTCGCCCAGCTGGTGGGGCTCCTCTCCGGCGGCAACCAGCAGAAGTGCGTGCTCGGCAAGTGGCTGGCCACCGGCGCCAGATCCTGATCCTCGACGAGCCGACGCGCGGCATCGACGTCGGCGCGCGGATGGAGATCTACGAGCTGATGAACCGCCTCACCGATTCCGGCGTCGGCATCCTGATGATCTCGTCGGACCTGCCCGAGGTGCTCGGGATGAGCGACCGCGTGCTCGTGATGCGCGAGGGGCGCATCCAGGCCGAATTCGAGGCCGTGGACGCGACGCAGGAGCGCGTCCTCGGCGCCGCGCTGGGCCAGGCCTCGTGAACCGCATCGGCGCCCTCGCCCAACGCGGGCGCCAGCTCGGGACGCTGGCCGGGCTGGCGTTGCTGGTGCTGCTGCTGTGGGCGCTCTCACCGCATTTCCTCACCGTCTCCAACCTGTCGAACGTCCTCGAGCAGACGTCGATCAACGCCGTGATCGCGGTGGGCATGACGTTCGTCATCCTCTCCGGCGGCATCGACCTCTCGGTGGGATCGCTCGTCGCGCTGTCCGGCGTCGCGCTGGCCGCCGCGTTGCGCGCCGGCGCGCCCCTGCCCCTGGCGCTCCTGGCCGGTCTCGCCACCGGCGCCGCGGCGGGCCTGGCCAACGGCCTCCTCATCACGCGCGGCAAGCTCCCGCCGTTCATCGCCACGCTCGGGATGATGAGCGTCGCCCGGGGGCTGACCCTCTTCGTCACCGACGGCCGGCCCATCTCCGGCTTCGAAGCCGGCTTCCGCACCCTCGCCACCGGCCGCGTGCTCGGCGTGCCCGCGTCCGTGCTGCTGGCCGGCGCACTCTACGTGATGGCGCACCTCGTCCTCACGCGCACCCGCTTCGGCCTCTACGTATATGCCATCGGCGGCAACGAGGAGGCCACGCGCCTGTCCGGCGTCGGCGTCCGCTTCCACAAGACGATGGTGTACGTGCTGGCGGGGCTCATGAGCGCGGTCGCGGCGGTGATCCTCACCGCGCGGCTCAACTCCGCGCAGCCCATCGCGGGGATGATGTACGAGCTCGACGCCATCGCCGCCACCGTCATCGGGGGGACGAGCCTGCTCGGCGGCTCGGGGACCATCGGCGGCACGCTCATCGGCGCCCTCATCATGGGCGTGCTGCGCAACGGGCTGAACCTGCTGGGCATCTCGTCGTTCCTGCAACAGGTGGTGATCGGCCTGGTCATCATCGCCGCCGTGCTCGTCGATTCGGCGCTCAAGGCGCCGGCCAAGTCCTGAGGAGGACCAAGATGCGAACCCGTCTCGCCGCCCTCGTGCTGTGCGGCCTCGCCGCCACCGTCGCCTGCAACCGGCCGAAGCCCGCGGAGGAAGGCGCGCCCGCGGGTGCTCTGGCCAAGCCCACCGTCGCCCTCGTGTTGAAGACGCTGAACAGCCCCTTCTTCATCGAGATGCAGCGCGGCGCGCAGAAGGAGGCCGACCGCCAGGGCGTGACGCTCGTGGTCCAGGCCGCGGAGCGCGAGGTCGACGTCGACAAGCAGATGCAGATCATCGAGAACCTGATCCAGACCAAGGTGGGCGCGCTGGCCATCACCCCCAGCGGATCGAAGGAAGTCATCCCCGCCATCGCCAAGGCGAACCAGGCCGGGATCCCCGTGGTCATCGTGGACACCCGCGTCGATCCCGCGGCGGCGAAGGAAGCGGGCATCCGCATCGAGACCTTCGTCGGATCCGACAACTACGAGGGCGGCAAGGTCGCCGGGCAGCACCTGGTGGAGGTGAGCGGCGGCAAGGCCAAGGTCGCCCTCCTCGAGGGCATCCCAGGCCACGAGACGAGCGATTCGCGGCTGCGCGGATTCAAGGACGCGGTGAAGGCCGCGCCCGGCATCCAGGTCGTCGCCTCGCAGACCGCGAACTGGGAGCGCGACCAGGGCTTCAACGTCTTCCAGAACATGCTGCAGGCGCATCCCGAGATCGACACCCTCTTCGCGTGCAACGACATGATGGCGCTGGGCGCGCTGGAGGCGATCCAGGCCGCGGGCAAGACGGGCAAGGTGCGCGTGATCGGATTCGACGCCGTCGACGACGCGCGCAAGGCGATGGTGGCGGGCACCATGGTGGCGTCGGTGGCCCAGTTCCCCGCCGACATGGGACGGCTGGCCATCGAGAGCGCGGTCCAGCTGATCCACGGGCAGAAGCCGCCCGCCGAGCACCAGGTCCGCATCGAGCTGGTCACGAAGGCCAACGCGAACGCCGGAGCCGCGCACTGAGCGCACCGGCCCGAAAGGCGAAGCTCCGCGTCGGGCTCATCGGCGTCGGACGCATGGGACGCGTCTATGCGCGCGACATCGCGTCCCGCGTCCCGCGGGCGACGCTGGTCGCGGTGGCGGACACCGATGCCGCGGCGGCGGAAGAAGTCGCGGGCGAATGGGAGGTGGACCGCTTCTATGCCGAGCCGGAAGCGCTCCTCGACGACAAGGGCGTGGACGCGGTCGTGATCGTCAGTCCCACGAATACCCATCGCCCGCTCGCCATCGCCTCGCTCTCGCGCGGCAAGCCGACCTTCTGCGAGAAGCCGCCCGCGCTCTCGCTGCGCGAGACGGCGGAGATCGAAGCCGAGGTGACACGGAGCGGGGCCTTCTTCCAGATGGGCCTGATGCGCCGCTTCGACGCCGGCTACATGGCGGCGTGGAAGCGGGTGCAGGAGGGCGTGATCGGCGTGCCCGTGGTCTTCAAGTCGACGTCGCGCGATCCCCGCCGCACGTCGCTCGAGTACGCCGACCCGCAAAAGAGCGGGGGGATGATCCTCGACATGGGGATCCACGACTTCGACGTCGCGCGCTGGTTCATGGGCGAGGTGGCGACGGTGACCGCGATCGGCGGCACGCTCGCCTATCCCGAGCTGAAGGCGGTGGGCGACATCGACAACGCCATCGTGAGCCTCGCCTTCGCCGACGGCCGGCTGGGCGTCGTGGACCTGAGCCGCAACGGGATCTACGGCTACGACATCTCGACCGAGCTCCTCGGCACGCAGGGCACGCTGCGCATCGGGTACCTCCGGGAGACGCCGCTCTTCGTGATGACCGCGAACAGCGTCGCCCACGACACCGTGCCCTACTTCATGGAGCGCTTCGCGGCCGCCTATACCGCGCAGCTCACGAACTTCGTGGACAACGTGCTCGACGGCCGGCCCCCGGCGATCACCATCGGGGACGGGATGCAGGCCATGCGCATCGGCGTCGCCGCCACCCGCGCCTGCGCCACCGGCCAGGCGGTCACCATGTCTTCACTGAAAGAGGACTAGCCCGTGCCGTCGACCGCGTTCGATTCCTTCTACCTCCGCGACCGCTACGGATCGCCGGCGATGCGCGCGATCTGGGACGACCGGCGGATGATCCAGCGCAGGCTCGACGTGGAGGCCGCGCTGGCCGCGGCGGAGGCGGAGGTCGGTCTCGTGCCGGTCGCCGCGGCGCGGGAGATCGCGCGCAAGGCGAAAGTCGAGCGGCTCGACCTGCGGGCGATGAAACGCGATTTCGACCTCACCTGGAACCCGGTGATGCCGCTGGTGGACGCCCTGCGGCGCGTCCTGTCCCCCGCCGCCGGACGGTGGGTGCACTGGGGCGCCACCAGCAAGAACATCATGGACACGGGCTCCGCCCTGCAGATTCGCGACAGCTACGCGGTCGTGCTGGGCGAGGTGGATGCGATCGCGGACATCCTGGCCCGGCTCGCGCGCCGCCACCGCGACACGGTGATGGCCGGCCGCACCCACGGGCAGCACGCGCTGCCGGTGACGTTCGGGTTCAAGGTCGCGGCGTGGCTCGACGAGCTGCTCCGCCAGCGCGAGCGGCTGGTCGAGAGCCGGCCACGGGTCCTGGTCGGCGAGTTCGGGGGCGCGATCGGGACCCTGGCCGCGCTGGGGCGCAAGGGCCTACGCGTGCAGAGCCTGCTGATGAAGCGCCTGGGGCTCGGCGTGCCCACCATCCCCGCCAAGACGGCGGGCGACCGCTACGCCGAGTTCTTCGTGCTGCTGGCCATGCTCTCCGCGACGCTCGGCAAGATCGCGCAGAACATCTACAACCTGCAGGTCACGGAGATCGACGAGCTCACCGAGTTCGCCACCGGCAAGGTCGGCAGCTCCGCCATGCCCCACAAGCTGAACCCCGTCGCCTCCGGCTCCGTGGTCCTGCTCGGCCGTCTCCTCCGCGCCCGCGCGGGGCCCGCGCTCGACTACATTCACTCCGAGTGGGAGGACGATCACCGCCAGGGTGAGACGCTGTGGAGCTTCGGCCCCGAGGTGTGCCTCCTCATGGGAGCGCAGCTCGTGCTCTCGCGGCGGCTGCTGGGAACGCTGGTCGTGAAGCCGAAGAACATGCTACGGAACCTCGACCGGAGCGGCGGGGTCGTCCTCTCCGAAGCGGTGATGATGGCCCTCGCCCGCCGCATCGGGCGCGACGCCGCGCACGCGCTGGTGCTCGCCATCGCGCGGGCCGCCCGGAAGGACGCCACGCCTTTCGCGACAGCGGTGCGCGCGCACCCGGAAGTGCGCCGGCACCTGGGCCCGAGGGAGATCGAAGCCGCGCTGGACTATCGCAACTCCCTCGGGTTGTCCGCCCACTTCGTGGACCAGGTGCTCCGGGCCCACGAAAAGGCCGCCCGCCGCCCGAGCCGCGGGCAGCGAGCGAGGATCTAGCTAAAAGTCGAGCTTCAGGCCGAGCTGAACCTGGCGCTGCTGGTAGCCCGTCGTCCCCGGGAACGGATCGGCCAGCGGCGCGGCCAGGGTTCCCGCCGCGTCCGTCACCACCACGCGGTTCACCGCCGAGACGTTCTCGGTGTTGAAGATGTTCTTGGCCTCGACGAAGAGCTGCGCGCGCACGCGGGCGCGGAGCGGAATGAACCGGATGTAGCGGCCGTCCACGTTCAGCACGCGGCCGAGGCGGCCGGCGTTGCGCTCGACGTTCAAGGGGCGGTCGTTGGTCACGCCGTCCTGGTTCAGGTCCAGGTTGGAGCGGATGTTGAAGGGCAGCCCGCTGGTCCACTGCACGATGAGCCCGAGCTGGTTGTTGTTCGCGATCCTGGCGCCGATGCCGGAGCCGCTCACCGTCGGCGCGAGCAGCGTGCTCATCACGAACGTATGCGTCTGGTTGAAGGGAACCACTCCCGTATCGCGGTCCTGGTTCGACGGATCGGAGAGCCGGTCATCCTGGCTGCCCACGACGTAGGTGCTGGTGAGGGGCGCGTTGTC
>JANMPI010000484.1:0-6824 GCA_031369785.1 Acidobacteriota bacterium
GCGCTCGCCGGTGCGGTTGACCGCTGTCTCTGGTTCGCTGCGCTCCGACGTCGTTGCCGCTTAGATGGAGACGTCCGTGATCATGTCCGGCTTCAGGTCGCCGCCGCGGCTGTCGTCCTCGACGCGCGCCTCGGCGGTGCGGGTGTCGGGCTTGAGGACCGGCGATACGAAGGTCACCGTCCCTGTCCAATCGCCGCCGGCCTGATTGGGAAGGGTGATGCGGGCCGGCGTCCCGATGCGTACGGCGCCGAGGTCCTTCTCGTACACGTCCGCCAGCACCCACACGCGCGACAGGTCGGCGATCTCGTACAGCCGGTCGGCGGGCGTGATCTTCATCCCCTCGAAAGCAGTCTTCGCCAGCACGACGCCCGAGACCGGGGAGTGGAGAGTCACGGTTCGCCGTGCGCTTCCGGTCCGTTCCAGGTCGGCGATGTCGGATGCGCCCAGGTCCAGCGCGCGCAGCCGTTGGCGAGACGCGTCGGCCAGCTCGGCGCCGCTCCTCGCCACGCCGGCGACGCTGGAGCCGCCGAGCCGCGCCTGCGCACGGCGCGCCACGAGGTACTCGTTCTGCGCCGCGACCAGCTCGGGGCTGTAGACGGCGAGCAGCGGCTGGCCGCGGCGCACGAGCTCGCCCGTGAAGTCCACGTACAGCTTCTCGACGTAGCCCTCGTATTTCGCGTGCACCACCTCGCGGCGACGCTCGTCGATGGCGACGCGGCCCACCGTGCGCAGGGCGCCCCCGCGCCCGCCGGCTCCGACCGGCTCGCTGCGGATGCCCAAAAGCTGCGCGCGCTCCTTTGGCACCACCACCGCGGCGCGGCCCTCCACCGCCGACGCGCCTTTGGCCTCTTCGGCGTAGACGGGCACGTAGTCCATGCCCATGTCGTCCTTCCCCGGGACTTCGGAATGGATCGAGGGATCCATCGGGTGCCGGTAGAAAAGGATTCGCCGCTCGGCGGGCGGCGCGCTCACGGCCGGGGCGGAGGCGCCGGTCCGGGATTGCGTGCCGTCGCGTCGCGCGAGCGTCACCATCAGCACGGCCGCTACGAGCACGCCCGCGACGACGAGGGCCCGTCCGGTGTTCCGCGTCATCGGGTCGATCCGTGCATCAGCACCGGCTCCATTCCCGTCGAAGGTTCGAGGGTCGCCTCCTCGAGGCGCGCTCTCTCCGTTGCGTACGTGGCGAGCAGCCGCAGGTAATCGGTGCGATCGTCGAGAAGCGCGGCCGCCGCTTGCAGCACCGCCACCTGCGATCCCTGCCCAGCCGCGTAGGTCGCCGTGGCCGACTGGACGGCGATTTCGCCTTGCGGCAGGAGCCCCTCGCGATAGGTCTCCTCGATGTGGCGAATCGCATCGAGAGCGACCAGCCGGGTTTCCACCGCGGCGCGGAGGCGGAGGCGGACTTCGTCGCGGCGGGCATTGCTCGCGGCCAGCCGCGCCTCGGCCTCCGCCAGCGCCGCCTTGACGCGGGATTTGGAGGGCAGCATTACCGAGGCCCCCGCTTGCCACATCGGCGGCAGCGCGCCGCGGAACCCGACGCCGCCCTGGACGTTGAAGTCGGGCTTGAACTCGCGCCGGGCCAGCGCCACCGCCCGGTCGTCTCGCTCGATCGAGCGAAGGGCCGCATTCAGCTCGGGACTGATCTCCTCCGTCGACCGCACGATCGAATCCGCGGGCCGCGCGTCCGCAGCGAGCGCGAGGGCGGGGGCCGGCGGGGTCTCCACGTCGACGTCCGCGGCGCGGCCCAGCAAGGCGTTGATCTGCGCGAGGCGCGCGCGCGCCTCGGCATGATGCTGCGCGTGCAGGGCCTGCACTCGGGTCGCCTCCACCTGGGCGCGGAGCATCTCCTGCTGCGATCCCACGCCGGAGGCATGACGCACGCGCGCCGTCTCCTGCACCTCCCTCCAGACCGCGCCCTGCTCCGCCGCAACGTCCGCCAGTCCGCGGGCCAGCCACAGTCCGTAATAGGCGGACTTCACGGAAGCGACGAGCCCGAGACGCGACCGCTCGAGGTCGAATGCGGCGAGGCCTGCGTCCGCTTCCGCGACCTGACGGCGGAGGGCCCGCTTGCCGGGATAGGGAATCTCCTGCCCCGCGGAGAGCCCGAGTATCGTCATCGGCTCCCGGCCGAGGCTGGGCGACACCCCATCGTTCTCGTACAGCAGTCCGAACGACGGCCCCGGCCGGCTGCCGGCCTGAATTCCTTTCGTCGCCGCCGCCTGTTCCAGCGCGCGCGCGGCCGCGATCGCGGGATTGCGGGCGAGCGCTTCCTCGATCAGGCTCCCCAGGACCGGATCGCCGTCCGCCCGCACCTCATCGGCGCGACAAACGCCGGCAGCGGACAGACCGAGACCAAGGGCAATGACGGCGAACGCGTTCGTGGACAGCATGGAAGACCCCTCTCAGCAGACAGATGGCGGCCGTGGCAAAAGCGGCCGATCCGGCGCGCAGCGTGCGCGCCGCCAGGAGAGGCGGATCAGGTCCGAAGGATGCGAGGCGGAGACGCGGCCAGGGCGGCCGGCGCGAGAACGAAAGGCGGGGGCGAGACGACCGCGAGCAGCATCGACGGCGAGACAAAGGCGATGGGCGGGAACGCACCCGCTCTCGGGGCATCGGGCGAAGCACTCTGCGTCACCGAGCAGCAGTCGACGGCCGCGGCGCGGATGCCCTCCCGACCGCAGCAGCCGTGGTCAGCGAGGGGAGCGGGGGCCAGGCAATTACCGAAGCAGACGACCAGAAACGACAGGCCGTAAGCGGCAGCAACGAGGAGCAGGCTGGTACGACGCATCGCAATGATCGGAACACGTGGGTCCCGCGATGTCAAACTCGGGAAGTCGGTCCGTTGGACTGACCGGCTTGTCGAGGCGGGCAGGGCACCGAACCGAAGGAACAAAAGACGCAGCAGTCCCCTGGCCGCGGACGTAGCCGGGCATGACAACCGGGGCACTCGTAGAAGTAGACGCAAGCGTCCGTCGGCATCACCGCCTTGGAAGCGTGGTTGCACTCGGGGCATGTGATTGCCGATTCCGTTTTCACGCGCCCGTCCAGTCTACCCAAACCAGCGCCCCGGGGCGGAGGCCGACGTGCAAGCATGAACCGTGCGCTTCACCTCCATCCTGTTCCTCGCCGTCGGCCTCTCCATGGATGCGATGGCGGTGGCGGCGGCGCGGGGGCTGTTGGTGCGACGGCTGCTTCCGCGGCACGCGGTGCTGGTGGCCGTCTTCTTCGGCGGCTTCCAGGCCGCGATGCCGCTCATCGGATGGTTCATCGGGCGCTCGATGGGAGCGGCCATCCAGGCCTGGGACCACTGGGTGGTCTTCGTCCTCCTCGCCGGCATCGGCGGAAAGATGATCCACGAAGGCCTCTCTGCGAAGGAGGACGTGGTCGATGGGAGGAATCCGTTCGCCATCCGCGTGCTGCTGCTGCTGGCCATCGCCACCAGCATCGATGCGCTGGCCGCCGGAATCACGCTCCCCCTCATGCACGCCCCGCTGGCCCTTTCGATCATCACGATCGGGGTGACCACTGGGGTCTTGAGCGCGGTGGGCCTTCTCGTCGGCCGGCATTTCGGCGCGCGCATCGGTCCGCGCCTCGACATCGTCGGCGGCCTCGTCCTCATCGGTCTCGGCGCGCGGACCCTGCTGCAGCACCTTGGGTTCGTCGGAGGGCCATGAAGGCGCTCATACTTTCGACGGAGGCCACACATGGAGAAGGATCCGGTTTGCGGGATGCAGGTCGACCCGAAGTCGGCCGCGGGCCAGGCCCAGCAGCAGGGGAAGACGTATTACTTCTGCTCGGCGGGCTGCAAGGCGAAGTTCGAGAAGAACCCGGGACAGTACACCCGGTGAGCACGCCGGCCCCCGGGACGGCGGTGGATCCCGTCTGCGGCATGGACGTCGAGCCGGCCACGGCGCCGTTCCGCCACGATCACGGGGGCCGGACTTACTACTTCTGCTCCGAGCCGTGCGTGCGGAGGTTCCGCGCGGACCCGGGAAAGTACGGGGCGGCGGACGGCGCAACGGGTGTTTCCGAAGCGGTGGCGCCCGTCGATCCTGTCCCCACGACCGCCATCTACACCTGCCCGATGCACCCCGAGATCCGCCAGCAGGGACCGGGTGCGTGCCCCATCTGCGGCATGGCGCTGGAGCCCGCGACGGTGACGCTCGAGGACGAGGAAGATCCCGAGCTCCGCGACATGAGCCGGCGCCTCTGGTGGACCCTGCCCTTGACCGTCGCCGTGGCCGCGATGGCGATGGGCGGGATGATGACGCCGCTACTGCAGCTCGCCCTAGCCACGCCGGTGGTGCTGTGGGGCGGATGGCCGTTCTTCGCGCGCATGTGGAGGTCGTTCCGGACCCGCAACCTCAACATGTTCACGCTCATCGGGATCGGCGTCGGTACGGCCTACGTCTACAGCACGGTGGCGGCGCTCGCGCCCCAACTGTTCCCGCCCACGTTCCGCGAGGAGCACGGCGGCGTGGGCCTGTACTTCGAGGCCGCGGCGATCATCACGTCGCTCGTCCTCCTCGGCCAGGTCCTCGAGCTGCGGGCGCGCCGGCGGACGGGAGGGGCGCTGCGCGCGCTGCTGGGCCTCGTCCCCGACCAGGCGCGGCTCGTCGGCCCCGACGGCACCGAGCAGGACGTCCGGCTCGACGAGGTCCACGTCGGGGACAAGCTGCGCATCCGCCCCGGGGACAAGATCCCGGTGGACGGCGTCGTGCTCGAGGGCCGAAGCGCGGTGGACGAATCGATGGTCACCGGCGAGTCGATCCCCGTGGAGAAGGACCCGGGATCGAAGCTCACCGGCGGCACCCTCAATGCGCGCGGAAGCATGCTGATGGAGGCGCAGCGCGTCGGTCGCGACACGTTGCTCGCCCGCATCGTGCAAGTGGTCTCGGAGGCGCAGCGCAGCCGCGCGCCCATCCAGCGCGTGGCGGACAAGGTCGCGGGCTGGTTCGTGCCCGCGGTAGTGCTCGTGGCTGTCGTCACCTTCGCGGTATGGGCGACCATCGGGCCGGAGCCGCGGATGGCGCACGCCATCATCAACGCCGTCGCGGTCCTGATCATCGCCTGCCCGTGCGCCCTCGGCCTGGCCACGCCGATGTCGATCATGGTCGGCGTCGGCAAGGGCGCGGGCGCCGGCGTGCTCATCAAGAGCGCGGAGTCGCTGGAGGTGATGGAGAAGATCGACACTCTGGTCATCGACAAGACGGGGACGCTGACCGAGGGCCGGCCGAAGCTGGCGACGGTCAAGGCGGCCGCCGGGTCCGATGACGCCACCGTGATGCGGGTCGCGGCGGCGCTCGAGGTGGGCAGCGAGCATCCCCTGGCCGCGGCCATCCTCGCCGGCGCCACCGAGCGGGGAATCGCCGCCCCGCCGGCGGCCGATTTCGAGTCCTACCCCGGCCGCGGCGTGAGCGGGACGGTGGACGGCGTGCGGGCGCTGCTCGGCAACCGGCGATTGATGGACGAGAACAAGGTCGACCTCGGCGGGCTCGCCGAGGATGCGGAAGCAATGCGGCGCGAAGGGCAGACCGCGA
The DNA here is from genome assembly GCA_031369785.1 of Acidobacteriota bacterium. Taxonomy (GTDB): domain Bacteria; phylum Acidobacteriota; class Vicinamibacteria; order Fen-336; family Fen-336; genus JANMPI01. The sequence goes on from JANMPI010000484.1 coordinate 5,541, forward strand.
TGTTCATCGCCCGCGACGGGAAGCCGCTCGGCGTGGTGGGCGTCGCCGATCCCGTCAAGGAGTCGTCGCTGGAGGCGGTGCGCCTCCTGCGCGCCGACGGGGTGCGCATCGTGATGCTCACCGGCGACAACCGAACGACGGCCGACGCAGTGGCGCGCGCGCTCGGGATCGACGAGGTCCAGGCCGACGTGCTGCCCGAGCAGAAGAAAGAGATCGTCGAGCGTCTTCAGAAGGAAGGCCGCACGGTGGCCATGGCCGGCGACGGCGTCAACGACGCGCCCGCTCTCGCCCAGGCGCACGTCGGGATCGCGATGGGCACGGGCACCGACGTGGCCATCGAGAGCGCAGGCGTGACCCTTCTGAAGGGCGACCTGCGCGGCGTCGTGCGCGCGCGGCGGCTGAGCCGCGCCACCATGCGGAACATCCGCCAGAACCTCTTCTTCGCGTTCGTCTACAACGCAATCGGGGTGCCGGTGGCGGCCGGCGTGCTCTATCCCTTCTTCGGCCTGCTGCTGAGCCCGGTCATCGCCGGCACGGCCATGAGCTTCAGCTCGGTGTCGGTGGTCGTGAACGCGCTGCGTCTCCGCCGCCTGAAGCTCTGATCCGTGCGTCTCACCCAACTTGGCGCGGTCCCGGAATTGCAGAGGCTTCCGGCACCGGTGTCGTCTGCCGGCAGGAGAACGACATGAAATGCAACAAGTGCGGCGAGATGAACTGCGGATGCGACAAGGGCGGTAAGTGCAATTGCGGGAAGGACTGCGCCTGCGCGAAGAAGGTTTCCAAATAGCTGCTTCGTGATCTCGTCGGCTCACGGCGCTGCAGGAAACTGAAGCGTCGTGGGCCGGCGCAGGACTTGCGTCGACCCGACAGGACAATGCAAAGCGAGCGTCGGTTCTGCTCCGGCGACCGGGGCGGGCCGCTCGTCGCGGGGCTCAGTGGATGTGGGCCGCGGGGTCCCCGGGGGGCAGCGCTTCGAAAGCCGGATGGCCGGCGTTGCCTCCCGTCAGCACCATCGCGAGCAGGAAGGGCCCGAAGCTCGTGCCCTTGCGGCCGTTGACGGCTACGATCGGCGTGCCATCGGAGTCGAAGCGGCTTGCGAAGCGCACGTCCTCTTCGAGGCGGGCCTTCGTCCGGGCGCTCGCCACGCAGGCCTCCAGCTGCTTCCGCGGCATGTAGGGCTCGGCCAATTCGTAGACCTCGGAGGTGGTCAGGCCCTTCTGGTTCTCGAACAGCTTGCCCGCGTATTCCTCCGCCCCGGGGTTCGTCTCCAGGCAGATCCTGGCC
>JANMPI010000494.1:0-7658 GCA_031369785.1 Acidobacteriota bacterium
TTGATGCTGGCCTGGCGGAACGGCGACGATGTGCGCATGTAGAAGATGCGCTCCACGAGGTCGAGCTCCTGCGGGCGCGCCATTCCCGGGTCGGGGACGATGGGGATATGGGCCCACGGGTTCGGCTGCCGCGCGATCAGGTCGATGAGCTGTCGCGCGACCTCGCGCAGGACGTGGTGCATGATCCCGAAGTTGTCCTCGAGGATGTCGAAGACGGCTTCTCCTTCGACCTCGAGGGTGAGAGTGTCCGCTTCCGCGCGCACGGAGAGGCCGCGCGGGTCGCGCCCGAGGATCGCGAAGCCGCCGACCACGCCCCCCGCCCTGGTGTGGCCGATCGTCGTCCCGCCGCGGCTCACGTGCAGGTTGCCTTCCAGCACGGCGTAGAACGCGCGCGCGGGCTCCCCTTCGCGCAGCAGCTGCTCCCCTTTTTTGAAGAAGCGCTCGCGCATCCGATCGGCGACGAGGGCGAGATCCGCCGAGGGCAGCGTGCCGATCACCGGGAGCTGCTTCAGGTGGAGGATGCGCTCGACCTGCCCGCCGGCCCGCGCCTCGGTGGCGACGGGGCGGTTTTCATCGAGCATATTGGAGCCTCCCCCCCGGGGCGAGGAGGGCCAGCGACCGCTCGATGACCCGCTGCACGAAGAGGCCGGTGGGGACCTGCTGGAACGATTCGAGCCGCTCGCGGAACGCGACCAGCCCCAGCTCGCCCACGTGATGGGCGGCGATGCAGCGCACCGTCTCCCCCTCCTGGTCGAGGAGCTTGAAGAGCAGCGGCTCGTACCCGAGGGCCTCCGGCACGTAGAAGGACGCCGCCTGCGCGATGCGCGAGGCGTCGGGAACGTCGTCGACGAGGGCGACGATCGCCTCGCGGAGCGGCGGCTCCACGAGGTTCTCGAGGAGCTCCCGGCTGCCCGCGCGCACCTTGGCCCGCGCGCTCTTCGCGCCGCGGTAGATCTTCTCGAAATCCTCTCCGCGATGGCGGAGGCCGAGCAGGCGGAAGACGCGCTCGATGGCGTGCACTTCCTTGTCGCGCAGGAGCGTCGCCAGCAGCTCGTGGCCCGCGGTCGCGCGCCGGGGATCCTCGGCCGCGCCCCGGACGAGGGTCAGCCGCCAGTCCACGAGGCGGAAGGCGGCGCTCACGGTCAGCCGCGTCGCCTCCGCGATCACGGCCGGGTCGACGGCGACGTCGCGGTTCTCGGCGGCGAGCCGGCCGAGGCCGCGCAGGATCTTGTAGCGCACCATCCCGTCGGGCTCGTCGAGAAGCCGTCCGACGAGAGCGGGGATCGCGCCCGCGCCGGGAAAGCGGCTGATGCTGCGCGGCACGTGGCGGCGCACTTCGTGGGGCAGCGCTTCGTCGGCCAGCGCCTCGGCGAGGAAGGCGAGGCCGTCCGGGCCGAACGTGACCAGCGCCGCGCGCGCGGCCGGGCGGACGTGGCGCGACCCGATCATCGGCAGCAGGACGGGCAGGAACTTGGGATCGCGGCGCGCGCCCAGCGCCTGCGCGACGTCGACCTGCACCGTCTCGTCCCCTTCGTTCGCGAGCTGCACGAGGAGGTCGTCGAAGACGGGAACGGGCTGCTCACGCAGCGCGCGCGCGAGGGCGCGTCGCGCTTCCGGCGAGGGGCTCGCCAGGAGGCCGTCGACGGTTTCCTGCGCTTCGTCGGTGACCCAGCCGCCGGCGACGAGGCCGACCAGCGCCGTCGCCTGCACCAGCGGGCTGCGATCCCTGGCCGCCGCGCGAAGCACGACCTGGTCGCGCTCCCCCGCGGTGCGCGCACGCACGGCCGCGGCGCGGATCTCCTCGTCGGGATGATCGAGGAGGCGATCCGCCACCGGCACGAAGTCCTTTCGGCCCGACTCCGCGAAGTGATCGAGCGCGCGCAGGACGACGTCGCGCGATGGATGGAACAGGATCAGCGCGGGAATGAGCCGCACGCGGCCCTCGTCGGCCAGGATGTCCATGGCCCCCACGACCTCGGCGTCGTTCCGGCTGTTGAGCCCGGCGAAGACGGCCTCCAGCGAGGAGAGGTCGAAGGTGGGCATCCCCCCGCGCGCGCGCATGCTGCCCTGGCGGAGCGCGGCACGGAACAGATCGAGATAGTGCCGGCGCAGCTCCGAGGCCCACGCCACCCACAGGATGCACAGCGCAGCCGCGGCGGCGGCGAGGACGGTGTTCCCGCGGTGCTGGCTGACCTCGGCCAGGATGAGCAGCGACGCTACCGCCTGCCCCCCGCGCTGGCCGACGACGTCGATGATCGGCTTCGCGCGCGCGCGGAGGCCGTCGGGCAGGGGGACGAACAGGAGCTCGGTGCCCGTGCGATGGAGCGAGTACCGCAGCGTCCCGTCCGCGCCCTTCAGCAGGAGCGCGGCGATGAGCCCACCACCGAGCGCGACCCCCGCGGAGCCGAGGAAGACGAACGCGGGCAGAACCCACAGCGTGCGGTGCAGGCCGAGGACGCGCATCAGCCAGCCCAGGAGCAGCGCCTGCGCGGCGAGCGCGAGCAGGTTCAGGATCATGTAGAAGTTGGCGAAGAACGTGCCGAGGTCGGCGGCGGGGATGCGCTCCACGACCGTGCTCTTGAAGACGTAGTCCGCGAGCGTGAGGGCGACGGTCGAGACGAGCATCAACCCGCCGAGCATCTTCACGTACGGGTTGCCGCTCACCATCCGGATGGATTGCACGAGGTTCGGCCCGCCCTTGTCGTCGCGCGCAATTGCGCCCGCCGGCCGGCGCACGAAGACCGCGGGCCCGATCCCGGTCAGCGCGAGGACGATCGCCGAGGCCAGCACCAACGGCGCGGCGCCGAAGTGCGCGGCGATGACGCGAGCCAGGCCGGCTCCGGCCACCGCGCCCAGCAGCGCGCCCATGGCCACGACCTTGTAGAGGCGCTTGGCCTGGGTGACGGTGTAGAGCTCGCCGAGCACCATCCAGAACTGCAGGGCGGACAGCGTCCCGAGAATGCCCGACCACACGTAGAGCGCGCGCAGGGCCCAAGGGTGCGTCGACCCGCCGGCCAGCCAGAAGACGAAGGTGACCGCCGAGCATCCGACGAGAAGCACGGCGAGCGCGCGGCGGCCGCTCAGCGGCTTCGGGGCGCGCCACGGCCCCTGCGAGAGCGCGATCGCGAACGCGGCCATGGCCAGATACACCCAGGGCAGCTGCGACGGAGGGAGGCGCGCGAGGAACAACGCATCACGCGCCGTCTCGAGGAGCGTGTGGCTGGCCAGGATCCCGAACAGCGTGAGGAAGGCGGCGGCAGCCCCTCGACGCTCGCCGGGACGAACATCGGCGACGGAGGCGAGCATGCGAATGCGGAGTATACGCGGATATGATCGCGCCCGAGGAGACCTTTATGCTGCGCCAATACCTGAGGCTGGCCCGTCCCTTCCTGGTCGTGCTGGCGATCTTCGCCATCGGGCGATGGTCGATCGGCGTGGCCGGAGTCGCGTACGCGAACGGCCACGCGCGCTTCAGCCTCGTCACCCTCACGCTGCTCGGATCGCTGTTCTACGCGGCCTTCGCGCGGCGGTGGCTCGGCTACCCGATCATGCGGTCGGTCGCCCTGGGCATGACGCTCGGCCTGTGCGCTCAGATCGTGATCGTCCTCGCCACCGCGCTCTCGTACACGCTGGGGATCGACACGTACTTCAACCACCCCACCGCGCTCAACGCCGAGGGGCCGCTCGGCTTCGGCGATGCGATGGGGCGGCGGATGGGCGGGCTGGTGGTGAACACGGTGCTCGCCGGGATCGCGGCGGCGCTCGGGTGGTTCTTCGGCGGCGCGCTGCCCGACACGCCGGCTCCGGCGACACGCCGGGAGACCGTCGCCTAGAAATTCGTTCCGGAGTAGGGGAAACCACGAAATGAAGCGCAGGGACTTCCTCACTCAGAGCGCGCTGGCGGCCGTGTCGTTGACGGCCGTTCGCGACGCTCGCGCGTTCCCGGGCCCGGCAGAGCGCACGGGGCCATCGCGCAGGATCATCGTCATCGGCGCCGGACTGGCCGGGCTTTCCGCCGCGCACGAGCTGACCCGGGCTGGCCATGACGTCGTCGTCCTCGAGGCGCGCAATCGGCCGGGAGGACGCGTCCAGACGCTGCGCGACGGCTTCGCCGACGGCCTCTATGCCGACGCCGGCGCGACCCGCGTCCCCGATCACCACCACTTCACGATCGCGTACGCGCGTGACTTCGGCCTGACCCTCGATCCCTTTGAACCGCCCGACCTGCCGTCCGTGTACTACGCCCGCGGGCAGCGTTTCGTCGTCACGCCCGGCGCCGAGGTCGCCTGGCCGTTCGATCTCACCGCGGAGGAGCGCGCGCTCGGCCTCGCGGGGATGCGGCGGAAGTACGTCTGGTCGATGCTCGGGGAGCTCGGAGATGTGCGCGAGGCCGCCTGGCCATCGCGGGAGATCGTCGAAGAGTACGATCGGATGAACCGCTCCGACTTCTGGCGATCGCGTGGCGCATCCCCGGCCGCTATCGAGCTCCTGAGCCTCGGCGGGATCGACGACCGGGCGGACACCTGGTCCACGCTGTTCATGCTGCGGAACCAGGCGCTGAACCTCGACCTGAAGAGCTACTCCAGGATCCGCGGCGGCACGGATCTCCTCCCGAAGGCGTTCGCGGCCCGGCTGGCCGACAAGATTCACTACGGCGCGCCGGTCGTGCGCATCGAGCACGGCGCGCGCGGCGTGAAGGCGATCTTTCGGAGCGCGGGCTCGCTCCAGACGATCACGGGCGATCACCTGATCTGCGCCGTGCCGTTTTCCGTCCAGAGGGACATCGAGGTCTTCCCTCCCTTCACGGTGGAGAAGCAGCGAGCGATCGAGGAGCTCCCGTACCTGTCGGCCTCGAAGATCTTCCTGCAGTCGAAGACCCGCTTCTGGCGCGATGCAGGGTGGAGCGGGTTCGCCACCACCGACCTCCCCATCAACAGCACGTGGGACATGACGTATGGGCAGCCGGGGAAGCGCGGCATCCTGCAGGCCTTCCCCATCAGCCTGCATTCCCGGCAGGTCACGGCCATGGCCGAGAACGAGCGCATCGAGTTCGCGCTCGCGCAAGTGGCGGCGATCTTTCCCGGCATGCGCGAGAACTTCGAGGGCGGCGTGACGAAATGCTGGGACGAGGACCCGTGGGCGCGCGGCGTCTCTTCGTATTACAAGCCGGGCCAGTTCGGCTCGCTTCTCCCGCACGTGGCTCGCGCGGAAGGCCGCGTTCATTTCGCCGGCGAGCACACCTCGCCCTGGATCGACGGCTGGATGCAGGGCGCGCTCGAATCCGGCAACCGCGTCGCGCGGGAGATCAACGCCGCCACCTGATACCGATCAGCCGCCGTCCCGCCAGAGCGGCATGCGCTTCGCGATCTCCGACTCGCCGATCTCCTCGCACAGCGCCTCGAGCTCCGCGCGCCGGCCGCCGCGCCAACGCAAATCGCCGAGCGTCTCCGTGAGCGGGACATCCGTGCGCAACGTCGCCAGCACGCGGAACAGCATCGCCTCGTCGCGATGGGCTTTGATGCTGCCGGCCAGGGCCAGCGATCCCCGCACGTCGACCTCCCACTCGCGGTGGTCGTCGGGGATGTCCTCCAGCCGCGTGTAGCGGGCGAGCACCGCGCTCGCCGACTTCTCACCCCAGCGCGGGAGTCCGGGGTAGCCGTCGGACGTGTCTCCAACCAGGGCCAGCCAATCCGGAATCGACAGCGGGCCAATCCCGTAACGCGCCCACACCGCGTCCTCGTCGGCTATCAACCGCTGGCGCCGATCGAGACAGACGACCTTCGTGCCGCGCACGCATTGCCGCAGGTCCTTGTCCGGTGTGCAGATGATGACCTGCTCGACCCCTTCCGCGTCCGCCCAGAGATGCGCGCCGGCGGCGAGCGCGTCGTCCGCCTCGAACTCCACCATCGACCACACGACGAGCCCGAGCGCGTGCGCGGCGCGCTCCACCAGGTCGAACTGCCCGAGCAGATCGGGGGCAATGCCCTCGCCCGTCTTGTAGCCGGGATAGAGATCGTTGCGGAACGACTCGATCACGTGATCGAAGGCGCAGGCGACGTGGGTGACGCCGGGCTCGGCCAGCAGCGACAGCATCGAGCGCATGAGCCCCCGCGTCGCTCCGACCTCGCGGCCGGTGCGGTCCTTCGCCGGGGGCGCGCCGAAGTAGGCGCGGAAGAGCTCGTACGTCCCATCGACCAGGTGGAGCCGCACCGCGGGAGGTTAGCGCGGGGCCGGCGACGGCGCTACAGTGGTCGAGGGGGAAAAAGAAGACGGATGCTGCCCATCGTTGCCGTCCTCGCCCTGACCCTCGGGCAGTCGCCGGACTCGGACGTTCCGGATCGCCCGTTCACGCAGGATGGCGTCCCGCCCGTCGATACGCACGTCGAGGCCGAGGCGTCGGCGCGCACCGGCGGAGAAATCGTGGGCGCCGCCCCGAAGCAGTTGAACCTCGGCGACTACCGGCTCTTCGCCCCGCCGCCGAAGCCCTCCACGATCGCCGCCGCGCGCTTCGACACCAGCGTCGACGTGCTCGCGCGCGCTCCGCGCGATCCCAACGAGGCGATGGCGGAATGGTGGCGGCACTGGAACTTCGAGTACTCGATCTACGGGCACGGGATCAACATCCAGAAGCCGATGCCGGGCGGAGGGTTCAACCTGCTGCCGCTGTTCGAGTGGCTGGGAAAGAAGGCCAGGGAGCGCGAGGAGAACCGCGTCCCCGTGGAATGAAGACTCGCCGGACAGCGCCGGTCGCCGTGCCGCGGGTCGGCCGGCTTTCGTCGGGGGAACTCCACGAAGCGTTGTTCCCCCGCCCGCCCCGGAAACGGACTCTCGGCGAACTGAAAACAGGGCTGAAGGCTCATGCAATGGGACGTCAATCACGACTTGCGCACGCGCCCCGCGACTCGTACAGTAAAGCTGTACCGGCTCCATTCGACGAGAGCGGAGGCTCCATGGCCACCGAAACCACGTACACCCGAGCGCGTGCCGATTTCGCACGAATTCTCGCCCGCGTCGGCGATGACCGCGAGGTCGTCGTCGTGCGGCGAAGGGGTCATGCCGCGGTCGCCCTTGTAGCCGCCGAGGAGCTTTCCTCCTTGATGGAAACGGCCCATCTGCTCCGGTCACCGGCAAACGCCCGCCGGCTTCTCTCCGCTCTGCGACGCGCTCTCGCTCGAAAGGGCCGCCCCGAGTCTCCCGCGTCCCTCCGCCGCTCGCTGAAGCTTGGCGCGGCCGACTGAACGTACCCGCGTCGCGGTATTCCACCGCGAGTTCCGCGAAGACCTGCGGTTCTGGGTGGACACTGATCGCCGAGTCGCTCTACGAGCCCTGGATCTCGTGGAAGCCGTTCTGCGCGACCCATTCACCGGAATCGGCAAGCCCGAGCCCCTGAAGTACCTCGCGCTCGGCACCTGGTCGCGAAGGCTCACGCAGGAGCACCGGATCGTCTACCTGGTCCACGGGACACAGGTGGACTTCCTCCAGGCCCGCTACCACTACTGACTAGTCCGGGGTAACGTCCGCCGTCATGGACGAACCAGACGCCCGGCTCATTCCTTTGCTGGAGCAGATGCGCGACCTCCTGGCTGAAGACGTCCGCCTCCGACAGGTGGCGATGGAAGAGCAAAGGGGTTGGCAGCAGCGAGCCCAGCAGTCGATCG
>JANMPI010000068.1:0-1540 GCA_031369785.1 Acidobacteriota bacterium
GGCCGACTGGTCATGGTGCCAGAGGTGCATGCGTGGGCTGTTTATCAGGTAGCCGAGCGGCCCCAGCCCTACGTCGAGGTTGCTGGGGTTGAGGTCGCCCCAGATGGGCGTGACCACGGCCACGGCCAGCACGGCCTCGGACGATGCATTCAGCAATGCGAGGGGCAGCCACTGCAGGGTCTTGTAGACCACGATCTCCATCCAGTGGAAGCGGAAGTTGCCGATCCAGTCCATGGTGTCGATCGAGTGGTGGACCTTGTGGAACGTCCAGAGCCACGGCACTCGGTGCAGCAGGTTGTGGATGCACCACTGGAGGAAGTCCGCCAGCACCAGGAAGACGGCGACCTGGGCCAGGAACGACCAGCCGGCGACGGGGGATCCGTCGAGACCCACGCCGGCCCCGTGCAGCGCTCGCGTCGCCCCCAGCGCGAGAGCGCCGTTCACGCCCGCGGTCCCGAGCGAGAACACATGCCCGTTCACGGCGAGGAACCCCAGATCGCGGAGCCATCCCGCACGTAGCGCCACCTGTTCCTTCCGCCACGGGAAGAGCCGTTCCAGCACGACGAAGCCGACCGAGATCAGGGCCAGCCAGTGGAGGTAGGTCATGGGAGCTTCATTGTCAACCTCATCGAGTCCTCTATGCTGCATCACACATGAACCTCGTGCCGCCCGCCCTGCTGACCGTCCTCGCGCTTTTCACCCTCGTCCTAGCACCGCCATGCGCGAGCGCGCAGCCTTCTCCGGCGCCCCCGCCGCCGTACTCCCTGCCCTGGCTGCTGCGGCCGGCCACGACCGCGACCGTCGTGCGGCTCGACACTACGGTGGCCTTCCACGAGGACGCAACGAGCGGCGCCTCCGGCACACGCTCGTTTTTAGCCTGATCGCGAGCCGCAAGATCTCGGCTCGCGTCGCGCCGCTGTTCCGGCTCTCCTGGGTGCGGCTCTCCCCTTCCGACGGATCACGCGAGCCTTCCGGACGCGCGTTCTCGAACCCGCTCGCGGGCCTTTCGTACGTCCGACCGTTGGCGGGGCCCTGGCGGCTGTCGCTCTTCGCCGCGACCACCGTCCCCATCGGCCAGGGTGGAGGCGACGCGCCGGACCCGGGCGCGGCGGCGGCCATCGCACGGGGCATTCCGGCCCGGTCCGCCATGGACAACGCGCTCTTCGCGGTGAACTACTGGACGGTCATCGGCGGCGTGGGCGCAGCGCGAGTGACCCGCGGCGCCACCCTCCAGGCCGAGGCCACCGTGCTGCAGCTCACGCGGGTGCGTGGCGCCTCCACCCAGGACGGCTCACGCACGAACCTCATCGTTGGCCTGCACGCGGGGCATTTCCTGACCCCGCGCGTGTCGCTGGGCGGCGAGCTGCGCATGCAGCGGTGGCTGACCAACGCCGCGCCGGTGCGGGCCAACCCGCAGGCCCGCGAAACCGTGACCGCCGCCTTCGGGCCGCGTTTCCATTTCAAGTGGGGCAAGCGGTGGGTCCGTCCGGGTCTCTCCTACACCCAGGCGCTCGATCGCCCGCTGGATTCGCAACGCTAC
>JANMPI010000154.1:0-2764 GCA_031369785.1 Acidobacteriota bacterium
CGCTACTTGGACGACGCTCTTCCCAGGAGGATCGCCCGGTGACAAGTCCTGCACGGCCTTAGGCTCAGCCATCAAATGTGTGCCGATTGCAGAGGCAAGCGCTTGGTGCTCGGGCACGAGGACCGCCACCGGATCAACCTCCCATAGCAGCCCACTAGGAGCCTTTCCCATCGTCGGGATGTAGACGCGCCCGGCGTAGAACGCGAGAGATTGATAGCGACGCATCACAGTGCGGGACGCGTTACCGATTGCTGCCAGGGTCCGCCGAACATAAATTGCGCCGGTCCGCGTTTGCTGTCCTTAGGCATTGGCGGTTCGAATTATGCGACCGTCCATCGCTGAACTCCACATGGATCCAGTTGAACCGCTTGAAGACTCGACGCCGGACGGCCCCGCGGCGCAGCCATTAGGCCGGTCCGCCTAATCCCCCCGGACCATCCGACAAACCAACGGGCCCTCACCATCGGCTACAGGCCGAATCGACAAGCATCCAGCCGCGCCGCTTCTGGACCGCCGCGCCCACAGGGGACGGCGCGTGCTGCCGCCGCCGAGCCTTTCCAATACACTGGCGCGTCGATGGCTTCCTCTCCCTCCACGTCCCCGGCCGTCCTGTGCCGCGGGCTCGTCAAACGGTTCGGTACGGTGACCGCGCTCGACGGCCTCGATCTCGACGTGGCCCGCGGCGAATGCTTCGGCATGCTCGGACCCAACGGCGCGGGCAAGACCACGACGGTCGAGATCCTGGAGGGGCTGACCCAGGCCGACGCCGGCGACGTCGAGGTTCTCGGTGAGCGCTGGCACGGCGACGGCATCGCGTTGCGCGCACGCCTCGGCGTGCAGCTGCAGGAGACGAAGTTCCCGGAGAAGCTGCAGGTCGCGGAGGTGCTGTCCCTCTTCCGCAGCTTCTATCCGCGCGGGATGACGGTGGCGGAAGCGCTGGCCGTGGTCGACCTGCAGGAGAAGGCGGGCGCGCGTGTCAGCACCCTCTGCGGCGGGGCGAAGCAGCGGCTCTCCCTGGCCTGCGCGCTGATCGGCGATCCCGAGCTCCTCTTCCTCGACGAGCCCACGACCGGCCTCGACCCACAGTCGCGGCGTCAGACCTGGGACATCGTCCTCGGGATGAAGGCCCGCGGCCGCACCGTACTCATCACGACGCACTACATGGAAGAGGCGGTGCAGCTGTGCGATCGCGTCGCCATCGTCGACCAGGGCAAGGTCATCGCGCTGGACACGCCGCGGGCGCTCGTGTCGTCCCTCGGGGCCGAGCACGTGGTGGAGTTCGCGGTGGACGACGCGGGAGCGGTCTCGGAGACGGCGCTGGCAGCGCTGCCGACGGTGGAGCGTGTCGCGTTCGAGAACGGCACCTGGCGACTGACCGTGCGCGAGGTCCATCGCACCGTGCCCGCGCTCCTCGCCGCGCTCGCCGAGCGCAACGCCGCGCCGAGCCACCTGACCACCCATCACGCGACGCTCGAGGACGTCTTCATGTCGCTCACCGGAAGGCGGCTCCGCGATGGTTGAGCCGGCGTCGCCCCGTCCACGGTCGCCGCTCGTCGAGCTGACCTTCGCCCGCCTGCGCGAGCTGATCCGCGAGCCGGAGGCGATCTTCTGGGTGTTCGTCTTCCCGATCCTGCTCACGGCGATCCTGAGCCTCGCCTTCCGCAGCCGTCCGCCGGACGCGCTGCGGGTCGCGGTCGCCGAGGGCCCCACGGCCGAGGCGAGGCGTGCCGCACTTTCCGGCGAGGGACTCGAAGCGCGCGTGCTCCCGGAGAAGGAAGCGCTGGAGGCGCTCGCTCGCGGGCGCGTCGTCCTCGTCGTCTCCGCCGGCGACCCGCCGACGTACTCCTACGACCCGACGCAGCCGGAGAGCCGCGCCGCGCGACTGGCGGTGGACGCGGCATTGCAAAAAGCCGCGGGCCGCGCGGACGCGTTCGCGCCCGGCAAGTCGGAGATCACGGAGCCGGGCACGCGCTACGTCGACTTCCTCGTCCCCGGCCTCCTCGGCATGAACATCATGGGCACCGGGATGTGGGGCATCGGCTTCTCGCTCGTGGTCGCACGCAACGGGAAGCTGCTGAAGCGCCTCGTCGCGGCGCCGGTGCGGCGAGGACAGATCCTCGGCGCGCAGATCATCGCGCGCCTGCTTTTCCTGATCCCCGAGGCGGCGGCGCTCCTCCTCTTCGCGAACCTCGTCCTCGACGTGCCGCTGCGCGGATCGTTCCTGCTGCTCGCGGGAGTGTCCCTGCTCGGCGCACTCGCCTTCAGCGGCCTCGGCCTCCTCGCCGCCGCGCGGCCCCGGACCATCGAAGGCGTGTCCGGGGTCATGAACCTCGTGATGGTGCCAATGTGGATCTTCTCCGGCATTTTCTTTTCTACCGAGCGGTTCCCCGCCGCGATCCAGCCCTTCGTGCAAGCGCTGCCGCTCACCGCGCTCAATGACGCACTACGGGCGGTGATGCTGGAAGGCGCGGGCCTGGCCGCGGTGGCCCCGGAGCTCGGTCTGCTCGTGATTTGGGGGGTCGTGAGCTTCGTGATCGCCGTGCGCGTCTTCCGCTGGCAGTGACCTTCGGGCCTGATGAACCTGGCATGGAGCATGCAAGCAACCGTGGTGACGGTTGGCTTCATCTCTCTCAAGGAGGTAGCTCATGGGTGCAATGAAGGAGCAGATCAAGGGCGCGGCGCAGGAAATCAAGGGCAAGGTCAAGGAAGAGACCGGCGACGCCCTCGATGACCGCGGTATGGAAGCCCGGGGCAAGGCCAAGAA
>JANMPI010000554.1:0-1576 GCA_031369785.1 Acidobacteriota bacterium
TGCTCATCTCCACCGACAAGGCGGTGAGCCCGTCGAGCGCCATGGGAGCGTCCAAGCGGCTCGCCGAGTTCATCGTCCGGGACGAGGCCGAGCGCTCACGCGTGCGGTTCACGGTCGTGCGCTTCGGCAACGTGCTGGGGAGCGCGGGCAGCGTGGTGCCGCTCTTCAAGGCGCAGATCGCCGCCGGCGGCCCGGTGACGGTCACGCATCCCGAGTGCACGCGGTACCTGATGACGATCCGCGAGGCGGTCGGCCTCGTGCTGCTGGCCGGCCTGCATCACCCGGCGAACCTCTGCATCCTCGAGATGGGCGATCCCATCAAAATCCTCGATCTCGCGCGGCTCATGATCACGATGTCCGGGCGCGTCCCCGACGAGGACGTCTCGATCGTGTTCACCGGCCTCCGCCCGGGCGAGAAGCTCGACGAGGAGCTGATGACGGCGGACGAAGCGGCGACCAGCCAGCCCTTCCGCGACGCGATCCGCGCGATCGGAACCCCGCCTCCCGCGGCCTCGGTGATGGAGGCCATCGCCGCCATCGAAGCCCAGGCCGAGCAGGGTGACCGCGACGGGGTGCGCCGCGGGCTCGGAACGCTGTTTCCGACCTACGCCACCGCGCGCGGTCAGCGGCCGGAGGCGCAGGCGGCGGCGCGGCAGCGGTAGACGAAGACCGCGTCCCCATCCGCGCCCACGAACGACGCGGCGCGTTCCATGCGGACGGTGTCGAGGCGTCGCCGTTGCGCGTCGTCTCCGGCGGGGATGCGCACCGCCCACAGATCTCCGGTCGAAAGGGCAGCGCCGTCCCAGGCGCCTCTCATCGCCGCCCGGTGGACGAGGTTCCAGTCGACCGGTGCGCCGCTGGCGTAGGCGAGCGGAAGGCTGCTGGTATGGAGCCGGACGCCGGGCGCGTTCCGCCGGATCCACTCCGCGGCCTCGCGCACGTGACCCTCGCCCGGCCCGCGCAGGGGAAGGCTGAGCACGAGCGTCAACGCCAGCGCGGCCAGCGCGGCGGCCGCCAGCGCGCGCGATCGCGCGGCCAGCCACGCGAGGGCGAACGGCGCCCAGGCCGAGAGCACGAGGGTGGCGAACACCGTGTAGCGGCTCTCCACGAACAGCAGGCGGGCAACGTGAACGAAGAGGGGAAGGGTGGCGGCGGCCAGCGTCGTCCACAAGAGGACGCGGTGGAAGCGGCGCTCCGGGCCTCCGCGCACGATGCCGAGCGCGGCGAGCGCGGCCTGCACGAGGCCCGCGGTCTTGAGGGTCTTCACGACCGGGATCGCCATGAGGCCGAGGCCGAGGATGAAGGGCGCGTACTCACGGCCGTAGGGAAGAGGGAAGCTCGCGGCGAGCGCCCCCGCGGCATCGCGGAAGGGAGTGGCCGACATCTGGTAGACGGGCTCGGCGAGCACCCAGGCCGCGGCTCCCGCGGCGGCGAGCAGCAGGGGCCCGAGCAGCGCGAGCGCGCCGGCCAATCGCTCGCGTCGCGGCCGATCACGATCGAGGGCGAGCGCGAGCGGCGCGGCGGCCATCAAGGCGACGGCGTCGGCGCGGAAGAGCACCGCGGCCACGCTGCAGGC
>JANMPI010000584.1:0-10693 GCA_031369785.1 Acidobacteriota bacterium
GAAACGTCGTTGGAGACGGTCCGTACCGCGGTCGTGGCGAGTTCGAGAAACTATTTTGATTCGAAAAGTCTTGGCGGTTGAGTCACCAACTACACCGACGCCATCCGCATCTCCGGCACGATCTCGAACCCCAGGCACCGATGCGACGCGCGGAGCGCCGCCTCCACCTCCTCCGGCGTCTCCCCCCGGGCGAAGATGAACCCGAGATAGCTGTCCCCGTCCGGCAGCGGGACGAGCGGATGGTTCATCCGCGCCGTGATCTCGACCGACTCGATGCCGGCCACCGCGGACGCCGCCTCGACTCCGGTCACCGCGCGCAGGTGCCCGGCGGCGGGAATCGGGATCATCATCACCCCGCCCGCGCCACCCTCGCGGGGCGCGTCGATGGGCAGGCCGAGCGCCTGGCGCAGGATCAGCTCCTCGAGCGACATGTCGGTCCCGAAGCGGAGCGTCTTGCTGCACAGGCCGCCGATCGACCGCGCCGCCACCTCGATCAGCACGGGGCCGCTCTCGTTCCAGCGCAGCTCGGCGTGGACCGGGCCCTGCCGCAAGCCGAGCGCGACCGCCGCCGCCTGCGCCGCGCCCTGGATCGCGCGCTGGGCTGCGGCGGGCAGCCGCGACGGTGTCACGTAGAGCGTCTCCTCGAAGTACGGACCCGACAGCGGGTCGGGCTTGTCGAAGAGGGCGAGGGTGCGCAGCGCGCCGTTATCGATCAGCCCCTCGAGCGCCACCTCCACGCCGGGGATGAAGTCCTCGACCAGGACGTCGTCGCAGCGCTCCGACGCGAGGATCAAGGCCAACCGCGCAAAGCGCACGGCGAGCTCCGCCGGATCGTCGGCCCGCATCACCCCGCGGCTTCCCGAGAGCATCGTCGGCTTGACCACGCACGGGAATCGGGTGGCCGCCGCGACCACCGCGGGGTCGTCGGTCACCCTCCACCGCCTGAACGCCGGAGACGGAACGCCGGCGGCCTCGAAATGGCAGCGCATGAGGTGCTTGTCCCGCGCCGCCTCGGCCGCCTCCGGCGCGTTGTGCACCAGCCCGAGCCTCTCGCTGGCCCGCGCGGCCAGCAGCGTGCCGGAGTCGTCGATCCCGATGATTGCCGCCACGGGCGCGCGCCGCGCAAAGGCAACGACGGCGTCCGTGGAGCGCACAAGGTCCCGGTAATCCAGCGGAAGGTCCAACGCCCCTGCGCGGCCGAGGAGCGGCAGCGGCACGTCGTCGCCCGTGACCACAACGATGCCGAGACGCTCGGCGGCACGGTTGAAAGCGGCCAGGCGATAGGTCCGCCCTGACCCCAGGAGGATGACCTTGCGTGGTCGGGACGAGAGCATTGGGTGACTCTAGCAAAGCTGCTACTCTTGCTGGACGGTTCGGCCCTGGAGGCAAGCACATGAGACAGCTGATCGGAAGACGTTCCGCCTGGATCGCCGCCGTCGCGATCCTGGCCCTGGCCGGCGGCGCCGCGGGGGCGGCGGGCGCCGCGCAGGCCGCCCCGCCCGGCACGCAGGCTCCCGCGGAGCCGCCGCGCATCATGCCGGCGGAGGTCAAGGCGCTGGCCGCCAAGGGCAAGGTGCTGATCGTCGACGTCCGCGACAAGGCGTCGTACGACCTCGAGCACGCCGAGGGTGCGATCAACATTCCCCTCGGGATGCTGGAGAGCCGGATCGCCGAGCTGCCGAAGGACAAGCAGATCGCCGCCTACTGCACCTGAACGGCCGAGCACACCAGCGCCCGTGCGGCGCAGATCCTCGGCGAGAAGGGCTACAAGAAGGTCGCGGCGATGAAGGGCGGGCTCGCGGGATGGAAGGAAGCGGGCGGGAAGACGATCAGCTCCAGCAAATAGCCTAGCGGCGGCCGGCGGCCAGGCGCGCCAGCAGCACCGCGACGCGCTTGGCCTGGGGTGCGAAGAGCGCCAGGTCCGCCGTCTCCTCGACGGTGTGGCCGCCACCGCCCATCTGCCCGACGCCGTCCAGCGCCATCTTCACCGTGCCGGCGACGAACGAGATGTCTGCCGCGCCGGCCTGGCGGGGATCGACGGGGCCGACCGCGCCGAGGCCCAGATCGCGGCTGGCCTCGTCGAACAGGGCGAGCAGCCGCCGGTTCCCTTCCGTCACCGCCATCGGCGGATAGCCGGGCTCGAAGACGAGGTCCGCGCTGGTATGCGGCAGCGACCGCGCGACGATCTCCTTCATGCGCTCGCGCGTCCGCTCCAGCTGATCGGGGGCCAGAGTGCGCAGGTCCCCCACCACCAGCGCCGTCTGTGCGATGACGTTGGTCTTCCCGAACGCGGTGCCGCGGGCCTGCTCCGGATGCTCGATCGCGGTGCCGGCGACCGCCATCGCAGGGTTGAAGGTGACCTGGGCCGATTCCGGTGCTAGCTCGCGGCGGAAGGCGTCCAGGATGCGCGCCATCTCGTAGAGCGCGCCGCCGCCGATCTCCGGGTTGTTGATGAGGGACGAGTGCGCGGGCTTCCCCGTCACCGTGAGGCGCCATTCCTCGACCCCGCGGCGTGCCACCACCGCGGTCTCGAAGAGGCCGTCGCCGTCCTCGAAGCCGATGGCGACGTCCGCGCCCGCCGCCGCCGCCATCAGCGCCTCGCGCGACTTCGCGAGGGGCGCGCCAGAATCCTCCTCGTCGCCGCCCAGGTACACGCGCACGTCGAGGCGATCGAGGACGTTCGCGTCGCGCAGCGCGCGGAGCGCGAGCAGCATCACGACGTCGCCGCCCTTCATGTCGGTGATGGCGGGACCGCGCACCCTCGTGCCCGCCAGGCGCTCGAAGCGCTGGAACGGGCTGTCCTTCTCGAAGACGGTGTCGAGGTGGCCGATGAGGAGAACGCGGACGCCGCCCGCGGCGGACGGCCGCTCCGCCACCAGATGACCCGCGCGCGCGAAGGACGCGCCCTCGATCCACCGCGTGCGGAAGCCGAGCCCGTCGAGCTCGGCGCGGAACACGTCCCCGACCGCGCGCACACCCGCGAGGTTCATCGTCCCGCTGTTCATGTTCACCACGCGCTCGAGGAGCGCTTCCGACTCGCTCCGGTGCGCGTCGACGGCACGAACGATCGCCCTCTCGGTGTCGGAAAGGCCGGCGGCGGAGGCGGTGCTCACCGTGGCCGCCAGGAGAACAAGGGGAAGCACGCCATGGCGCATCAAGCCTCCGCGGAAAGGGACGGCCGGCGGCCGGCGAGCTGACCGCAGGCGGCCGCGATGTCGCGCCCCCGCGGCCAGCGCACGATGCCGTGAACGCCCATGGCGGTGAGCGCGGCCTGGAAGGCGCGCACCGCGTCATCGGCGGGGGCACGGAACGCGGACGCGGCGAAGCCGTTGTGCGGGATCACGTTCACCTGCGCGTCCAATCCGTCGAGGAGAGCCGCGAGGCGCAGGGCGTCCTCGGCGGTGTCGTTCACGCCCTCCCACAGGACGTACTCGATGAACGCGCGCCGGCCCGGATGGACGGCCTGGTCCTCGCGCAGCGCGCCCAGCAGCGCCGCGATCGGCCACGTGCGGTTGTGGGGGATCATCCGCTGGCGCTGCGTGTCGGTCGTCGCGTTCAGCGAGAGCGCGAGATGCCCGCTGCCCTCACGAAGGAAGCGCTTCATCCCGGGGAGCACGCCCGACGTGGAGACGGTGACGTGCGCCGGCGAGAGGCCCGGCCACGGGCGCTCGCACAGCAGATCGATCGCCCGCATCACCGCGTCGAGGTTGTCCATCGGCTCGCCCATGCCCATGAACACCACGTTGCGCACCGGCGATCCGGGGGGCGCGTCGGCGGCGGCAATCGCGTACTGCAGGAGGATCTCGCCCGCGTCGAGCGAACGCACGAGGCCGAGCGTGGCTGTCGCGCAGAACTTGCAGGCCCGCGAGCAGCCGGCCTGGCTCGACACGCAGACCGTGCTCCGGCCCCGGGCGGGAATGAGGACGGCCTCGACCACCGCCCCCGCGAGATCGATCGCGTACTTGATCGTCCCGTCCGCGGCCTGCTCGCGTCCGGCCAGCCTGAAGCAAGGAAGCGGCGCGGCCGCACGCACTTTGTCCCACGCCGCGGCGCTCACGCCGGGGATGAGCGCCGGCAGCTCCGAAGGCACCGCGCCTCCGCGATAGAGCCACCGGCGCGCCGCGGCAGCGCGCGTCCGGCTGCCCAGAAGCGCCGCCAGCTCGTCGAAGGCGAGGCCCGTGAAGGTCATGTCCACCCTGATGGTAAGCTGAGTTCGCCATGGCTTCAGGAGGCGGACGCGCTGCCGTTGCCGCCGCCTTTGTCCTCTCCACGGCCTGCGCGGCCCGTACGGACGCCACCGCGCCCACCGCCATCCAGGATCGAGCCGACCCGATGAGCGCCATCGCCGATCGCTACGTCTCGCTGGTCCTCGCCCTCGGCGTCCACGACAAGGACTACGTGGACGCGTACTACGGGCCGGCCGAGAAGCGGACGGAAGCGGAGGCCGCGAAGCGGCCGCTGGCCGCGATCCGCGCCTCCGCGGTCACCCTGCTCGCGGAGCTCGCGCCGACGAAGCCGCCCGCGGAGGAGATCGCGGCGCTCCGCCATCAGTACCTGACGCGGCAGCTGCAGGCGCTGGTGAGCCGCGTGGACATGCTGTCCGGCGCGAAGATGACCTTCGACGAGGAGTCGAAGGCGCTCTACGACGCGGTCGCGCCGCACCTGGGCGAAGACCACTTCCGTCCCATCCTTGCCGACCTCGATCGTCTCCTGCCGGGGAACCGCCCCCTGATCGACCGCTACACCGCGTTCCGCGACGCGTACGTGATTCCGAAGGACAAGCTGGACGCCGTCTTCACCGCCGCCATCGGCGAATGCCGGCGCCGCACGCTGGCCCACGTCGACCTGCCACCGGGCGAGACCTTCACCGTCGAGTACGTGACCGGCAAGTCCTGGAGCGCCTACAACTGGTACCAGGGCGGCTTCCGCAGCGTGATCCAGGTGAACACGGAGTTCCCGGTCACCATCGACCGGGCCATCGATCTCGCCTGCCACGAGGGCTACCCCGGCCATCACGTCTACAACGCCCTCCTCGAGCAGCGGCTCGTGCGCGACCGGGGCTGGCGCGAGTTCACCGTCTACGCGCTGTTCAGCCCGCAGTCGCTCATCGCCGAAGGCACCGCCAACTACGGCATCGAGGTGGCCTTCCCCGGTGAAGAGCGCTTGAAGTTCGAGCGCGACGTCCTCTATCCGCTGGCCGGTCTCGATCCCAAAGGCGCCGCCCGCTACGACCGCGTGCGGCGGCTCGTGGACAAGCTCTCGTTCGCGGGCAACGAGGCGGCGAGGCGCTACCTCGAGGGGACGATCGACGCCGCGGCGGCGGCGGCGTGGCTGCAGCGGTGGAACCTGACCCCGGCCGACCGCGCGGGGCAGCGGGTCCGCTTCTTCGACCAGTACCGGAGCTACGTCCTCAATTACAACCTGGGACAGGACATGGTGCGCGCGTACGTCGAGTCCCGCGGCGGGACCGCGGAACACCCGGACGTCCGCTGGCGCGAGTTCACGCGGCTTCTGGCCTCTCCCCGCCTGCCCGGAGGGCTGCGCTAACATACCCCCGTGGGGCGGCGGGCAGGCACCGGCGACGAGGTCCTCGAGAAGCCGGAGATCAAGACCGCAAAGCCGCGGCTCTACAACGTCATCCTGCACAACGACGACTACACGACGATGGAGTTCGTGGTCCTCGTGCTGGAGACGGTCTTCCAGAAGGCGGCGCCGGACGCGTTCCGGATCATGATGCAGGTTCACCTCCAGGGACGCGGGGTCTGCGGGGCGTACCAGTTCGAGATCGCGGAGACCAAGGCGAGCGACGTTCACGAGCTCGCCCGCGAGCGGGGCTATCCGCTGCGGGCGACAGTCGAGGAGGCCAATGTTTAGCCGCACCGTCGAGCGTGTCCTGAACGCCGCCGCCCGCGAGGCGGTGTCGCGGCGTCACGCGCACCTGACGCTCGAGCACCTTCTGTTCGCGGTGGCCAACGAGGTCTCGGGCGAGAAGATCCTCCGCGCCTCGGGGGCGGACACCACGCGCCTGCGCGAGGAGCTGGACAAGTTCCTGGACGAGAACGTCGAGGTCATGCCCCTCGGCTCCAAGCGCGCGCCGGAGCAGACGCTGGCCTTCCGCCGCGTCCTGCAGACCGCGGTCCTGCATGTGCAGAGCGCGGGCAAGACGGAAGCGGACGTGGGCGACATCCTGGCCGCTCTCCTCGCCCAGCCGCGCTCGTACGCGGTCGACCTGCTGACCGGCCTCGGCGTGACGCGGCTCGACATCCTCAACTACATCTCGCACGGGATCAGCCGGAACCCCGGCGCGGAGCCCGGGGACAGTCCGGCCACCGCGGGCGCGGGCGGCGGCGAGGATGGTCCCGCCGCCTCGCGCGATCCACTCGCCGCCTATACCGTGAACCTCACCGAGCGCGCGCGGCTGGGCAAGCTCGATCCCCTCATCGGCCGTGAGAACGAGCTGCAGCGGGCGCTCGAGATCCTGTGCCGGCGGCGGAAGAACAACCCCGTGTTCGTCGGGGATCCCGGCGTCGGCAAGACGGCGCTCGTCGAAGGCCTGGCGATGCGCCTCCTCCAGCCGGACGCCCCGGAAGCGCTGAAGGGCGCGGAGGTGTTCGCCCTCGATACCGGCGCCCTCCTCGCCGGCACGCGCTACCGCGGCGACTTCGAGGAGCGGCTGAAGGGCGTGCTCGCCGCCCTCAAGAAGCGGGCGAAGCCCATCCTGTTCATCGACGAGATGCACACCATGGTCGGGGCCGGCGCCACCACCGGCGGGACGATGGACCTCGCGAACCTCATCAAGCCCATCCTCACCGAGGGCGAGATTCGCCTCGCCGGCTCGACGACGTTCGAGGAGTTCAAGCACGTCGAGAAGGACCGCGCCCTCGCCCGCCGCGTGCAGAAGATCGCGCTGGACGAGCCGAGCCTCGAGGACACGGTGAAGATCCTCCGCGGCCTGAAGAGCCGGTACCAGGACCATCACCTGGTCACGTACACCGACGCCGCCCTGGAAGGCGCGGCGCGGCTGGCCCGCCGCCATCTCCGCGACTATCGGCTGCCCGACAGCGCCATCGACGTCCTCGACGAAGCGGGCGCCGTGCTGCGCCTGCTCGGCCCGTTGCCGGACGGGGAGCGGCGAATCGTCGACCTGCCGGAAGTCGAGCGGGTCGTCGCCCGGATCGCGCGCATCCCCGAGAAGCAGGCGACGTCATCGGACCGCGAGCGCCTGTTCACGCTGGAAGAATCGCTGCAGCGCGTCGTCTTCGGCCAGGAGGACGCCGTGCACGCGGCGGCCATGGCCATCAAGCGCGCCCGCGCCGGCCTCGGCCAGCCCGAGCACCCGGCGGGCTGCTTCCTGTTCACGGGGCCGACCGGCGTGGGGAAGACCGAGCTGGCCAAGCAGCTGGCCCTCCATCTCGGCAACGAGTTCATCCGCTACGACATGAGCGAGTACGCGGAGAAGCACGCGGTCGCGCGGCTGATCGGCGCGCCGCCGGGCTACGTCGGGTTCGAGCAGGGCGGGCTGCTCGTGGACGCCGTGCGCCAGCATCCGTACTGCGTCGTACTGATGGACGAGATCGAGAAGGCGCACCCGGACATGTTCAACATCCTGCTCCAGGTGATGGACCACGCGACCCTCACCGACAACACCGGGAGGAAGGCCGACTTCCGTCACGCGATCCTGATCATGACCAGCAACGCCGGCTCGCGGGAGATGAGCGTTGCGAGCATCGGCTTCGGCGACGACCACGCCCGCGACGCGGCGCGCAAGGGCAACAAGGCCCTGGAGAAGCTGTTCAGCCCCGAGTTCCGGAACCGCCTCGACGCCATCGTGACTTTCAAGGCGCTGAACCTCGAAGTCATGGAGACGATCGTCGACAAGTTCATCATGCAGCTCGAGTCGCAGCTCGTCGAGCGACGGATCGCTTTCACGCTGTCGCCGGAAGCGCGGGCCTGGCTCGCGAAGAAGGGCTACGACCGCATCTACGGCGCGCGGCCGCTGGCCCGCGTCATCCAGAGCGAGGTCCGCGACCCGCTCACCGACGAGATCCTCTTCGGGCGGCTGGAGAAGGGCGGGAACGTGACCATCGCGCTCGAAGGCGAGAAGCTCACTTTCGTGATCGATCCCACGACCGCGCCCGCGCCAAAGCGCGAGCTGCTACCGGAGGGCTAGCCCCGACCCCGACCGCGCCGGGCGCTACCGGCGCTCGCGCTCGCGGATCAGTCCCTCGAGGAACGCCCGGTCGATGGCGTCCTGCGGCCGTCTCGTGTCCTTGGTACGGATGAGAGCGCGCGGGCTGGCGACCTTGACGAGCACGCCAGAGAGCTCGACGTCCTCGGCATCGGTGAGTACGTCCTCGTAGCCGAGACCGCACGCGCGGCCCATGAGGTCCACGGTGATCTCATCGGCCACCCGTACCACGACGTACTCGCGGACGTCGGAGTCGGCAATTTCCGCCGCCGCGTTGTCGGAGAGGACGCGCAACCCCCGCTTGACGCGCGCGACGTTCTCCGGGGCGTCATCAACCAGGAGGTCGATGTCCTTCGTAAACCGTCCCGCGCCGTGGACGATGACCGCGAAGCCCCCGATCAGGACGTAGCGGGCCCCGGCCTCGTTCAGCGCCCGGCAGACGCGGACGACGTCTTCCGGCTCCGGAGCGCGTGAGTACGCGCCATCATCCGGATCATCCACGCGTCGGCCTCCTCGAAGGACTTGAAGCGATAGAGGCCGCGCGGCACCATCCCCGCGCCGCCGCGCAGCAAGGCCGCGGTGCGCGCGAGGCGACCCTGGTCGAGCCACGCCGACCCGCCGACCTGCCGTCTTCCTACCGAACGCACGGCGCCATTATCGCATCCGCGGCTAGAAGCCGAAGCCCCCGTTGAAGTACAGACGGATCTTGTCGTCGTCGCTGCCGCGGGCGGCCGCGATGCTGAACGTGTTCTCGGGGCGCAGGAAGGCCAGCGACACGCCCCCGCCGACGCCGTGGTGCCACCGGTTGGAATCCTCCAGGTCGAGGAAGACGCGCCCGGCGTCGGCCAGGCCGAAGACACCGACGTCGATGGGCACCAGCAGGTGGAAGTCGAACACCTTCTGCCGCAGCTCGGCGCCGCCGTAGGCGGACGCATCCCCCGCGTACCGCTGACGCCGCAGACCGCGCACCGTGTCCGGCCCGCCGATGAACGCCGCCTCATGGTAAGGATACCGCCCCCACAGCTGCTTGCCCCCCGCGCGCAGGGCCAGCGTCGGCCCGAAAGTCATGTACGCCGCCGCCTCGCCGTGGGCCTCGCCGAAGTTCTCCTCCACGCTCCAGGCCTTCGGGTAGAAGGTGCCGGCGGCGGAGAAGAGGACACCTTTCCGCGCCGCTCGCGACGTGTTGCGGCGATCGACCACGAGCGCGGCGCGCGCGCCGACCTGGCCGAAGTCCTCCGAGCCGTACGGCCGGGTGAGGGCGAGGAAGCGGCCCGGAATGAGATCGGGCTTTATGTACTTGCCGATGACGCCAATGGAGAGGTCGACGGGCGCGCCGATGCCCAGGCGGAACGACGGGTTCAGCACGAACTGCGTCTGCGGCGTCTTGTAGAAGTCGCTGTCCCGGTCCGCCGCCGTCTCGTTGCCGAAGCCGTGGAAGCGCACCACCTCGACCTCGGACACCCGGGCGAAGAGCCGCCGCAGCTTGCGGCTGTTGGTGTACGCGAATTCACCCTCGTACTCCGCCTTCCATCCCTTGAGGCCGGTCGCATAACCGGCGCGCACGGTCTGGTGCGACGAGAAGGGGTGCTTGCGGAACCCGTACCCGTAGAAATCCCAGCCCGCCCCCACCAGCACGCCCATGTCTCCGCCACCGGAGACGAGGATCGACGGGATCCTCTGGTGGCCCCAGTCCCGCAGCGGGTAGTCGCGCGCGTCCTTCGGATGCGTGTAGGGCTCGTCGCTGTTCTCGGTCCCCGGGCCGCGGACCAGCCGATTCTCGCCCTCGTGGTCGTAGAACTGGGTATTGCCGCTCGCCGAGTCGTCGAACATGTCGGCCCCGGGGCCGCCGATGACGCGAACCTTCAACGGGTTGCCGCTGCCCCGGGAGACCACGCGGTCGTCCCCCTTCTTCAGGAAGATGCGGATCTCGGAGGTGTCGGCGTCGCGGAACGTGCGCTGGAAGTACGGCGCGTTCTGGCCCGGCGCGCGGAGCCTGACCGTGACGGTGTCGGCCGCGCGCTCGACTTCCGCGACGTCGTCCTTGTCCGTCGCGTTCACCTCGGCCTCGTCGGCGAGCATCTCGTAGAACGCGTCGGCGATCTCCGGCAGGCGATCGCGTCGGCCCTCCAGCCGCCTGACGGTCTTCGCGCCGTTCACGCGATAGTAGGCAGCCGGCATCCGGTGCGCCGCCTTCTCGATGGCGGCATTGGTGAGCGAGCGCTGGAGCTCTGTGGCAACGGCGCGGAAATCGGGGCGATCGAGCTCGGCCAGGAACCGGCGATCGACGAGTCGCCCGTTCCACCCGAGGCCGATGATCGAAGGATAGCCGCGCTCGAAGTTCACGAAGCGCGGCTGGCTGTAGCGCGCCATCCCGAGGATCACGCCGTCGAACTTCGACAAGGCCTGGTCGCGGTCCATGGGAATGGGCTGCCACTTGTCGCCGCCCTTCACCCGCGCCCAGTCCCCCTGGCCGATGTGACGGTCCCAGTCGCCGATGAACATGTC
>JANMPI010000595.1:0-2790 GCA_031369785.1 Acidobacteriota bacterium
CACGAGGCGCAGCGTGAGCAGGCCGTAGCGCCCGGTGGCGGGGTTGTACTGGTAGCAGTAGAGCATGGCCTGATCGAGGGGCGTGCCGATCTTCCGCTCCGAGGCCTCGACGAGGCCGAGCCGCAGGTCCTTGGGCGCGAACTCGATGCCGTAGAGATAACGGGTGATGCGGCCCTCCGGCGAGAGCACGACGAGGCCGCTCGGATGCGCGAACTGCTTGATCTCCTCGTCCCACTGGTAGCGAAAGCCGACCGCGGCGGTGAGGCGCGCGATCTCTTCCTTGTCCCCGGTCAGGAAGTGCCAGCCGCGCTCCGCCCCCGGCCGCCCGTACCGCTTCAGGTAGCCCGCCTTCTTCGCGGTGGCCAGCGCCGGCTTTTCCCGCGGGTCGAAGCTCACCGTCACCACCTCGAACTCGCGGCCGACGTCGAAGGACAAGGTGGCGAGCGCGCTCGACAGGGAGTTGAGGGTGAGCGTGCAGAGCATCGGGCAGTCGTAGTACACGAGCGTCAGCACCACCGGCCGCGCACCGAAGTAGTCGCGCAGGCGCACGGCGCGGCCGTCTTCGTCGCGGAGGGTGATGTCGAGCGGGAGCGTCTCGCCGAGGCGCTGGTCGTAGCCGACGTCGCGCAGGATCGGCGGGCGGACCGCGGCCGGCTGCGCCGAGCCGACGGCGGGCAGGGCCAGCACGGCGGCGAGCAGGAGCGGAGCCCTCATCGGAGGCCCTCCGCGGGAATGGCGGGCGACGGCGGAGACAAATGCGACGGCGAAGGCGACGGCATCGGCTGCGGTGTCGTCGCCGCCCGGGCGGCCTGATCGACGTAGAGGCCCATCGCCTCCTCGATCGGGATCCGCGCGACGCCCGAAGCCTCGTCCGCCCATCCGTAGCTGGCGAGCGCGCGGCGCTCCTCGTCCTGGACCGCCGCGAGGTCGGATGCGGGCGCCGTCTGCAGCCGCGGCTCCGGCGCCCGCCGGCCTTCGGCGGGCCGGGCCAGAGGCGGCGCGGGCGGGTCGTTGCGCTCCTCGTGCGTGACGAGGAGGCGGAAGAGGCCAAAGGCCGCGCCGGCGGCGGCAATGGTGACGACGGTGAGGATCACTCCGATGCGGAGGATCGACCCGGCGCTGACGTCGGTCTTCTCGTAGGCGACGGTGCCGGGCGGGATCACCGGCAGGGGCGCCGCCGGCTCGTGCCCGCCCATCGCTTCTTTCGGGGTCTCGTGCTTCAGGTCCATCAATGCCCCGCGCGCACCGGCGTGTCGATGAACTCCGCGAGCTCCGGCTCGCCGAGGGGCAGCAGCGGCCGGCCCGCGAGCTCACGGGCAAAGGACGCGATCCACAACCCGCCCATCCCGATCGGCGCCGCGAAGTCGAGCCAGTGCACAGTCAGCCCGAGGCCCTCGTGCCCGCCGTGGCCGCCCTGCAGGTTGGGCGCGATCATCCAGAACAGGTCGACGAGGCGCGTGAAGAGGACGAAAGCGGCGAGGCACGCCAGGAGCCGCGCGTCGCGCTTCAGGTCTCGGGAGAGAAGAAGGAGGAAGGGCAGCGCGAAATGGAAGACGACGAGGAAGAGGCCGACGAACTGCCAGCCGCCGTGCATCCTCCGCAGGTACCAGGGGATTTCTTCCGGCAGGTTCCCCGACCACGTGATCAGGAACTGCGAGAGGTGGAGGTACGCCCAAAGCATGATGAAGGCCAGCATCAGCTTGCCGAGGTCGTGGACGACCGAGGGCCGCGCGACGCTCATCAGCGGCGCGTCGTGGGCGAAGAGGGCGAGGACGACGATCACCAGTGCCATCGCCGACAGCACCTGCCCCACCATGAACATGAGCCCGTACACGGTGGAGAACCAGTGGGGGTCGAGGGACATCGCCCAGTCCACCGACGAAAAGGTGATGGTGAGCCCCATGAGCACGAGCCCCGGGCCGGCCAGACTGCGCAGCCGCCGCGAAATGTGCAGGCTCTCGCGGTGGCCGTCGAGCTCCAGCGACCACTTGCTGAGGAAGTGCGCGAGCGCGGTCCAGACCAGGAAATAGAAGATCGCGCGGGCCGCGAAGAAGGGCACGTTCAGGTACGGGTGCTTCGCCTGCAGGATCACGTCGTGCTCGACCGCTTCCGGCTGCGCCCAGAGATAGACGCGGGAAAGCCCGAAGAGGAGCGGGATGAAGAGGAGCGCGGTGACCTTGAGCGTGCGCGTCCCCGCCTCCAGCAGGCGGCGGATCGCGAGGCCCCAGATCCCGCCCGAGAGGTGATGGATCATCAGGATCGACAGGCAGCCCAGCCCGATCCCGTTCCAGAAGAGGAACGCGAACAGGTACGAGCGGAAGAACTGCGTGGCATCGATCGCGCCGCCCACCAGGCTCAGCAGGATGCCGATGACGCCCACCGCCAGCGCGGTGCGGCGGATGCGGTCCAGGGCGGGCGGCACCGCGAAGACCGTCGTGCTCATGGGTGATGCCCTTCCGGGGCGGCGGGCGCCGGCGCGGACGCCGCCTGCGCGCGCACCAGCTCCTGCGTCCGCGCGGGCAGGGCGGCCATCGGCGCGTGCTGGCTCAGCTGGAGGGCGCGGACGTAGGCGACGATGGCCCATCGGTCGGGGACGGGGATCTGCGCCGCGGAGTCGGGCATCACACCGAATCCGCTGGTGATTACGTCGTAGAAGTAGCCGTCGGGCTGCGCGCGCAGGCGGTCGAGGTGAAGCGAGGGCGGCGTGCGAAAGCCGCGGCGCACGACCATCCCGTCCCCCCGCCCGGCCCGGCCGTGGCAGGGCGAGCAGTAGATCTCGAACCGCTGGCG
>JANMPI010000045.1:0-15704 GCA_031369785.1 Acidobacteriota bacterium
ATCGGCTTGCCCACCGCGTGGGCGAGGGGATCCATCCCGAGGAGCGCGGCGAGCGTCGGCGCGATGTCCACCATCTCGATGACGCCGAGATCGGCGCCCGCCGCGACGCCGGGACCCGCGACCACGAACGTCCCCTGCAGCGCGCGCTCCGCCGGCTTCTGGAAGTGCGTGCCTTCCGGCCGCCACGCCTCGACCACATCACCCGTGGCCCGTGCCGAGAGGGCCACCCCCTTCGTCCCGACCTCGACGAAGAGGTCCCCGGCGTACGGGCCGCCGAGCTTCGGATCATGGCCGGGCGCGCGCACGTCGGTGACCGTGATGCCGAGCGTGCGGCCGGTCGCCGGATCCTGGATGGCGGTCAGCGCCGCGATGACGCGCCGTCGCACATCCTCCTCGTCCTCCGGGGTGACGATGCCGCCGGGGAGGGCGCGCCGGTTGAGGATCACGTAGCCGGAGTTCCCGGGGAAGTAGACCGCCCGCGTCCGGGCCAGGTCGACATTCCCCGCCGCATCGAGAACGACCAGCCCCGCCGCGGCCAGCGCGACGTTGGGCTTGACGTTCCGCGCCGCCGTCGTCATGCCGTGGTCGGTGGCGACGGCGACGATCGCGTCCGGGCCCGCGCCCTCCACGATCTTCCCGACGTACGCGTCGACCAGCGCGAGGACGCGATCGAGAAACGGACGCAGCTTCCGGGCGACCGCGGGATCGTGGCCGGCGAGCCCGGGATCGAGGAGGCCGTACCAGCGGTGAAGGGCCTCGTCGGGGAGGGGCAGATACGTGACGAGCAGGTCCCACGCCAGCCGCTCGAAGGCGAACGCGTTCAGCCGCGTGAACTGGCGCGTGGCCAGCGCCATCGTCTCGACGTAGCGTTCTTCGGCCGTCCCGTCACCGCCCTGCGCGAGCGTCTTTCCGAGCCCGCCGCGCTGATACGTCGTCTGCGCGCCGTTTCCGACGAAGCCGCCCGTCGCCTCCAGGGCCGCCGCTTCGAGCCTCGGCTTGCTCGAACGAAGCACCTGGGGCGCGGTGTAGTAGAGCAGCAGGCGCGACCCGTCCGCGCTCAACGTGTAGAGGCGGAAGAAGACGCCCGACTCGCCGCCGCCGAACGGGATGGTGAGGGGGCGGAACGCTGCCGCATCGTCGCGCACGGGCGTGGCCTTCAGCACGACACCCGACGCCGGATCCCCGTCGAGGGCGACGAGCACGGTGTCGAAGCCGGCGGTTGCGTCGGCGGGATCGTCGTACATCCAGGCAAAGACCCGGGATCCCGCGACGTCGAACCCCCATTCGCGAACCTCGCCCGCGTGCGCGGGGAGCGCGGTGAGGGTCGTCCCGGGCGGCGTCCCCACGATGTCGACCTCGGTGATGACCCCGTCGTCGGCGTCCATGTTCTGGTAGGCGTCGAAGAGCGTCAGCTTGCGCCCCGTGTAGCCCCGGAACCGCCGGTCCTCGGCGTAGGCGCTGAAGGGATGGACCTGCGTGCCGACCAGCACCACCGCGTCCATGTCCTGCCGCGCCGCCGCATTCCAGATGGGCTCCGCGGTGAGCGGCGTCGACGAGTAGCCGCTCTCGGTCTCGAGAATCGACCCGCCGGGCGCGGGGACCTCGTTGCCGGCGATTCCATTGCGATCGCCCCACGCGCCGGTGAAGAGCGCGGCGTGCCCCGTCGCGGTCTTGGTCGGAACGGCGCTGATCGTTCCGCGGGCGGTGGCGCCGCGTCCGCGCAGCCCGGCTAGGCGCGGCATGAGGCCGCGGGCGACGGCGTCGTCGATGACCTCGGCGGCCGCCCCGTCGAGGCTCACCAGCACCGCCCGCGACTGCCCGCGGACGTACGGCATGCGGAAGGCGGGGTCGAGCGCGGGCCGTCCCGCCTCCTCCCACGCTCCGAGCCACAGCGATCCGGTGGCGGATGCGGAGGCGGCGAGGCGCGATTCGACGCGGGCGGCCTCGCGCTCGAAGAGCCGCGAGTAGTACGCGTCGTCGTAGCGGTCGTCCTCCGGCGTGTCGGCGAAGTCGCGCGGGCCGGCGGCGGCGCGATCGGAGGCGAGGACGTCGAGCGAGTGCAGGTACGACTCCCGGAGGACGGCAAAGGCGGTCGTGATCGGATGGCGATCGGGCGTCGCCGCGACCGGGAGCAGGGCGGGCTCGATCTGGCGGCGGAAGCGGTCGATGAGCTCCGTTTCCCACCGGGAGTGGAGGCCCTTCTGTCCGGTGAGCTGGCCGTCGTGGTTCGACGCCGCGTGCAGGGGGACGTGCGCGTCGGCGATCAGGTGCCCGATCGAAGCGCTGCGCCGGAGGACGCGGGGCAGTTCGCCGGCGCGGAATGCGGCCACGAGCTCGCGGTAGTCCTCGGCCAGCCGCCACGGCAGGCGGCCCTTCGATCGCGCCTCGGCGCCGAAGCGCTGCAGATGGGCGGCCTCGTCATCGCCGACGTCGGGAAACGGATAGGCGCCGAAGGCGTCCAGGTCCACGAAGTGATCGGGGTCGTCGGGGCGATCGCGCTCGAGGTCGGCGTCGATGGCATGCGCGGCCACCCACGCCGCGTTCGCCGCGTACCACGCCCGCAGGGGCTCGGGCAGCGTCTCGATCGCGCGCTCGTTGACCATGCGGTGGGCGGCGTATCCCCACGCGCGAGCGTCCGCGGGCCAGAGGGCCACCAGCGCGACGGCCAGAAGCGCCGTGGGGGCGAGGGCGATGCGGACGCGCGGCGCCACTAGCGCAGGGTGACGGAGAGCGAGACGGGCTGGCCGTTGCGCAGTACGACGGCGCGCACCGCGGATTCCGTCTGCATGCGCGGCCAGAGGCCGATCAGGGTGGCCAGGCTGTCGATCGGGACCCCGTTGACCTGGGTGAGCACGTCGCCCGGCTTCAGGCCGGCGTCGGTCAGGAGGGTCGAGTCCGGCATCCGGGTGATCGTGAATCCGGCGACGCGCCCGCCGTCCATCGCGGGCACGAGCGTCGTCTCCGCGAGGATGCGCCCCGATTCCTCGCCCAGCCGCCGCTCGATCTCGCGGCGCTCCATGGTGCGCGGCACGGCGTCGGCGGAGGCCGCGGGCGCCGGGGCGGCGCTTACGCTCGCCGTCACCGTCATCAACCGCACCTCGACGGGCACGCCGTCGAAGTCCACCGTCACCCGGTCGGCGGCGATGGCGGCAATCCGGCCGCCGAAGGCGGCGTCGCCCACGCCCACCACGCGCGTGCGCCCGCCGGATCGCAACAAGGCGGCGCGGCCCTCGATGCGCGGCGAAAGGACGATGCCCAGCGCGGCCAGATCGGGCGGGGCCGCGGCAAGCACGAGGGCGAGAACGTGTGCGAGCGGCATCCATCCGATTATAGGCGGCCCACTGGACGATAATCCGGGCCATGCCGCGCCCGACGCTCCCGGTGCCTCCCGCTACGCGCGCGCTCCACGCGCGCCCGCTGCGGGGGGTCGACTTCCTGGCCTGGACGTGGCGGGGCCGCGTCCTCCTCGCCTCTCTCTTCGTCTTCCTGCTGACCCGCGCCGGCGTCGCGATGCCGTGCGGCCTCGACGTCTTCGCGTCCGTGGCCCTTTTCTTCTACGCCGTCTGGGGGACGTTCCGCCTCGGCCGCTACCTCGTCCGCCGGCTGCTCTGGCGCATCCGCACCAAGCTGATCGTGTCCTACCTCTTCATCGCGGTCGTGCCCGTCGTGCTCCTCCTCCTGCTGTTTGCGCTCGGCGCGCTGCTCTTCTCGGGGCTCGTCGCCGGGTATATCGTGACCTCCGACATCCAGTCCCGGGCCGAGGCGCTGCAGGCCACCGCACGCTCCGTCCTGATGAGCGGCGGCCCGGCCGGCGCGGCCGAGATCGAGGCCCTGGTGGCCCCGGCGCGCGCGATCCATCCCGAAGTCTCCTACGCCGTGGTCCGCGGCGGCCGGGTCGTCGCCTCACACGGAAGCGCGCCCACGACCGCTCCCGCCTGGATCACGCCGCCGGGCTTCGCGGGGCTCGTGAAGGAGGACGAGCGGGAAGACCTCCGCGCGGTCTTCAGGAACGGGGCCGATTTCGCCGTGGTGGCGGTGCCCCTCGACGAACGGCTGTTCGAGGACCTGAGCCGGCGGATGGGCGTTCACTTCCTGGGCGCGGGCGGCAAGGTGGCGCGCCAGGCGGACTCGCGGGTCACGTTCGACATGAGCGACGCGAAGTTCGCGAATCGCGGCGGGGCGGGCGGGAGCGGAATGCCGTTCTTCGCGACGCCCGAAAGGCGCCGCTGGAGTGACGGCGGCGTCGAGCTCGATCCGCTCGCCTTCCGATTCGATCCCTTCCAGCTGGGCCGCCGGCTGTCTCCCGGCACCCTCGACATGACGGACCTGCTGGTGAAGCTCCTGGCCCTCGTGGCCGGCATCTTCCTGATCATGTACGCGGTCGCGCTCCTCCTCGGCCTCTTCCTCGCCCGCTCCATCACCCAGGGGATCCACGAGCTGTCGCAGGGGACGGAGCGCCTGCGGCAGGGCGACTTCTCGCATCCCATCCGCGTCTACAGCCGCGACCAGCTCGGAGACCTCGCGGAATCTTTCAACGTCATGGCGGAGAGCGTGCGCGACCTGCTGCGCGAGCAGGCGGACAAGGAGCGGCTCGAGGAGGAGTTGCGGATCGCGCGCAAGATCCAGATGAGCCTGCTGCCGCAGGGAACGGTGACGCTCCCCGGATTGCGCATCGCCGCCCTCTGCCTGCCCGCGGCGGAAGTGGGCGGCGACTACTACGACCTGCTGCCGCTTTCGGAGACGCGCATGGGCCTCCTGGTGGCCGACGTCTCCGGCAAGGGCACCTCGGCCGCCCTCTACATGGCCGAGCTCAAGGGGCTCGTCCTGTCGCTTTCGCGGATCTACGAATCGCCGGCCCGTCTCCTCGGGGAGGCCAACCGGATCCTCGCCGCGAACATGGACCCGCGATCGTTCATCACCATGACCTACGCCGTCGTCGACACCGCGCGGCGGACGATGACCTACGCGCGCGCCGGCCACAATCCGCTCATTCACCTGAGCAACGGGGTCACGCGCGTCCTGACGCCGGCGGGCCTCGGGCTCGGCCTGGACCGCGGCGAGCGCTTCGAGGAGATCCTCGAGGAGGCGGTCGTCCCCCTCGACGCCGGCGACGTGTTCCTCTTCTTCACCGACGGGCTCTCGGAAGCGATGAACGGCCGCTCTGAGCTGTTCGGCGAGCGGCGCCTCCGCGATGTCCTCGAGAAGGTGATCGCGACGGAGAGCGACGAGGTCGAGCTGAAGGACCGCATCCTCGAGGAGATTCGCGGGTTCGTGGGGGACGCCGCGCAGCACGACGACATGACGATGGTCATCCTGAAGGTCGTCTGAGGGAGAGCGCATGGATCAACTGGCCGGAATGGTGATGGCGGCCGACCTCGTGCTCCGGGGCGGCCGCGTGTGGGCGGGGAAGGGGCTCCCCCCCGCGACCGCGCTGGCCGCGCGTGACGGGCGCGTGGTGGCGATCGGGGGCGACGCCGTCGTGGCGCCGTGGATCGGGAAGGGCACGCGCGTGATCGAGCTTCACGGGCGGCTCGCCGTCCCCGGCTTCAACGACGCCCACGTCCATTTCCTGAGCGGCGGCTTCGGCCTGCTGTCCGTCGACCTTCGCCCCGCCACGGACGAAGCCGACCTCGCGCGCCTCATCGCCGGTCACGCGCGCACGCTTCCGAAAGGAACGTGGATCCTCGAGGGGAACTGGGACCACGAGGCCTGGCCCTCGCAGGCCCTTCCCACCCGCGGAGCGATCGACGCCGCCACTCCGGATCATCCCGTTTTCGTGCAGCGCCTCGACGGGCACATGGCGCTCGCCAATTCCGTCGCGCTCCGGCGGGCCGGCATCACCCGCGACACGGTGGATCCGCCGGGGGGGACGATCGTGCGGGACGCCGCCGGCGAGCCGACCGGCATCCTGAAGGACAACGCCGCCGACCTCGTCTCGCGCGTCATCCCGGAGCCGTCGCGGGAGATGAACCTGCGCGCGGCGCGGGCCGCCCTCGCGGAGGCGGCGCGGGTCGGGGTGACGACGGTGCAGGACAACTCGGCCACCGACGCGCTTCCCACCTACCAGGCCCTCCGCGCGCGCGGCGAGCTCACCGCGCGCCTGTTCGTGTGGCGCTACGCTTCGGCGATGCCGGCGCTCCTCCAGGCGGGGATTCGCTCCGGGCTCGGGGACGAGTGGATCCGGTTCGGCGCGCTCAAGATCCTCGCCGACGGCTCGATGGGATCGGGCACGGCGGCGTTCTTCGAGCCGTACAGCGATGACCCGAAGACGAGCGGGCTGCTCCTGCAGCCGGTCGAGGAGCTGGAGCGGACGATCCGCGACGCGGACGCGGCGGGATTCCAGCTCGCCGTCCATGCCATCGGCGACCGCGCGAACAGCCTCGTCCTCGACGCCTTCGAGAAGGCCGCGCGCGCCAACGGTCCCCGCGACCGGCGCTTCCGCATCGAGCACGCCCAGGTCGTCCGCAAGCAGGACCTGCCGCGGTGGAAGGCCCTCGGCGTCATCGCGTCGATCCAGCCGTCGCATTGCATCGACGACATGCGCTGGGCGGAGAAGCGCATCGGCCACGCGCGCGCGCGGGACTCCTACAACTTCCGGTCGTTCACCGCCGCCTCGATTCCCGTTGCCTTCGGCACCGACTGGTTCGTGGAGCCGCTCGACCCGCGCCTCGGCCTCTACGCCGCGGTCACGCGCGAGCTCCCGGGCGGCGGTCCTCCCGGAGGGTGGTTCCCGGAGGAGAAGATCACCCTCGAAGACGCGCTCGACCTCTATACGCGCGGGTCCGCCTACGCGGAGTTCGCGGAGACGGAGAAGGGAACGCTGGAGCGCGGGCGGCTGGCCGACGTCGCCGTTTTCGCGCGCGACCTGTTCGCGATCCCGCCCCGCGCGATCCTCGACACGCCGGTGGACCTCACGATCGTCGGCGGCCGGATCGTCTTCGAGCGCGCCACCGCGCGATGACCGGGGAGCGCGAGGCGGCGCTGCGCGCCTTCGAGGACCGTCTCGGCCATCGCTTCCGCGACCTTGCCCTTCTCGACCGCGCCCTCACCCATACGAGCTACGCCAACGAGGCGGAAGACGGCGGCGACAACGAGGCGCTGGAGTTCCTCGGGGATGCCGTGATCGGCTTCGTGGTCGCGGAGATACTCCACCAGCGCGACCCCGAGGGGGACGAAGGCGGCAAGAGCAAGCTCCGCGCGCGGGTCGTGGCCGCGCGCAGCCTCGCCGGCCGCGCGGAGGCGGCGGGCATGCCCGGCCTGCTGCGCTTCGGCCGCGGCGAGGAGAAGACGGGCGGCCGGATGAAGCAGGCCCTCTGGGCCGATGCCTACGAGGCCGTGGTCGCCGCGCTCTACCTCGACGGAGGACTGGAAGCGGCGGCGCGCTTCGTCCGCCGCGACCTCGGCGAGGCGCTGGGGGCCGCCGACGACGGCGCCGGGGGCGATCCCAAGAGCGCGCTGCAGGAGATCCTGCAGGCCCGCGGTGAGCCGGTTCCCGAGTACGTCGTCATCGCCGAGGAAGGCCCCGATCATCGGAAGAGCTTCCGCGTCGAATGCCGGATCGCCGGGCGCCTGGCGGGGGAAGGGACCGGGCACTCCAAGAAGGAAGCGCAGCAGCACGCCGCGCGGCGCGCGCTCGAGGCCGTGCAGGCCGGGGGCGGCTAGCCCTCGATCCAGCCCCCGCCGAGGCAGATGTCGCCGTCGTAGAACACCGCGGCCTGTCCCGGCGTCACCGCACGCTGGGGAACGTCGAACGAAACCGCGGCGCGTCCGCCGGGGAGCGGAGTGACCGTCGCCGCCGCGGCATCGTGACGATGGCGGATCTGCACCGCGCCGCGGATGGGCCCCGCGGGCTCCGGGATCGACAGCCAGTTCACCGCCGCCACCTCGAACGCGCCCCGGGCGAGGTCGGCATCCTCCCCGACCACGACCGTGCGCGTGGCGGGCACGACGGCGAGCACGTAGCGCGCCCGCCGGCCGGAGCCGAGCCCCTTCCGCTGGCCCACGGTGTAGCGGTGCACGCCCTCGTGACTCCCGACCGTGCGCCCGTCACGGTCCACGATGGGGCCCGACCGATCCTCCGCGCCGGCCGCGCGCTCGACGAAGCCGGCGTAGTCGCCATCGGGCACGAAGCAGATCTCCTGGCTTTCCGGCTTGTCGGCGGTGGGGAGGGCCCGTTCCGCAGCAATCCGGCGGACCTCATCTTTATTAAGGTGGCCCACGGGGAAGACCGCCCGGGCCAGCTGGTCCTGGGCGAGGCCGAACAGGAAGTACGACTGGTCCTTGGCGCGATCCACCCCGCGCCGGAGGCGATGGCGGCCGGAGGGGTCGACGTCATGCCGGGCGTAATGGCCGGTGGCGACGTGCTCGATGCCCAGGCCGAGGGTCTTCTCGACCAGGCTCTCGAACTTCACCTCGGAGTTGCAGCGGGAGCAGGGGATCGGGGTGCGCCCGGCCAGATAGTCGCGGACGAATGGCTCGATGACCCCCTCGCGGAAGGACCGCTCGAGGTTCACGACGTAGTGGGGGATCCCGAGTTGCCCCGCCACTGCGCGCGCGTCGTGGAGGTCCTCCACCGCGCAGCAGCGTCCGAACGCCGCCGGCCGGCCGGCGGCCTGGTCGTGGAGCTGCATGGACATCCCGACCACGTCGTGGCCCGCCGACTGGAGGAGGGCGGCCGCGACGGAAGAGTCGACTCCGCCCGACATCGCGACGACGATCCTCATCGCCGCCGCTCCACCGCCGCGGCGTCGCGCAACAGCTGCCAGGCGCGGGCGACGTGTCGCTCGGCGGTCCCGACGTTCCCGATGGCGAGGCGAAGGACGGTGCGGTCCTTCAATCGCGTGTGGGAAAGGTACGCGTCGCCCGACGCGTTGACCGCCTCCATCACGCGCTCGTTGCGGCGGTCGCGTTCCTCCGGGTCGGCGACGAAACGCGCGCGGAAGCAGACGACGGACAGGGGGGACGGCGCAACGACCTCCCACTCGTCGTCGTCCTCCACCCACGAGCGGAAGAGCTGGGCCAGGCGCACGTGCTCGCGGATCCGCGCCGCGAGCCCGTCCGTCCCGTAGGTCCGCATCACGAGCCAGAGCTTGAGCGCGCGGAAGCGCCGGCCGAGGCTGACCCCGTAGTCCATCAGGTTCGGCGCGACCGTCTCCTCCGGGGTGCGCAGGTAGTCGGGGAGGATGCTGAACGCGGCGCGCACCACTTCCGGGCGGCGCGTGTACAGCACGGAGAGGTCGAGGGGCACGAACAGCCACTTGTGCGGGTTCATCACCAGCGAATCCGCGCGGTCACAGCCGTCGAGCACGTG
Organism: Acidobacteriota bacterium; assembly: GCA_031369785.1. Classification (GTDB taxonomy): domain Bacteria; phylum Acidobacteriota; class Vicinamibacteria; order Fen-336; family Fen-336; genus JANMPI01. The sequence continues at coordinate 9,311 of JANMPI010000045.1, forward strand.
GCGCAGCTCGGGAACGATGGCGGCGCTCCCCGCGTACGCGGCATCGACGTGGAGCCAGATCCCCGCCGCTTCCGCGACCTCGGCGATGGCGGGGACGGGGTCGAGGCTGGTCGTGGAGGTGGTGCCGACGGTGGCGGTCACCGCAAACGGCGTGAGCCCCGCTTCCCGATCCTCGGTGATCGCGCGGCGGAGCGCGGCCACGTCCATGCGATACGCGGAGTCGACGGGGATCTTGCGCAGTCCGTCCTGGCCGATGCCGAGGACGATGCCCGCCTTTTCCACGGAGGAGTGCGCCTGCTCGGACGCGTACATGCGGAGCCGCGCCTGTCCGACCATCCCGCGCCGGCGAACGTCGAGGCCGGGCACCGCCTCGCGGGCCGCAGCGAGGGCCACGAGCGTCGCCGAGGACGCCGTGTCCTGGATGACGCCGAAGAGCCCGGGAGGCAGGCCGGTCGCCTGCCGGAGCCAGTCGAGGACGACGATTTCGAGCTCCGTGGCCGCCGGCCCCGTCTTCCACAGCATGCCGTTGACGTTGAGCGTCGCCGCGAGGAGCTCGCCGAGAATGGCGGGCGGGGTCGAGGAGTTCGCGAAGTAGGCGAAGAAGCCGGGGTGGTTCCAGTGCGTGACCGCGGGGAGGATCTGGCGCTCGAAATCGGCCAGGGCATCCGCGAGCGGCTCCGGCAGCGTGGGCGCGCGCGCGGGCAAGGCCACGCGCAGCTCGCCGGGACGGACCCGGGGCACCACGGGGAAGGGCTCGGGGTTCGACAGGTAGCGGGCGATCCAGTCGATGAGACGGTGCCCTTCGCGGCGGAAGTCCTCGAGCTCCGGAGACAGCGGCATTCAGCGCCTGCGCGTCACGCCGTCCTATTCGACGTCGGTGACGATGAACATCAGCACGTGGCTGCCGATGCGGAACTCCATCTGGTTGTTCAGGACCTGCTGCTCGATCCGGTCCGCCTCCACGTAGGTGCCGTTGGTCGATCCCATGTCGCGGAGGATCGCATGGTCGCCGAGGATCTCGAGGGACGCGTGCTGCCGCGACGCCTCCGGATCCTCGATGTTGATGTCCGCCCCCGCGCGTCCGATCACCGTGCGCGCCTTCAGCACGGGATGGATGTGGCCGGTGGCCGGCCCCTGGATGACGGCGAGCGAGAACCGCTTGTCCTTCGGCAGATCGACGATGCTCTTCTCGATGCCGCGCCCGGTGACCGTCCCCGATTGCGGCGCGCTCGGACGGACCGGCGCCGCCGCGGCCGGAGCGGGCGCCGGAGCCAGGGCCGGGGCCTGCGTCGTGCTGCCGGGCGCCGGAACATGCGTCGCCGGCCCCGCCATCGTTCCCGGCGGCAGGGTCATGGACGCGAGCAGTGGATTCTCGATCTCGATCGTCCCCCCGCACTTCGCGCAGCGGGTCTTGGCACGGGGCCGCTCGCCGAGCTTCTCCTCGTCGAATTTGTACTTTGCCTGGCAGCTCGGGCAGACGATGATCATGCGAGGCCAATCATACAACTCGCCGCGCACAGCCATCGCAAACCGGCCACCGGCTAGAATCAATGGAGACGCGACTTCGGGTGGGTTCGACTAGAGGAGGAGCCGTGAACGCAGATCTTGTCCTTTGGGCGGCTGACGACGATCTCGAGGACGATGACGCCGTCGTCGACGACAACGAGAAGTTCTCGGACACCGAGATCGACGCCGACGAGGGCGACGAGGAGGAGGAAGAGGACGACGACACCCTCGAGGACGACGACGAGGACGACGACGATGACGATGACGATGACGACGACGATGACGATGACGATGACGACGACGATGAAGAAGAGGACGACGAGGAAGAGGACGACGAGGAAGACGCGACCGAGGACGAGTGGGACGACGACGATGAGGACGAGGACGAGGACGAAGAAGAGGAATGACCCAGACCCTCGTCCGTCCGCCGTGGATCAAGGCCAGAGCGCCGATGGGCGAGCGCTACGTTGCGCTCACCGACCTGATGCGCGGCCTCGCTCTGCACACGGTCTGCGAGGAAGCGCGATGCCCGAACATCGGCGAGTGCTGGAACCGCGGCACCGCGACCTTCATGATCCTCGGCGACGTCTGCACGCGGGCCTGCGGTTTCTGCGCGGTGAAGACGGGCCTTCCGCGGCTGCCCCCCGACCCTGAAGAGCCTCGGCGCGTCGCCGACGCCGTCTCGCGCATGGGTTTGCGTCACGCCGTCATCACGTCCGTCAACCGCGACGACCAGCGCGACGGCGGCGCCGCGATCTTCGCCGCCTGCATCCGGGAGATCCGGGCCCGCGTTCCAGGGTGCGCGGTCGAGGTCCTGATCCCCGATTTCAAGGGCAACTGGGACGCGCTCGACGTCGTCTTTGCGGCGCGTCCCGACGTCCTGAATCACAACACGGAGACGGTGCCGCGCCTCTACCGCCAGGTGCGCCCGGGCGCGCGCTTCGCGCGCTCGCTCGACCTGCTGCGGCGCTCGCGCGCCGCGGGCCTCCTGACCAAGAGCGGGATCATGGTCGGACTGGGCGAGGAATGGCACGAGGTGGAGGACACCGTGCGCGCGATCCGCGAGGCGGGGACAAACGTCCTGACCGTCGGCCAGTATCTGCGTCCGAGCGCCGAGCACCTGCCGCTGCAGCGCTACTACACGCCCGACGAGTTCGATCGGATCAAGACCTTTGCGCTCGGGCTCGGCTACGGCCACGTCGAGTCGGGCCCGCTCGTGCGCTCGTCGTATCACGCCGACGAGCACGTGCCGGCTAGCGCCGGCTAGCGTACTGACGCGACACGGCCCGCTGCTTTTCGACCGCGGCGGCGATGGCGTGGGCGGCGCGATGGATGGCGGCCACCGAAGTCGACCGGCCGAGAGAGAGCCGGATCGAGCCCTGCACCTGCTCCATGGGCAGGCCCATGCCGCGCAGCACGTGCGACGGCTCCACCGCCCCCGCCGCGCAGGCGGCGCCCGTGGACACCGCGATCCCGGCCAGGTCCAGCGCCATCAGCAGCCCTTCGGCCTCGATCCCGTCGAACGACACGCTCAGCGTGTTGGGCACCCGCGGCCCGGCGCCATTCCGGCGCGCGCCGGCGATGGCCAGCAGCCGGCGCTCGAGGGCGTCGCGTAGCCCCTCGAGCCGCGCCGCCTCGGTGACCAGATCGTCCGCGGCCAGCGCCGCAGCGCGCCCGAGGCCGACGATGCCGGCGACGTTCTCGGTGCCGGCCCGGCGGCCCCTCTCCTGAGATCCGCCCCGCGACCACGGCTTCATGCGCGTGCCGCGCTTGACGTACAGCATCCCCACGCCCTTCGGCCCGTAGAACTTGTGCGCGGAGAGGGCCAGCGTGTCCACGTCGAGCGCGCGCACGTCGACGGGGATCTTGCCCGCGGCCTGGACGGCGTCGCAGTGGAGGAGCGCGCCCGCGGCGTGCGCGATCCGCGCCACCTCTTCCACCGGCTGGACGATGCCGGTCTCGTTGTTGGCGCGCATCACCGCGACCAGGGCCGTGGTGTCGTCCACCCGCGCGCGCAGGTCGTCCAGGTCCACGACGCCGTCGCTTCCGACTCGCGCCACCTCCACCGGCCACCCGTCCTCGGCCAGCGCTTTCGCGGTGTTGAGGATCGCGTGGTGCTCGATCGCGGTGTAGACGATCTTCCGCCGCGGCGCGCGGGCCGCCGCCGCGACCCCGCGAAGGGCCATGTTGTCGGCTTCGGTGCCGCTGCCGGTGAAGACGACCTCCGACGGCGTGGCGCCGATCAGCCGCGCCACCTGCGCCCGCGCCTCGTCGAGGCGCGCCCGCGCCTGCTGGCCGTACCAGTGGAGGCTCGAGGGGTTGCCGAAGTCCTCGCGCAGGACGTCGGTCATCGCCTCCAGCACGCCGGGGTCGAGGGGCGTCGTCGCATTGTGGTCGAGGTAGATCCGCTCCACCGTCCGATTGTACGCGCCGCTTCGAACCTGCGTTATGATCCGCGTTTCCCCACGGAGAACCGGCGCGAAATGCACGAAGTCGTGGTCGCGGGCGCGGTTCGTACGCCCATCGGTAAATTCGGCGGCGCGCTGGCGCGGCTGACCGCGGCGCAGCTCGGGGCGGCGGCGGCGCGGGAAGCGCTGTCGCGCTCCGGCGTCACCGCATCGCAGGTGGACGAGGCGATCTTCGGCTGCGCGCGCCAGGCCGGCAACGGTCCCAACGTCGCCCGCCAGATCGGGTACCGCGCGGGCCTGCCGGACGAAGTGCCCGCCTATACGGTGAACATGGCCTGCGGCAGCGGCCTGAAGTCGCTGCAGCTCGCGTACAAGTCGGTTCTCGACGGCGACGCCAAGGTCGTGCTCGCCGGCGGCGCCGAATCCATGAGCCGCGTCCCCTACCTGCTCACCGACGCGCGGTGGGGATATCGCATGGGCGACCACCCGGCGGTGGACGCCATGTACCAGGACGGCTTCCTGTGCTCGCTGTGCGGCCAGCTGATGGGAGAAACTGCGGAGACCCTCGCCTCCATGTACAAGATCGGCCGTGACGAGCAGGACGCGTTCGCGCTGCGGAGCCAGGAGCGCGCGGCGGCGGCCATGAAGGGCGGCCGCTTCGACGCCGAGATCGTCCCCGTCGTGGCCCCCGCCGGGAAGGGCGAGGAGACCATCTCCCGCGATGAGCACCCGCGCGCGGAGACGACCCTCGCCTCGCTCGGCAAGCTGCCGCCGGTCTTCAAGGACGAGGGCGGAACGGTGACGGCGGGGAACTCGTCGGGCATCACCGACGGGGCCTCCGCCATGCTGGTCATGCGGCGCGAGACGGCCGACGCGCTGCGCGTCCAACCGATGGCCCGCCTGCTCGGCGTGGCCGCGGCGGGCGTCGACCCGAAGATCATGGGCATCGGCGTGGTCCCGGCGGTGAAGAAGCTGCTCGAGGGGCTTCGCCTGCGCCTCGACGACTTCGACCTCGTGGAGGCGAACGAGGCCTTCGCGGCCCAGGTCCTCGCCTGCGACCGCGAGCTGCACTTCGATCCCGAGCGGCTGAACGTGAACGGCGGGGCGATAGCACTCGGCCATCCGATCGGCGCCACCGGGGCCCGCATCGCGACGACCCTGCTGCACGAGATGAAGCGCCGCGGCGCGCGCCGCGGCCTGGCCACCCTGTGCATCAGCGGCGGCATGGGCCTGGCCGCCGCCTTCGAGGCCGCCTGATGGACGCGCAGGACGACGTCGACGCCTACGGGACGGTGCGTGAGGCGCAAAGCTATCAGCACGTCCAGTTCGCGGTCAGCCAGGGCGTCGCCCGGCTCACCCTGAACCGGCCGCCCGCCAACGTCCTCTCCGTCGAGATGATGGGCGAGATCAACGCGGTCCTCGAGTCGATGGAGTACCAGAAGGACATCAAGGTCGTCGTGCTGTCCGCCATCGGCAAGTACTTCTCGCCCGGGTTCGAGCTCGCCGATCACCTCGGCGACCGCGGCTACATGATGCTCGAGGCGTTCCGGCGCATCTTCGAGAACATGGCGCGCATCGACAAGCCGCTGCTGGCCGTCGTCGCCGGCCCCGCCCTCGGCGCGGGCAGCATGCTCGCCGCGGGGTGCGACATCGTCTACGCGGCGGCGACCGGGGCGAAGTTCGGCCATCCCGAGATCAAGGGCGGCGTCTTCAACCCCGTGGCCGCGGCGCTCCTCCCACGACTGGTGGGCCGCAAGAAGGCGGCCGAGATCCTGTTCAGCGGCATAAGCCTCACCGCGCCGGAAGCGGAGCGGATCGGCCTCATCACTCGCGCGATCCCGGATGACAAGCTCGAGGCCGAAGTCGCGGCGCTCGTCCAGCGGTTCCAGGAGCAGAGTGCGGCCGTGCTGCAGTTGACCCGCCGCGCGCTCGGCGGCGGCGCCGACCTGCTCCTCCCCGACGCCTTCCGTCACGCCGAGGACATCTACCTGAACCACCTGATGGCCACCGAGGACGCGGAGGAGGGCCTGAAGGCGGTGATGGGGAAGCGCAAGCCGGTATGGAAGGACCGCTGATGGCGGACGACGAGCCCGAGGGCACGCGGGGCTCCCATGGCGGGTGGGACCAGATCGCCGAGACGTCGCAGATCTTCGAGGCCGAGCTGATCGCCCTCCGGCTCCGCGGCTCGGGCATCGAGGCGGAGATCGTCGACCAGACTTTCAACCAGGAGCCGCTGCCCAACGTGCGTTCGTTCGCGGTGGTGCGCGTCCTGGTCCAGAAGGAGAGGCTGGCCGAGGCCAGGCGCGTCCTCGACCACTCCGAGCCCCTGCCCGAGGACGGCGAATCCGAATGAATCACGACGATTACGCGAACGCTGAGGATCCAAATGCTTTCGTTTGAATTGGAAGACTCCCACAAAGACGTCGAGAAGGCCGTGCGCGACTGGGCGGCCAAGGAGGTCGCGCCGAAGATCCACGACC
>JANMPI010000080.1:0-5183 GCA_031369785.1 Acidobacteriota bacterium
GGTGCTGTGGATCTTCACCATCGTCGCGCTCGCCGCCTGGGCGGGAGCGCGGTCGCATCGCCGCATCCTCATCGTCACCGCGTGCGTCGTGCTCGCCTTGCCCTCGTCCATCCAGTTCGCGTGGAAGAAGGCGACGCTGCCGTACGATCCGGTCCCCGCGCCGATGCTGCGCGCGATGAACGCGCTGGCCGCCGCGAGCCGGCCCGGCGACGTCGTCCTGCAGCGGCCGGGCGCGCGCTATCCCCCGCTGCCGGTCGTACTCATCGGCCGCCGCGTGCCGTACGAGCGCTTCACGCCCTGGCTCACTCAGTTCGCGGCCCGGGAAGATCTCGAGCGCCGTCACGAGATGGTTTTTCGCTTCTTTCGCACCACGGACCGCGACGACGCGATCGGCATCGCGCGCGCGCTCGACGCGCGCTTCGTGGCTCTTTACGGGACCGATCGCCTGCGCTTCGACACCACGGACTGGCTCCTGCCCCTGTACGAGGACGGGTCGGTCCGAATCCTGCGCGTCGGGCCCAGCGGGCCCCTTTGGGGCTCGGCCCGGGAATAGCCGGCCGGCGGACCGCGATCTCCTCCTCGAGGAGAACCGAATGCCCCTGACCCGCATCGCCCTTGCCCTCTGCGCGTGCGCGATGGTCGCCGCCTGCGGCCTCGGCACCACCGCGCCGAACGCCATCCCGTCGCCCGTCCCGTCGGCCAGCCCCGTCACGGCGCGCGCGCGATACGTCGTGATCTTCGACGCCACCTGGCACGAGAGCACTCATGCCGTGCCGCCCAACCCCCACTTCTCCGGCCTCATCGGCGGCACGCACCGCGAAGCGGTCCGCTTCTGGGAGGAAGGCGGGCTCGCTTCGGAGGGCATGAAGCGGATGGCGGAGCTCGGAGCCCAGAGCCCCCTCGACGAGGAGGTCGTGGCGGCCATCGCGGCGGGCACGGCGGAGGCGGTGCTCGTGGGTGGAAGCCCTCGCGGGTCCCCCGGGTCCACGCAGCTCGAGTTCGAAGTGAGCCTCGCCTTTCCGCTGGTCACGCTCGTCACCATGGTCGCGCCCAGCCCGGACTGGTTCGTCGGTGTCTCCTCGCTCCGCCTCTTCGAGAACGGTGACTGGGTGCGCGAGAAGGAGGTGGCGCTCACGCCCTGGGACGCCGGCACCGACAGCGGGTCCACCTTCGATTCCGCCGACCGGCCGACGCGCCCGCGGCAGGCCATCGCGCGTATCACCACCGCGCCGCTGGCGGTCAGCGGCGTGGCCGCGCCGCTCGGCCGATTCACGTTCCGCCGCCTCCCCTGATCGCGGCTAGTCGATGCGCGTGGCATTGGGGGCAACGTCGTCGGTCACGCCGCTAGTCCACGAGCACGATGTCGGGGTGCAGCACCGGCTCGATGGTCAGCCCGGGCGCGGGCGGATCGAAGCCCTGGGGCACGGCCAGCGCGACCAGCATTCCGCCTTCGTCCAGGACGCGCAGGCGGGCCGGGGGCGGTGCGGCCGGGAAGCCCGTGAGGACCAATCGGTGGTCGAGAACGCGCCCGTGGCGGATTGCCTCCACGCCGGCCGCGCCCACCGTCACCGCCGGCAGGTCGGGCAGCAGATGCTCCAGCGGCGTCATCCGCGCGCCGGCCGCAATCTCGTCCCAGGCCACGGCCTCCGTGACCGTGAAGGGACCGTTCACCGTCCGCCGCAACGCGATCAGATGCCCGCCGGTGCCGAGCGCCGCACCCAGATCGCGGGCGAGGGCGCGGACGTAGGTGCCCGCCGAGCAGCGGACCTCGATCTCGATGAGATCGACGGCATGGCCCAACACCTCGATGGCGTGCACGACGACGGACGAGACCGGGCGCGGCGCATCGATGCCGACGCGGGCCAGGTCGTAGGCCCGGCGGCCCTGCACCCACTTGGCGGAGAACGCCGGCGCCGCCTGCTGCAACGGACCGGTGAGCTCCTCGCAGGCTCGCCGTAGCGCGTCACCCGATACCTCGCCCGGCCCGACCGGGCCGACCGGCGCGCCGGTGAGGTCGTCGGTGGTAGTGGCGAAGCCGAGTCGCACCGTCGCGCGGTACGTCTTGTCGGTGCCGGTCAGGAAGCGCGCCAGCCGCGTGACCTTGCCGATGCACACCGCGAGCACGCCGGTCGCGAACGGATCGAGCGTCCCGGTGTGCCCCACCTTCCGCACGCCCAGCGCGCGGCGGACGCGGTCCACGACATCGTGCGACGTGGGACCGGCGGGCTTGTCCACCACCATCACGCCGTGGATGGCGGCCTCGACCGTCGGCGAGATCAGCCCTCGTCCTCTTCGTCTTCGGGCGGCGTCGCGGCCGCGTCCGCGGCGTGGACCTCCGCCAGCAGCCGCGCGATGCGGTCGTGGGCCTCCAGCCCCTCGTCGTAGACGAACGCGAGCTCCGGGGTATGACGGAGCCGCAGCTTCTGCCCGAGCGCACGGCGCATGAAGCCCGCGGAGTGAGCGAGCCCGGTGAGCGTCTTCGCGCGGTCGGCCTCGCTGCCGAGCACGCCGACGAACACCCGCGCCTGCCGCAGGTCGGTGCCGATCTCGACCCGGGTGACGGTGACGAACCCGATGCGCGGGTCCTTCAGCTGGCCGATCATGCGCGCGATCTCCTCGCGCACTTCCTCGCCGAGACGCTCGGTCCTCCGGCTCATTGGAGGATCTCCGTGTGCGCGTCGAGCACCTGGATCTCCCGCGCGTTCTCGGCTTCGCTGGTGACCGACTGCAGCGTGGAATCGAGGTGGCCGTGATCGGTGTTCACGGCGACCACAGCCACCCTCGCCCGCTGCCAGAGGTCCTGGTGCTCGACCTCGGCCACGGACACGTTGAACTCGTTGCGGATGCGCGTCATGAGGCTGCGCAGGGCCTGCCGCTTGTCCTTCAGCGATCGCGCGCCGGGAAAGTGCAGGTCGAGGGTGAGCAGCCCGATGATCATCTGAAGTCCTCCTTACGGGCGGCAGACTACACCCGACGGGAGGCTACTGCAGCGTCTCCTTGACCTTCTCGGTGGTGAAGAACTCGATGACGTCGCCGTTCTTGATGTCGTTGTAGTTGGCGATCCCGATGCCGCATTCGATGCCGGCCTTCACCTCGGTCGCATCGTCCTTGAAGCGCTTCAGGGAGACGACCTTGCCGGTGTGGATGACCACGTTGTCGCGGAGCAGCCGCACCTGCGCGTTCCGGTTCACCTTGCCGTCGGTGACCAGGCAGCCCGCGATCGTCCCCACCTTGGAGATGCGGAAGGCTTCCTGCACGGTGGCGGCGCCGAGCCGCACCTCGCGGATGGACGGCTCGAGGAGCCCTTCCATCGCCTTCTTCATCTCGTCCACGGCGTCGTAGATGACGGTGTAGAGGCGGATGTCGACCTTGTCGCGGTCGGCCGCGTCGGAGGCCTTGCGCTCGGGGCGCACGTTGAAACCGATGACGACCGCGTTGGATGCCGCGGCGAGCAGCACGTCGCCCTCGCTGATGGCGCCCGCGCCGGAGCGGATGATCCGCAGCTTGATCTTCTGCTGCGGGATCTTCATCAGCTGATCGCAGAGGGCCTCGACCGAGCCCTGCACGTCGGCCTTGACCACCAACGGGAGCTCCTGGATCTGGCCGTCCGCAATCGCCTTGCCGAGGTCCTCCAGCTTGATCTTGGACGTCTGCGACAGCCCGCGCTCGCGCTGCTTCAGCTGGCGGAAGGCGACGATCGACTGCGCCTTCAGGCTGTCCGTGACCACCAGGAACTGGTCGCCTGGCTCGGGGAGCGCGGAAAGGCCGAGCACCTCGACCGGGGTCGACGGCCCCGCGCTCTTCAGCCGCACGCCGTGGTCATCGACCAATGCGCGCACCTTGCCGGAGACGGCGCCCGCGACCACGGTGTCGCCGACGGAGAGCGTGCCGTCCTGGATGAGGATGGTCGCCACGGGGCCGCGCCCCTTGTCGAGGCGCGCCTCGAGGACGGTGCCGTTGGCCGCCTTCTTCGGGTTTGCCTTCAGCTCCTGGATGTCGGCGACGAGGAGCAGCATCTCGAGGAGCTGCTCGAGGTTCTGCTTCTTCTTGGCCGAGACGTTCACGAAGACGGTGGTCCCGCCCCACTCCTCCGGCATCAGGCCGCGGTCGGAGAGCTGCTGCTTGACGCGGTCCGGCTGCGCGTCCGGCTTGTCGATCTTGTTCACGGCGACGACGATCGGCACGCCGGCGGCCTTGGCGTGGTCCATCGCCTCCACCGTCTGCGGCATCACGCCGTCGTCGGCGGCGACCACCAGCACGACCACGTCCGTGACCTTGGCGCCGCGCGCGCGCATGAGGGTGAAGGCTTCGTGGCCGGGGGTGTCGAGGAAGACCACCTTCCGGTTGCCGACGTCCACGTGATACGCGCCGATGTGCTGGGTGATGCCTCCGGCCTCGCCGGCGGCGACGGTCGTGGTCCGGATCGCGTCGAGCAGCGACGTCTTGCCGTGGTCGACGTGGCCCATGACGGTGACGACGGGCGCGCGGGGGACGAGGTCCTCGGGCTTGCTCTCCGCCGTCTGCTCCTGGTCGACCTCCTCCTCGAAGGTCTGCATCGTCCCTTCCCAGCCGAACTCCTTGCAGATCTCGATGGCGAGGGAGGGCTCGAGGGTCTGATTGACCGTGGCCATGATGCCGCGCGTGATGAGCGCCTTCATGATGTCGCGGCTCTTCACGTCGGTCATTTTCTCGGACAGCTCCTTCACCGTCACCCCTTCCGTGAGGGCGATGCGGCGGGGCGGCCCGGTGTAGACCGGACGCTCTTCCTTCTGCGGCACCGGGATCTGCGGGCGGCCGCGGTCGCGGCTTCCGCTGCGCGGCGCGGGGCGGCCGACGGGCATCGAGCCCGGACGTCCGGGCATCGGGCCGCCGGGACGCGTCATCGGCGATCCGGGCATGCCGGGTCGCGGGGGCATCGAGCTGCCCGGGGACGGATAGGTCGAGCGGGCCATCACGCCGCCGGTCGGGTGCGGGCTCGTCGGATGGGGGCCGACGGGGCGCGGAGGTGGAATCGCCCGCGGCGGAGCGATCGGGCGCAGCGGCCGCGGCCCCGAAGGCGGGGGCGTGGGACGCGCGAAGCCGGTCGCGGCGGCGGTGACGGGGCCGGACGGCGACGACGACGGCGGCGCCGGACGCGGAGCGGGGGCGGGCGGCGCGGCACGGACCACCGGCGCGGGCGGCGG
>JANMPI010000104.1:0-4090 GCA_031369785.1 Acidobacteriota bacterium
CCGTCGTACACGAGCGCGGAGCCGAGGCCGGTGCCGAGCCCGAGGAAGAGCATGTGCCCGCCCTCGTAGCTGCCCAGGGCCTGCATCGCCGCGTCGTTGATCACGCGCACCGGATGCGCGAAGGCGGCGTCGAAGTCGAACGCGACCCAGCCGGGCCCTAGGTTCTTCGGGTCTTCCGCCGGGCGGCCCGCGGCGACGGGGCCGGGGTAGCCGACGGACACCGCGTCGTAGTCCCATCCCTTCGTGGCCGCGAGGACCTGACGCGCCATGTCGGCGGCGGTGAGGCCGTGGCCGGAGGGGATCTTGAGCGGGGGCTCCGGACCGCCGAGGCTCACCTTCAGGTTCGTCCCCCCGACGTCGATGACGAGGACCTTCACTGGGGCGTGTTCCAGCCGCCCACCTCGGCGACCAGCTGATCGGCCTGCGGCGGACCCCAGGTCCCGCGCTCGTACTCGTACATCGGGCTCGGCCCGTGGATGACGGGATCGACGATGGCCCACGCCGCCTCCACGACGTCCTGGCGCGCGAAGAGGGTGGCGTCGCCCGCCATCGCATCGCCGAGGAGCCGCTCGTACGCGTCCATGCGGCCGCCGCTCCCCTGCGCGGGCTGCTCGACCACAGAGAGCTCCGTCGGCTCCCCCATCATCCCCGCGCCCGGACGCTTGGCGCGCGCGCCGATCGCGATCGCCACCCGCGGGCTCAGGCGGAAGCGCACGTAGTTGCCGATGGACGGCGTCGGCTCGGAGAAGACGACCTGCGGCGGCGCCTTCAGCTCGACCATCACTTCGGTCGCGGTCATCTTCAGGCACTTCCCGGCGCGGACGTAGAAGGGGACGCCCGCCCAGCGCCAGGAGTCGACGTGCAGGCGCAGCGCGGCGTAGGTCGCCATGTACGACTCCTTCGCCACGCCGGGCTCGTCGCGGTATCCGCGGAACTGCCCGCGCACCATGTTCTCGACGCTCATCGGGCGCACGGTGCGCAGCACCTTGGCCTGCTCGTCGCGGATGGCTTCGGCGTAGGTGGACGACGGCGCCTCCATGGCGAGGTAGCTCACGATCTGCAGCAGGTGGTTCTGGATCACGTCGCGGATGACGCCCGTCTCCTCGTAGAACTTCCCGCGTCCCTCGACGCCGAACTCCTCCGCCATCGTGATCTGCACGTTCTCGACGTAGTTGCGGTTCCAGATCGGGTCGAGGAACGCGTTCGCGAACCGGAAGTAGAGGATGTTCTGCACCGCCTCCTTGCCGAGGTAGTGGTCGATGCGGAAGATCGACGTCTCGGGGAAGACGCTGTGCAGCGTCTCGTTCAGCTCCTTCGCCGACGCGAGGTCGCGGCCGAACGGCTTCTCGAGGATCACCCGCGCGTTGCTCGCGCAGCCCGCCTGGCCGAGCTTCTGCACCACGGTCGCGAACATCGAGGGCGGGATGGCGAGATAGTGGGCGGGCCGCTGCGCGGCCTTCAGCTCCGCCTTCAGGCGGGCGAAGGTCTCGGCGTCGTTGTAGTCGCCGTCGACGTAGCAGAGCTTCTTCTCGAGGATGGCGAAGGCTTCCGGCTCGAGGCCGCCGTGCTCGGTGACGCTCGACCGCGCGCGCTCCACGAGCTGGTCGCGGGTCCAGCCCGACTTGGCGACGCCGATGACCGGGAAGTCGAGATGGCCCTTGGCCGCCATCGACTGCAGGGCGGGAAAGATCTTCTTGTGCGCGAGGTCGCCGGTGGCGCCGAAGAAAACGAGCGCGTCCGAGCGCTCCTTCGGCTCGCTCATTTCTTCTCCACGTGCCCGCCGAAGCCGAACCTCATGGCGGAGAGCACCCGGTTCTGGAAGTCGTCCTCGCCCCGGGAAGCGAACCGCTCGAGGAGGGCCGCGGTCAGCACGTGGGCGGGGACGGCCTCGTCGATGGCCGCGTTCACCGTCCAGCGACCCTCGCCGGAGTCCGAGACCTTGCCCGCGAAATTCTCCAGGTCCTTGCTCTTCACGAAGGACGACGCAGTGAGGTCGAGCAGCCAGGAGGCGATCACGCTGCCCCGGCGCCACAGCTCGGTGATCGCGGGGAGATCGAAGTCGTACTGGTAGTGCTCGGGGTTCCGCAGCGGCGTCGTCTCCGCGTCCACCTCGTGCCGCCCCTTGCCGATGTTGGCCTTGTGCAGGATGTTCAGGCCCTCGGCGTAGGCGGCCATCAGCCCGTACTCGATGCCGTTGTGCACCATCTTCACGAAGTGGCCGGCGCCGTTGGGGCCGCAGTGGAGGTAGCCGAGCTCGGCGGTGCCGCCCAGCGCTTCGCGCCCTTCGGTGCGTGGGATCTCGCCGCGGCCGGGGGCGAGGGTGGCAAAGAGCGGATCGAGGCGCTTCACGACCTCGTCCTCGCCGCCGATCATCAGGCAGTACCCGCGGTCGAGGCCCCACACGCCGCCGCTCGTCCCCATGTCGACGTAGTGCAGGCTTTTCTCCTTCAGGCGCTGGGCCCGCGCGATGTCGTCGTGATAGTGCGAATTGCCGCCGTCGATGATGACGTCGCCCGCCTGCAGCAGCGGGACCAGCTCGGCGATGGAGGCGTCGACGTAGGCCGCGGGGACCATGAGGCAGAGCGCACGCGGCTTCTGCAGCTTGCCCACGAACTCGGCCAGCGAGGCGGAGCCGGTGGCGCCGTCCTTCACGAGCGCGTCCACCGCCGTCGCCGCGCGATCGTAGACGACGCATGCGTGCCCGCCCCGCATGAGCCTGCGCACCATGCCCGCGCCCATGCGTCCGAGGCCGATCATCCCGAGCTGCATAGCGCTTCTCCTATGAACCGAGGGCCTTGGCCACCGCGGCGTCGAGCGCCCGCAGCCCCGCCGCGACGTCGGGGCCGAGGTGGACCCGCAGGGCGCGCCGCTTGCGATCCGAGAGGACCTGGAAGTCGCCGCGGGCCTGGGCCGCCTTCACGATGCCGAAGGTGTAGCGCTGGCCGGGAACGGGGACGTCGGCGGCGTCGTCGCAGGTGACCTGCAGGAAGACGCCGCTGGCCGGCCCGCCCTTGTAGGCCTGGCCGGTGGAGTGCAGGAAGCGCGGGCCGAAGCCGAGGCAGGTGGCGACATGCTTCGCGTCGCGCACGCGATGGCGCGTCGCCGAAAGCGCCGCCTCGTGGTCGGCGGTCATGGGCACGTAGGCAAGGAGCGCGAAGTAGTCGCCTTCGGAGAGGCGTGCGAGGTGTGCCTTCAGGTGCGCGGCCAGCGAGGGCGCCGCCCCCGCGGGCCCGCGCAGCACCGCCGCGTTCGCTTCGTCGGCGAAGAGCTTCACGCCCTCTCCTTCGAAGAGCGGCGACTCGGCGGGGAGCTCCCCCGTCTTCTCGTAGGCGTCGGTGAGGGCGCGGGTCGCGATCTTGCTCGCCTCGACGTCCGGCTGGTCGAAGGGATTGATGCCGAGGATCGCGCCCGCGACCGCCGTGGCCACTTCCCAGCGCACGAACTCCTCGCCGAGGTCGTACGGGGTGGCGACGGCGATGCGGACGACGGGACGGCCGGCGCCCTCCAGCGCATCCACCGCCGCGTCCTGCGCGGGGTCGGGCGCGGCGGCGAGACGCAGGTAGACGAACAGGCGATCGCGGCCGTAGGCGTCCGGCGCAGCTGGTCGCTCCCGATCGACGGGGATGATCCCCTTGCCCTGCTTGCCGGTGGATTCCGCGACCAGCTGCTCGAGCCAGGCCCCGAGATCGTGGACGCCCGGGGACGCGAGGATCGTGAGCTTGTCGATCCCCTTCGTGGCCAGCACGCCGAGCGTGGTGCCGAGCACGAGGCCGGGATTCTCCGCCGCGGGGACGCCCGGCGCGCAGGCCGCGAGCATCCGCTCCGCCTCGTCGAGCAATCGCGCGATGTCGAGGCCCATCACCGCGGCGGGAACGAGGCCGAAGTTGGAAAGTGCTGAGTAGCGTCCGCCGATCGTCTTCACGCCCGCGAAAACGTGCCGGAACTTGTCGCGCGCCGCTTCCTGCTCCAGCGCCGAGCCGGGATCGGTGACGGCGATGAACCGGCGCCCCGCTTCCGTAGCACCCACGGCCTGGCTCACCCGATCGAAGAAGAACGCCTTGAAGATGTTCGGCTCCAGCGTCGAGCCCGA
>JANMPI010000110.1:0-9898 GCA_031369785.1 Acidobacteriota bacterium
TCGGCCGGGACACAACGAGGTGCGAGGCATGCCTCGCACCGGAACATACGAAGAGGCCACGGCCATGATCACCATCGACGGTTCCCAAGGCGAAGGCGGCGGCCAGATCCTCCGCACCGCGTTGGCTCTCTCCACCGTGACCGGCCAGCCGTTCGGGATGGTCAAGATCCGCGCGCGACGGCCCGTCCCGGGCTTGCGGCCGCAGCACCTGGCCGCGGTACGCGCCGCGACGCTCGTCTCCGGCGCGAAGGTCGGCGGCGCATTCGAGGGATCACCCGACCTGCGGTTCGAGCCGGGAACGATCAGCGCCGGCGAGTATCGATTCGAGATCGCGACCGCCGGGGCGGCGAGCCTCGTCCTGCAGACCGTGCTCCTGCCCCTCGCGACGGCTTCGGGGGCGAGCCAGGTCGAAGTCACGGGAGGAACGCACGTCGCCGCGAGCCCGAGCTTCGAGTACCTGTCGCGACATTGGGCGGCGGTCGTCGCCGGCATGGGCCTGGAGGTCGGGTTCCGCATGACCCGCGCGGGATTCTATCCGCCCGGCGGTGGCGAGATTTACGGCCGCGTCACGCCGTGGACGCGGCCGGCCGGACTCGTCCTCGAAGACCGCGGCGCCCTCCTCGAGCTGCGCGGCCTCTCGGGGAGCGGGAAGGTCCGCGGAGACGTCGCGCGGCGGCAGTCCGACGCGGTGCACGAGCGGTTGTGGGAAGCGCGCCGCATGGAGTCGTCCTTCGAAGTGGTGGAGGTGCCCTCCGCGTCCCCGGGATCGTTCCTCCTCGTCGAAGCGATCTTCGAGAAGACGCGGGCCGCCTTCGGATTCCTGGGCGCCCGCGGCGTGCGCGCCGAGGTCCTGGGGGATCGCGCCGCGCGAACGGTCCTCCAGTTCCTGGACGGCGAAGGCGCCGTCGATTCGCACCTCGCCGACCAGCTCGCGGTGCCGCTGGCCGTCGGCGGCGGGGGAGGGCGCATCACCACGGACCGCGTCACGCCGCACCTCGTCACCGTCGCCGAGGTCGTTTCCCTCTTCGGGATCCCCGCCGGCACCTGGGGACGGGTCGGCGGCCCGGGCGGGCTCGAAGTGGCGGCACATTGAGGATAATGCACGCCTAGTGGACCACCTCTCGCCCCGGGCGCGGCTGCTGCTGTGGGACTACGCGCGGGGCTCCCTGCCGTACGACGCGCTGTGCCTCCTGCTGGTCCTGCTGGTCGTGTTCATGGCTCCCGAATGGCTGGGCGATCCGATGGCGGCGCGTCCGTGACCACGCGCGTGATCGCCGCGGTGGCTTGCGCGCTCCTCGCGGTCGTCGCGGGCGCGCAGGAGCCGCCTCCGCCCGGCCCCTCCGATCTCATCAACGGCCTTCTCGCCGGACTCATGGGATTCAAGGAAGTGAGCGCCGCGGAGCTGCAGGAGGACGTCGCGGACATCGGCGGAGTTCCCTTCAAGGCGGAAGTCCCGCTGGACTTCATCACCCCCGCGGCCTTGAGCACGTACCTGCAGGAAGTGCTGGACGACGAGTATCCGCGCGGCCGTGCCGACGCCGATGCGCGCCTCCTCGTCGCCCTCGATCTGCTGCCTCCGGGGACGTCGTTGCGCGACCTCCGCGCCCGCCTCCTCGAGGACAACGTCGCCGGCTTCTACGACGAGCGGCCAGGACGCAAGAAGCTGTACGCGGTGAGCGACGACCGCACCATGACGCCCTCCAACCAGATCGTGCTCGCCCACGAGCTGCGTCATGCGCTGCAGGACCAGTACATCGACGTGCACAACGGGGTGCCGGATTCGGTGGGGGATTTCGACGACCGCCGCGTCGCGTTCATGGCCCTCCTCGAGGGCGACGCGACCCTCGTCATGGAGCGCTTCCTGATGCGCCGGCTCGGGGTGTCCGAGACCGCGGCACCCGTCGACCTCGCCGCCGCCGGCTTCGCGACGCCCACGCTGGCCGGCGTGCCCCCGGTGCTGCGCGACCATCTCATCGTTCCCTATCTCGCCGGCCGTGACTTCGTCCGCGCCCTCGTCGACCGGGGCGGGTGGCCGGCCGTGCGCAAGGCCTGGGCTGACCCGCCGCGCTCGACGGAGCAGGTGCTGCACCCCGAGAAGTACCTCGCCGGGGAGCAGCCGCGCTTGGTGCGCGGTCCGGCCCCGCCTTCCGGGGGACGGCTGATCCAGGAGGGCGTGCTCGGCGAGGCGCTCATGCGCACGCTCCTCGGTGAGGGTAGCGACGCCGCCGCCGCAGGCTGGGGCGGCGACCTCTATCGGGTGTGGGACGTCGGTGGACGGACGCTCGCGGTCTGGCGCAGCGAGTGGGACACCGCCGCCGACGAACGCGAGTTCCAGGATGCCCTGGTCCGCCGCTTCACGCGCACGCATGGGCGGGCCCGGCGGCTCCACGGCGCGCAGCTGTTCGGGCGCGGCTCGTGGAACGTCGGCATCCGGGCCGCCGCGGGCCGCGTGTCGCTGGTGGCCGGAGACGACGCGGGCATCCTGAGCGCGGCGTTGCAGGCGGAAGCCCGGTGACACCGAGACCGTCGCGCGCCACCCGCGGACTGGCGGCCATGATCTTCGTCATGTGCGCGACGCTCCTCGCCCTCGGCGAGTCGTCGGTTTCCGCGGCGCGCCTCGCGCAGGGCCGGGGGGACGGTCCCACCGCGCAGCTGTGCTCGTTCCGCGCCCGCACCGGGGCGCCGTGCCTCGGCTGTGGCGGAACGGAGGCGTTCGGCCACGCGTCGCGAGGGCGGTTCCTCCGTGCGCTGGTCGCCAACCCGCTCGGCGCCTGGACCGGCGCTGCCGCCTGGGCGTTCCTCATCGCATCGGGCCTCACCCTTGCCGGGGGCGGAGCGAAGATGCTCCGCTTCGCCCTGATTTCCGTGGCCGCCACGCTGCCGGCGGCCTTTGTCGTGAACGCGTTCGCGTGGTGGGCCTCCCTGCCGCCCGGCTCGATGCCGGGCCGGTGACGGGTCTCGCCGCGATGTCTGACATCACTCAAAGGGGGACGAGATGACGGATCGGGACCTTCAGCAGAAGAGGATCGTGGCCGGGCTGATCGACATCGCGGTCGCGATCGCGATCTCGATTGGATTCGTGATCGTATCGTCGGTGCTGAGCTTCGGCCTCGGGCGGGCGACCTCGAGCTCGGCCGTCAGCACCTACATTCCGCGCGTCATCGGGTTCCTGGGGGCGGTCATCAGCCTCGGGTACATCCTCGGCCGCGACATCGTCGCCGGCGATCGCAGCATCGGAAAGAAGATCCAGAACATCCGCGTGGTGACCACCGCCGGGGCGCCGATCGACTTCATGACCTCCGCGCGCCGCAACGGAATCTTCGCGATCGGGGCGGCACTCGGGCTCCTGTCCGCGACCCTCCAGCTCATTCCGTGCCTGGGCGACGCGGTCGCCTGCATGCTCCTGCCGTTGACGCTGCTCGGGATGCTCGTCGCGGTCGGGGCCGCGATCTACGAGATGCTGCAGATCTCGCAGCAGCCGGAAGGCATCCGCTTCGGCGACCGCACCGCGGGGACGCGAGTGGTCCGTTAGAAGCCCGGCGGGGGTGCGGGCGACCGCATCCCCGTCTCGCTCAGGCGGCGGTGGTGGGGACGGCGGCGCCCAGCGTCTTCTCGTACGCGTACGCGAGAGCGAGCATCGCGATGGGCGCGGTCACGAACACCCCGACGACGCAGAGGATCATCCCGGACCCCCCGACCAGACCCATGACCAGCACGTACAGCGTCCAGTTCAACAGGTCCGGCTTGATGTCGCGCATGCAGACGTCCTTGGCCTGCTCCCACGTGAGGTCGCGGTCGAGGATCAGCAGCGTGCCCTGGAAGAAAAGGCCCTGGGTGACGTAGGCGCCCACGCAGCAGGCGACGATCCCGACGATCTGCAGCAGCCCCATGACGATGTGGTCGACCGGGCGCTGCGTCAGGCCGACGAACCCGTCCGCCGGCTCCGGCACCTGGCCGCGCAGCGCCTTCAGGCTGACCGCCATCATGCCCGCGAAGGCGAGCCCGCCGCCGACCAGCGGGATCAGGGTCATGAGGATCGCGCACAGCGTGCCGACGAGGATCGGCACCGGGTTCCTCTGGAAGGTCTCCCAGGCGACGGTCAGCGCCTCGCCGATGGGTGGGGGACTGACGGTGCTCACCCGGCCTGCTCGACCAAAACGCGGCCGGTGCCCTCGAGGCGGATGAGAGCGCCGCCGCGGTCGCCGGAGGAAAGGACCATCTCGTAGAGCTGGCGGTCCTCGACCACGTGCGGTGTCAAGCCGCCGCTCCAGGTGATGATCGACGACGACGGCACGGACACCGGCAGGTCCGGCGTCACCGCGAGCGGGAGCGGCTTGCTGGTCACGGAGAGGGCGACCATCCCCTGCCCTTCGAGGGCGAGGATCTCGAGGCCGGTCGTGTTCTCGCCGAGCGGGATGTAGCGCGGGGTCAGCGTCTCCTCGCAGGCGAGGAGGTGCGAGGGCTCGACGTACAGCGTCTCGTTCTCGACGCGCATGAAGGTGATCTGCCGGTCCTTGTCGTGGAGGATGACCTTGCCGGTGCCGGTGATGATGACCAGCGCGGCCTGGCCGCCCGGCCGCTTGTCCTTCACCCAGAAGGTGAGGTTGCCGCCGGACGAGTAGATCGTCCCCTGCTTGATGAACACCTTGCCGGAGAACTCGACCTCCATCAGGTTGTTCTCGAGGAACCGGAAGGTCTCGCGGCGCGGCGGGATCGTCTCGCCGGGGTCGCTCGCGGAGGGCGGCGAGGGCACCGCGCGCGGGAAGGAGATCACCTCCGGGAGTCGCCCGGAGGGGTGCGGCCCTGCGGTCCCTCCCGGGATGCGGAACTTCGCGGTGTCGGTCAGGACCTTGGGCGGGATCGTGGTGTCGCGGTTCAAGTCGCGGACGACGCCCGGCTGGGTGTCGCGCGGGTTGACCCGGGGCGGCGTGGGCACGGCGGTCATGCCCCCGGGAAGCGTCTCGCCCGTGCTCTCGGCGGCGGGCCGGCGCGGCGCGTCCGGGGAGAGGAGCGACTCGCTCACCGGCTGCACCGACTTCGCGCCCACCAGCGCATCCACGCGGCGGATCGCGTCGCTGATCTCGCGCGCCTTGAACTCCGCGGTATCGGTCGGCTTGCGCGCGGCCGGGGGTGGCGGGGGAGCCGCCCCTTGCGTGCCGGCGGCCAGCTTGTCCTCGACCCGCCGCACCATGAGGCTCGCCCCGGCCTGGCGATACTGGAAGATCGCATCCTGGAAGCGGCGCAGCTTCTCGTAGATCGAGCCCAGGTAGAAGTTGATCTTCGGGTTCTCGCGGTTCAGCTCGAGGGCCTTCAGGAACGTCGTCTCCGCGTCCTCGAGCCGCCCGAGCTTGTAGTAAATGAGCCCGAGGTTGTAGAAGAGCGTGTGGGCCTCCGGGCTCTCCGTCACCAGCTTCCGGTAGATCTCTTCCGCCTTGTCGTACTTCTCCTGCTTGAAGTAGACGAGTCCCAGCAGGTTCAGCACCTTCTGATCGCGGGGGCGCAGGAGGTACGCCTCCTCGAGCTCGCGCTCGGCGTCCTCGTAGCGCCGCTCCTCGTAGTGCGCCTTGCCCTTGTTCAGGTGGGTGAGAAAAAGCCCCTGGTCGAACGGCGCGCGCGGCGAAGGGTCACGCATTGGCGGAGGCCGATCTCCCGGCCACTATTCCCGGTCGGCCGCGCGGACGGTGGAGTACGTCGTGCCCGCCGCGGGCGGATTTTCGGCGACGTGGAGGACGCCGGCCTCGTCCTTCCAGCGATAGAAGAAGCGCGGCCGGGCCACCGCCTTGCGCTTCGCGGGGCGAGCCAGGGCGAGGGCGGGGGTCGCGGTCGCCGTCGCGTTCTGCTTGCCGGAGACGAGCGCGGGCCCCGGAACGTACGACCTCATGCGCGAGAGCGCCGCCGCCGCGCCCCCGAGCAGCGATCGCACCTTGCCGACGTAGCCCTGCGTCTCGCGGTAGGGCGGCACCCCGTTGTACCGGAGCACCGCGTTCTCGCCCGCGTTGTAGGCCGCGGCCACGAGCGCCACGTCGCCTCCGAACATGTCGAGCAGGAAGCGCAGGTACTGGACACCGCCGAAGATGTTCTGCCGCGGGTTCCACGGGTCGCCCACGCCGAAGCGCGATGCGGTGGCGGGCATGAGCTGCATCAGTCCCAGAGCACCCTTCGACGAGCGGGCCAGCGGGTCGAAGTCCGACTCCACCTGGATGATCGCGCGGACCAGGTCGAGGTCGACGTTGTAGGCGGCGGTCGCGGCGGCGATGTGCTGGTCGTACTCGCCGTTGTACGAGCGGCGCAGCCGGTACTCGGTGGAATGGATGAGGGTGCCCTTGCCGGGGTAGGTGAGGCGGAACCCGTGCGACGCGGGGACGTTGGTGGCCTCGACGACGCCCTTCGCGTTCCGGCGGGTGTAGATCTGGGCTTCGGAAGGGACGGCCAGCATCACGGCGGCGGCGGCCGCGAGCGCGGCCCCCAAGGTGCGGCGGTCGTAGCCGATCGAGCCGTCCATCCCGCCTCCGGAGCTACGCTTACGCGAACGTCGCGGCCAGCATCTCCTTCACGACCTCGACCGCCTTTTTCCGCAGCTCGTCGACGCCCGCCGCCTCGACCCCGCCGCCCTGGGCGAAGTCGGGCCGGCCGCCGCCGCGCAGGCCCAGGCGCTTCATGACCTCCGGCGCCCGGACCCGCTCCTTGAGCGAGTCGGAGACGGCGCTGATCACGTGCACCCCGCTCTCGCCTTCTTGCACCGCCGCCGACACCAGCGCGAACGGCGCGTCCTTGTGCCGGTTGCGGAAGTCGTCGACGACCGCCGCGTGCGCCTTCCGGTCCAGCCCTTCGAACCGGGGCGTCCACACCGTGACGTCGCCGACGCGAAGGATATCACCTTCCGCAAGGGCCCCCCCGGCGGTGGCGGCCTTGCGCTTCAGCTCGTCGTTGCGCCGGCGGAGGTCCTTGATCTCGTCCCGCATCTTCGCGTACTCGTCGACCAGCGACCGCCGCCCGGTCTTCGCCGCCTGCTCCAGCTCCTCGAGGATTCCCTGGTCTTCCCGCGCGCGGTTGATCGCCGCCTCGCCGGTGAGCGCCTCCACCCGCCGGGTGCCCGCGGCGATGCCCTGCTCGGCGGTGACCAGGAAGAGGCCGATGTCGCCGGTCTGACGGACGTGGGTGCCGCCGCAGAACTCGCGCGAGAACCCCGGCACCTCGACCACGCGGACCTGCTCGCCGTACTTGTCGCCGAAGAAAGCGAGAGCGCCGGAGGAGAGCGCCTCCTCGCGCCCCATCACCCGGGTCTGCAGCGCGACGTTCCGGAGGATCTGCTCGTTGACGCGATTCTGGATGTGCGCCAGCTCCGTCGGCCCGACGCCTTCGTAGTGGCTGAAATCGAACCGCAGGCGATCCGGCGCGACGAGGCTGCCCGCCTGCTTGACGTGCGTGCCGAGCGTCTCGCGCAGCGCGGCGTGGAGAAGATGGGTTCCGGTGTGATTGCGCATGGCGCCCGTGCGCAGGTTCTGGTCGACCTGGACGCGGACCTTCATCCCCGCCTCGAAACCGCCGCTGATGACCTTGACGTGATGGACGTAGAGGCCGGGGACGGGCACGTCGCAATCGACGACCTCCGCCGCCGAGCCTTCCGCCGCGATCACGCCGTGGTCGCCGATCTGCCCGCCCGACGCGCCATAGAACGGCGTGCGGTCGAGGACGATCCGGCCTTCCTGACCTTCGTCGAGGCGGGTGGCGAGCTGGCCTTCGCGCAGGACGGCGAGGACGGTGGCCTCCTCGAGGACGAGATCCTCGTAGCCGACGAACTCGGTCTTGCCCTTCTCCAGCAGGCCCATGTACAGCGGGTCGCCGGTGACCGCCCCCATCTTGCCCGCCTGCCGCGCCCGGTTCCGCTGCCCCTCGAGCTCGCGCTCGAAGCCATCGTGGTCCACCGTGAGCGCGCCGTCCTGGGCCAGCTCCTGGAGGAAGTCGAGGGGAAGGCCGTAGGTGTCGTAGAGGCGGAAGGCGTCCGCGCCGGGGATGATCTTCCCCGCGCCGGAGCGGCCCAGCTTCTCGACGACTTTCTCGAACTCCGCCATCGCCTGCTTCAGCGTCGAGCCGAAGCGCTCCTCTTCCGCGCGCACGACGCGGACGACGGACGCCAGGTGCGAGCGCAGCTCCGGGAACGCGCCGCTCATGCGCTCGACCACGACGGGAATGAGCTCGGAGAGGAACGCGCCAGAGAGGCCGAGCGTGCGGCCGTGGCGGAGCGCGCGGCGCATGATCTTGCGCAGCACGTAGCCGCGGCCTTCGTTGCCGGGCATCACGCCGTCGCCGATCAGGAACGTCGTCGCGCGCAGGTGATCCGCCACGACGCGCAGCGACACGTCCCTGGCCTCGTCCGTCCCGTAGGTGACGCCCGCCTTTTGCGCGATGGCCTGGATGAGCGGCTGGAAGAGGTCGGTGTCGTAGTTGGTGAGCCGGCACTGCACGACGGACGTCACGCGCTCGAGCCCCATGCCGGTGTCGATGCAGGGCGCGGGGAGGGGATTGAGGGTGCCCGCGGCGTCCCGGTCGTACTGCATGAAGACGAGGTTCCACACCTCGAGCCAGCGGTCGCACTCGCACTCGACGCCGAGGCACGCGTGTCCCGCCTCGACCTCCGGGCAGGGAAGCGTGTCGCCCTGGAAGAAGTGGATCTCCGAGCACGGCCCGCAGGGCCCGGTGTCGCCCATGGCCCAGAAGTTGTCTTTCGCGCCGAGCTCGAGGATGCGGTCCGCGGGCACGTGCGCGAGCCAGAAGCCGTGCGCTTCCACGTCACGCGGCACGCCGGCCTCGCCCTTGAAGATCGTCACCTTCAGGCGGCCCTCGTCGAGCCCCATGTCGCGGGTCAGGAACTCCCACGCATACGCGATCGCTTCCTTCTTGAAGTAGTCGCCGAAGGAGAAGTTGCCCAGCATCTCGAAGAACGTGTGGTGCCGCGCGGTGTGGCCGACGTTCTCGAGGTCGTTGTGCTTGCCGCCCGCCCGTACGCACTGCTGCGAGGTCGTGGCCCGGGTGTACGGCCGCTGCTCGGCCCCGAGGAAGACGTCCTTGAACTGGTTCATCCCCGCGTTCGCGAAGAGCAGCGTGGGGTCGTTCTGGGGAACGAGGGACGAGCTCGCCACCACGCGGTGGCCCCGCTCCTCGAAATACCGCAGGAACGCGCTTCGGATCTGGTCGCCGGTCTTCATGGAGAACCACTCATTTTACGGCCTTCCTCGCCGGACCGGAAGCGTCGGGTGGTCAGTCGGCCCCGTCGTCCGCCTCCAGGCCGTCGAGCGCGTCCCGCCACACCGGCCACAGCGCGGCCAGGCGGGCGCGCACGAGGTCGGAAGGAAACCCGCGCCGCACGAGGAATGCCCACAGCTTGCGCAGCTTGTCCCGCGGATCGTCGGACGCCCGATTGCGCCAGTAGCGCTGAGCCACGCGATCGAGGGTCTCCGCTTCGGGGGCCTCGGTCAGCGCCTCCGCCAGTCCGCCTTCGGCGACGTCGCGCGGGACTCCACGCGCCCGCAGGTCCTGCCGGATGCGATTCCGGCCCAGGCCGCCTTCGCGCAGCCGCGTGCGCGCGACGCGCACCGCGTATCCGGCATCATCGAGGTACTTGTCGCGGACGAGGCGGATCAGCACCGCCTCGACCACGGGCTCGTCGTACCCCGCCCGGGCCAGCGCCCGCCGGATCTCTTCCTTCGACCGGTCCCGGTGGGCCAGCTTCCGCAGCGCCGCGAGGTAGGCGGCGGCGGCGTCGCTCGGATCCTCGACGGCTTTCTTCGGTCGGAGGCTAATCTCGGTTGACCTCGACGTCGAAGCTCTGCATCGTCTTCTCCATCTCCTCGGCCGCCATGTCGGAGGTGGACTGGATGCCCTGGATCTTGAGCTTGAA
>JANMPI010000115.1:0-3974 GCA_031369785.1 Acidobacteriota bacterium
GCCTTGCGCCAGAACTCCTGCTTCTCGTAGAGGCGGGCGAGCGCGCTGATCGCGTCGTAGAACTCCGGGTTGATCTGGATCGCGCGCTCGTAGTGGTCGATGGCGTGGAAGGCCATGTCCTTCTTCTCGAAGGTCATGGCCAGGTAGTAGTGCAGCAGGTCGTTGAAGCCGTCGATGGCCAGCCCGCGCTGGAAGGCGGCGATGGCTTCCTCGGGATTCCCCTGCTTCAGCGCGATGACGCCGTCCTTCAGCTGCTTCCGCGCCGCGAGCTCGGCGGCGGGTGACACGCCGGCGGGCGCCCGGTTCAGCAGCGTCTCCACCCGCCGCAGCAGCTCCTGGGGGTCGAACGGCTTCTCGATGTAGTCGTCGGCGCCGTAGCGCTCCTTGACGTCGGCGGCGAAGCGCCAGCCGGTGTGCACCGCCGACATCATGATCACGGGGATGTGGCGGAAGCGCTCTGAGGTCTTGATCTGGCGGCAGATCTCGAAGCCGTGGACCTCGGGCAGCATCCCGTCGAGGATCACCACGTCCGGCATCGCTTCCTTCACGCGGGCGAGCGCCTCGCGTCCGGAGCGCGCGGTGAGGGTCCGGTAGCGCTTGGTCTGCAGGAGCATGGTGACCATGCGCAGCACGCTCTCGTCGTCGTCGACGGCGAGGACGGTCTGCACCTCCTCGACGGACGGCGGGTGCGGGGCGTGCACCGACGGGGGAGGCGGATGCCGGCCCGCGCCGGGCAGCGTCTCGATGATCGCCTTCTCCTGCTGCTCGTTCAGGACGCGGGCGGCGGCATCCGCGGTCCGCGGCAGGCCGCCGGGCGCGCGCTGCACGTTCGGCGTCAGCTTCCGCCGCCCTTCCTGGAGCGCCTTGCGCGCCTCCGCGATCGCGTTCTTGATGCTGGCGTCGAGGGCGATGAGCGGCGCCAGCCGCACGCCGGTCTTGAACTCGATCTCCGCCACCACGTCGCGGTCCAGGGGATCGGACATCGCGACCTGCAGCCGGGTCCCGCGCACCTTCACCGGGAAGACCAGGTTCTTCTCGCAGATCTCGAGCGTCACCTTCGAGAGCAGCGCGAGGTCGATCTCCTGCTGCGAGAGGTCGACGCCGGGGACGCCGAGCTGACGGCCGAGGTAGGTGACGGCGAACTTCTCGGTGAGGATGTGCTGGCGGACGAGGATGCTGGCCAGCCGCTCGCCGAACGACTTCTGCAGCGCGAGCGCTTCGTTGAGCTGCGCTTCGCTGATGAGATCCGCCTCGCGGAGGATCTCGCCGAGCCCCTTCCTAGGCAACCGGGGTCAGGCCTCTCCTCGGTCGGGCCGCTCGCGCCAGGGAGGCCGCGGGCGCGTCTTGGGGAGGTCGAGCCGCAGCAGGCCGTCCTTGAAGTTCGCGGTCACGCGGTCCGGGTCGACGTCGGGGGCGAGGATGAAGGTGCGGGTGAAGGGGCCGTAGCTGCGCTCCATGCGGTAGTAGTTGTCGGGGCGCGTCTGCTCGGACGGGCGGCGGTGCCCGCGCAGCACCAGGCGGTCCCCTTCGACGTGGACCTCGACGTCGTCGTCCCTCAAACCGGGCAGGTCCACCTGCACCACGAAACCTTCCGCGGTCTCGTAGACGTCGGCCAGCGGCACCCAGCTCCCGGACTCGAGCGGCGGGGAGGTGCGCGTGGTCGAGGAGAGCGTGTCCTCGAAGAGGCGGTTCATGCGCTCCTGGAGGGTGAGGAGGTCGCGAAGCGGATCCCATCGCCGTGTGGTCATTGGCGCTGCACTCCCTAGGCGGAGTCTACCCCAAGCGCCGCTTCAGCTCGGCCAGCAGGGCCAGGGCTTGCATGGGGGTCAGATGGTCGACGTCGGCCCGCCGCAGCTCTTCGAGCGCCGCCTCGTCCACCCCCGAGAAGAGCGCGAGCTGGCGCCCCGGCTGCGCGGGCTGGCTCTCCGAGTGGGCGAGCCGCGGCCGGCCCTCGCGGTCGAACTCGGTGCGCTCGAGGTTGCGGAGGATCTCCTGGGCCCTCACCACGACCTCGGCCGGCAGCCCCGCCAGCCGCGCCACCTGGATCCCGAACGAACGGTCGGAGCCGCCGGGCTCGATCTTGCGCAGGAACACGACGCCGTCCTGCCACTCGCGGGCGGACACGTGGATGTTGCCGACCCCGGGAAGGTCGGCGGCGAGATCGGTGAGCTCGTGGTAGTGGGTGGCGAAGATGGTCTTGGCCGAGGCGACGGGGTCGCGGGCCAGATGCTCGGCCACCGCCCACGCGATCGACAGCCCGTCGAAGGTGGCGGTGCCGCGGCCGATCTCGTCGAGGAGCACGAGGCTCTTGCGGGTCGCGTGACGGAGGATGTGGGCCGTCTCCTGCATCTCGACCATGAACGTCGACTGGCCGCGCAGGATGTGGTCGGTGGCGCCGACGCGGGTGAAGATGCGATCGACGAGGCCGATCTTGGCCTCCCGCGCGGGCACGAAGCAGCCCATCTGCGCCATCACCACGATGAGCGCGGACTGGCGGAGAAAGGTGGACTTCCCGCCCATGTTGGGCCCGGTGAGGATCTGCAGGCGCGCGGCGTCGTCGCCCATCCGCAGGTCGTTGGCGACGAACGCGTCGCCCGAAAGTCGCTCCACCACGGGATGGCGGCCGTCGACGTACGCGAGATCGTCCCCCGTGGTCAGGCGCGGCTTCACGTAGTTGTACCGGCAGGAGACCTCGGCCAGCGACGCCAGCACGTCAATGTTCGCCGCCGCCCGCGCCGTCCGCTGCACGCGGAGCACCTCGCCCGCGACCCGCGAGCGCAGGGCCTCGAAGATCTCCGCTTCCTTGTCGAGGATCCGCTCGTCCGCCTTCAGGATCCGCTCCTCGTACTCCTTCAGCTCCGGGGTGACGAAGCGCTCGCCGCCGGCGATCGTCTGCTTGCGGATGTAGTCGGCGGGGATCAGGGGGAGGTTCGACTTGCTCACCTCGATGTAGTAGCCGAACACCCGATTGAAGCGCACCTTCAGGGACCCGATGCCGGTGCGCGCGCGCTCGCGCTCCTCGATGGCGGCGATCGTGGTGCGGCCGCCGTGGCTCACCTCGCGCAGGTCGTCGAGCTCGGCGTCCACCCCGGGGCGGATGGCGCCGCCGTCGCGCAAGGTCGCCGGCGGCTCGTCCACCACGATGCGCTCGATGTCCGCGGCCACGTCGAGCGGGGGATCGAGGTCCTTGGCCTCCCCGCGGAGAAGCGGGGCCACGCATTCCGACAGGCAATGGTCGGCGGCGGGGATGGCGCGCAGTGACTGGGCGAGGGCGGTGAGATCGCGCGGGCTGGCCGTACCGAGCGTCACCCGTCCGATGATGCGATCGAGGTCCTGCACGCTCCCGAGCGCCTCCCGCAGGCGGCCCCGCTCGATGGTCCGGAAGCCGAGCTCCTCGACAGCGTCGAGACGGTCCTGGATCCGCTCGAGGTTGGTGAGGGGGCGGAGGATCCATTCCCGCATCGCCCGCGCGCCCATCGCCGTCCGCGTCTCGTCGAGAACGCCGAGCAGCGTGCCGCGCCGCGAGCCGTCGGCGAGCGTCTCGACGAGCTCGAGGTTGCGGCGCGTGCCGGCGTCGATGGCGAGGCCGTCCGCCGCGTGGCGGGTACGCAGGCTGGTGACGTGGGCGAGGCCCCGCCGCTGCGTCTCCCCGACGTACCGAAGCGCGGCCGCGGCGGCGGCGGTGGCCAGCGGATGGCCCTCGCAGCCGAAGGCCTCGAGGGTGTGCACGCCGAAGTGGGCGAGGAGCTCGCGGCGTCCCGCGCGAGGGTCGAAGCGCGTGGCCTCGAGCTCCGCCCGCGGCACTTCCGCTTCCGGCTCGCCGGCATCGAGGAGCCACGCTGGAAGCGACGCGCCGGCGGGGACGAGGATCTCGCGCGGGCGCGCGCCGCCCAGCTCGTCGCGGAGACGATCCCAGCGCGGCGCCCCCGTCCACTCCGCGGCCACGAACTCACCCGTGGTCGCGTCCAGCCAGG
>JANMPI010000142.1:0-11829 GCA_031369785.1 Acidobacteriota bacterium
GGTCCAGTAGCTGAGGCCGTTCAGCATCGGGAAGGCCATGTCCCGCGCTCCGACCTGCAACGGGATGAGCAGGTTGCCGAAGCCGGAGACCGGCGCCGTGGACATCACGAAGAACACCATGATCGTCCCGTGCATCGTGAACAGCATCGCGTAGAACTCGGGGTTCATCGTCCCGCTGCTGTAGCCCATGGGGAAGATGGTGCCCAGCCAGCCGAGCTGCGCCTCGGGATAGGCGATCTGGATGCGGATCAGCATGGCCAGGATGCCGGCCACCAGCGCCATGAGCATCGCGGTGACGTAGTACTGGACCGCGATGACCTTGTGGTCCTTGCTGAAGACGTAGCGCCAGATGAAGGCCGTGGGCGCGTGGGCGTGAGCCTCGGCGGCGTGGGCCTCAGCAGCGTGGGCCATTCATGTCTCCTGGATTAGGGTCGGCGATGGGCGTCGGGGGCACCGGTCATGCCTACTGGTTGGCCTCGGTGAGCGTGCGGTCGAAATCGGCCGCGGCCACGACGTGGACCTTCCCCCGCATCCGATAGTGGCCGAGGCCGCAGTGCTCGGCGCAGCCGAGGTCGAAGTCGCCGGTCTGCTTGGGCACGAACCAGATCTCGATGGTCATGCCGGGCATGGCGTCCTGCTTCACCCGGAAGTTGGGAAGGAAGAAGCTGTGGATCACGTCCATGGAGCGGATCTGCACGCGCACCGGACGGTCCTGCGGAAGGTAGAGCTGATTCAGCAGGAGGATGTCGTCCTTGCCCGCGGGGTCGTCGGCGACCACACCGATCGGGTTGTCCTGCGACGCCACCGCGTGATCGGTGCGGCCGAGGACGCCGTCCGGCCCCGGGTAGCGCACGTTCCACGCGAACTGCTGCCCCGTGACCTCGATCAGCATCGCGTCCGCGGGCGGCCGCGACGTCACCTTCGCCCACAGGCCGAGGGCGCCGAAGAGGAAGACGCCCATGATGCCGGCGGTGATCAGCGTCCAGGTCATCTCCAGGCGCGCGTTGTCGTGGAAGTACGCGGAGCGCGCGCCGGGGCGATCCTCGAAGCGCCAGCCGAAGTAGGCCAGCATCAGGTTCGTGACGATGAACACGAGCCCGGTGACGAGGAGCGTGATCGCGATCGCGGCATCGATGTCCGCGCGATCGGAGACGAGCGGCGGAAGCCACTCCTTCGTGAAGTAGTACGTCGATGCGACCACGAGGAGGAGGGTGGCGAGGCCGAACATCAGCCCCTGCACGCCCCGCGCCGCGGGCCGGTCAGGTTCCGCCGGGAGGGTAGCCACGACTGGGAGGTCGCTCACGATGCGGCACACTATCGCAGGTGGCGGAGGGCCGTCAACGGTGTCTCGCGAGATCGTCGCGCGCGCGGAAAAATCGATGAGCGGCGTCCAACCGGCGGCGGACTGGCGGAGGATGAGAACGTGACGCACGAGCAGCCCCCGGCGGACGAGAAGACGCGGGTGGTGAGCTTCGAGGTTTCGGCGGCCACAATGGTCCGGCTCATCCTCGTCACGGCCTGCCTGTGGCTGGTGGTCCGGCTCTGGCCGGTCCTGCTGGTGCTGGTGGTCGCGCTCCTCCTCGTCGGCACGATGAGCCCGGCCGTCGGATGGATGGAAGCACGGCGCGTAAGGCGCGGCCTCGGGATCGCCATCGTCTTCACACTGCTGTTCGTCGTCCTCACCCTCGCCGTGACCCTGACCGTCCCGTCGCTCCTGGGCCAGGCGGCGGCGCTGGTCGGCCAGGAGCCCGTCTTTCGCGCGCGCCTTTCGGACTATCTCGCGCACTCCAATCTGACCGCGCCGCTCGCGCACTGGCTGCGGGACCTGAAGTACGACGCTCCCGCCATCGTGGTCAGCGCGACGGCATTCGCGGTCTCGATGCAGATCATCGCGTTCCTCGCGTACGGCGCGAGCGCCCTCTTTCTCGCCCTGTACATCATGATCGACCGCGACCGGCTCCGCGGCGGGCTCTTCGCGGTCGTCCCCCGCTCGCACCATATCCGCCTGGCCCGCGTGATGATGAACCTGGAGACGATCGTCGGCGCCTACATCCGCGGGCAGCTGATCACGAGCTTCCTGATCGCGGTCTTCGCGTTCATCCTCCTCCTGGCGTGCCGGGTGCCGAATGCGATGGCGCTGGCCGTCTTTGCGGGCCTCGCCGACGTGCTGCCGTACGTCGGCGCCCTCCTCACCATCGCGCCGATGGTCCTTGCGGCGCTGCCGCGCGGCACCGTCGTGGTGGCCGTCGTCCTGGTGGTCATGCTCGCCTACGAGGAGTTCGAGAGCCGCGTGCTCATTCCTCGCATCTATGGCCGGGCGCTGCGCCTTCCGTCGTCGGTCGTGCTCTTCGCGCTGCTCGCGGGCGGAACGCTGATGGGGATCCTGGGCGCGTTGCTGGCGCTTCCGGTCGCGGCGGCGGTGATGATGCTCATCGAGGAGCTGCGCGTCGAGCTGCCGGGCCAGCAGGAGCAGGTGGCGGACTCGGAACAGCGCGTCGGGGACGAGCGCGCGGAGGAAGAGTACGAGCGCCGGACGGAGGGAGTGCCGGTGGAGCAGGCGGCGGCGATCGCGGTCGAGATGTCGGACGATCGGCGCAAGGAGGAGACGGGGAGCGGCGGCGGCACGGACAAGCCGCCGGCTCGCGATCCATTGCGCCCGTGATTCAGGACTGATCGACCGCGACGACGGCGACGCGGCGCACCGCGACGCCCTGTGCCGCGGATTGGCCGGAGTGGCTCCAGGGTCGCGCGCGGAGCACGATGTCGAGCGATCCGTCGCGCGGCGCGGGCACGCGCATCCGGTATTCGGCGAACGACGGGCCGACCGTGAACGTCTCCGCGCGCTCCCCGTCGACGATGACGCCGACTTCGCGGCCGCCTGCCGGCGCCGGGGCCGGCGCTCCCATCTCCAGCACGAGGTCATAGGCCGCGGCCGGGGTGCGTGGATGCAGGCGCACCTGCGCGCCCGGGCGCGACCAGCGATAGTCGCCCCGCGCCTGACCGAAATCGCGGACGGCGCCTTCGTCCCCGCGTGCCATCAGCACTTCATCCGCCGGCGGCGGGACCACCGCGCGCCAGGCGACGTCGAGCAGGATCCACGAGTCCGCGAGCTGCGCGATGCGATTCGCCTCCGCGCCGGCGAGGCGCGCTTCCTCCGGACGGCCCAGTGCGTCGAGCAGCGCGGGACGCGTGGCCGGCGGCTCCCACGGCACCTCGCGCAGCGGCGCCGCGCGTGCGTAGGCGGCGAGCGCTTCCGCTGGGTGCCCGGACGCGGCCAGCCAGCGCGCGTAGCGGATCCAGGGCCAGGTGGAGGTCGGGTCGGCGGCGGAGGCGCGTGTCGCGGCGGCGGCGGCCGCGGCCGTGTCGCCACGTGCGAGCGCCCGGTCCGCGGCGCGGACACGGACGAAGGAGACCGTCCCGCGCCAGGCGAGCGGGGCGAAAGGGGCGAGGGCCAGCGCGGCCATCACGGTCGCTCCGGCGAGGGCGGCGACGCGCGCGGCTTTCCTGCGCTTTCCGCTGCGCAGGAGCGCCAGCCCGCCGGCGGCGCCGGCAAAGGCGTACGGCGCCAGCGGCATGCGGTAGCGGATCTCGGTGTGGAACACCACGAGGATCATGAAGAGGTAGAGCGCCGCCCACGCGAGCAGCATCGCGCGCAGCGGACCGCGGCCGGCGGCGAGCCACGCGAGGGCGAGGGGCGGGATCAGCACGAGCCAGAGGTCGTCGAGGAGGACGTTCAGCAGATGCCGCCACCATGGCCACGGCTGCTGCACGCCGAGGAGCACCCACAGCCCCTCCGGCCGTACGAGGTGCGTGACGTTGAACCAGACCTTGGCGGGAATCAGGTGGTACCGCTTGCGCAGGCCCTGGGCGACGAACTCCATCGCGCGGTCCTTGCGCGCGGCGGGCGTCGTCTCCTTGAAGACGAAGTGCTCGAGGCGGTCGTACCGTTCGCCCTCGACGTACACGTTGTCGATGAGCAGGTTCGCGACCGACGCGCTCTCGATGGGCGAAGGGTCGTCGAGGAGGATGCGATTGCGGGCGGCCCAGGGAAGGATCGGAAGCGCGGCGGCGAGGGCGAGGATCAGCGCGGGCGCGATGCCGCGACGGCGATGGCGCGCAATGAGCAGCGCGCAGGCCACGGGCACGAAGGCGAGGCCGACGGTGCGCGCGAGGCCACCGAGCCCCAGGGTCAGACCACCCAGCGCCGCGTCTCGCCGCACGCGGCGATCGTCGGCCACCTCCTCGGGAAGCGCGCGGGCGATGAGCACGAAGGCAAGGGCGAGCAGCGGGGTGTGCAGCGCCTCCGTCATCGTCGAGTTGGCGAGCTGGATGGCCGGGAAGTAGAGCGCGTAGCCGACGCCCGCCCAGTGGCCGCGCGCCGAGCGGGCCGCGCGCGCGCCGAGAAAGCCCACCGCCACCGCGACCAGGGCATCGAGCGCGCATTGGACGATCTGCACGAAGAGGAGGCTGCCCCCGGAGATCGCCAGCAGGCCGGCCAGGAAGACGTAGTACAGCGGCGCGATCGTCCACGGCCCGCCCAGCGGCCATTGCCGCCAGTCGTCGCTGTAGACGAGGAAGGAGAACGGGTGCGGGTGCTCGACGATGCGCAGAGCGCCTTCCCAGTAGTGGTACTGGTGCGAGTAGAGGAGCGGCTCGTCGGCCCCGAAGCGCCACAGGAGCCGGGCGCCGAGCGCGAGGAGCGCCACGCCGGCCCACCACGGGATCCGGCGGATCACATGCGGTCGGCGATCAGAAGCGTGCAGAGGATCGAAAGGTAGGCGAGCGAGGCGAGGAACAACGTGCGCGCCGCCGCCGGCGTGCGCTTCACCGCCGCATTCACCGCGGCCGCGGTGAACATCACTCCGAGCAGGAGCGCGCCGGTGAGATAGATCCGGCCCGCCATGCCCCCGAACGCGGGGGCAACGCTCACGATCGTCAGGGCGAGCGCATTCGCCACCGCCTGGCGCCCGGTGATGATCCCTTCCGGATCGACGACGGGCAGCATGGGCAGGCCGCCGCGCGCGTAGTCCTCGCGGTAGATCCAGGCGATGGCGAGGAAGTGCGGGATCTGCCAGAGAAACAGGATGGCGAAGAGCACGAACGCGCCGCCGTCCAGGCGCCCGCGCGCCGCCGCCCATCCGATGACGGGGGGCAACGCGCCGGGGAACGCGCCCACGATCGTCGAGAGCGACGTCCGGGTCTTGAGCGGCGTGTACAGGAAGAGGTAGCTGGCCCACGTGACGGCGGCGACCATCGCCGCCAGCGGCCCCGAGCGCCAGGCGAGGAATGCCAGCCCGGTAGCGGTGAGTATCCCGCCCCAGACCAGGGCTTCCACCGGGCGCAGCCGCCGTCCCGGCAGGGGGCGGTTCCGTGTCCGCAGCATGAGGCCGTCGGTGCGCCGCTCGAGGAGCATGTTGAGGGTGCTGGCGCCGGCCGCCACCAGCCCGGTGCCGGCGAGGGCCGCGGCCATCGCGGGGAAGTCCACCGCCCCGCGCGATGCCATCACGTAGCCGACGAGGGCGGTCAGCATCACCATCAGGGTGATCCGCGGCTTCACGAGCTCGACGTAGTCGGCGGCCGCGCCGCGCGGGACGGCGATCGTCGAGCTGGTCACGAGACGGCGGCCTCCGCGTAGCCGACCGACCGCGCGCCGGCCATGGCGCGCCGGCGCAGCAGGCGCCACGCGCGGAGGGCGAGCCAGAAGCAGGATCCGAGGATCGCGGCGCCGATGGCGACGTGGGTCGTGGTCGGGGTGACCGCCTTGCCGGTGAGGACGGTGGCGGCGCCGAGCGCGATCTGGACCACCACCAGGCCCACGAGCAAGGCGGCCGGTCGGCGGAAGCGGCCATCCTCGGCGCGACGGGCGACGATGGCCAGCCGCACGACCAGGGTCGCCACGACCAGGGCGCCGATGCGGTGCGCGAAGTGTACGACGACGGGCGCGGAGTCGAGCGGCGGTACGACGCGACCGAAGGACGTCGGGAAATCGGGGATGGCGAGGCCGGCGCCGATGTGGCGCATCACCGCGCCGACGAGGAGCTGGACGAACACCGCCGCCGTCGCCGCCATGGCGGCCGCGCGGATGCCCGCCACGTCCTCGGCGGGTCGCGCGTCGATCCATTCACGGGAGGTGGCCGTCGCAATGGCGATCGCACTGCAGAAGAAGAGCTGGGCGAGGCACGCGTGGGCGACGGACACCGGCGTGGGCAGGAGGTAGATGACGGTCAGCCCGCCCAGCACGCCCTGGGCGATGACCGCAGCCAGCGCTGCCCAGGCCAGGCGGCGGACGCCGCGGCGCGGCTCGACGCGCGCGGTCCAGACGGCGAGCACGAGGGTCAGGAACCCGACGGTGGTGGCGGCCATGCGATGGCCGTGCTCGTAGAAGACGCCGCCCACCATCGGGGGCATGACCATGCCGTAGGACAGGGGCCAGTCGGGCACCGACAGCCCGGAGCCGGTGCTGGTCACGAGCCCTCCGATGAAGATGAGGGCAAGGGTGGCGGCAACGGTCAGCACCGCGAACCGGTGCCGCCACGGGTCGAACGTCATCAGCCCTCGGAGGTCACTAGCTCTTGAACGGCAGGTCCAGCTTGGCCGTGTCGCCGTCCTTCACCGTCACCTTGGCGACCGACGTCTTCAGCTTCGGATGGTTGGCTTCGACCTCGTACTCGCCGGCGGGTAGGCCCTTGATCTCGAACGACCCGTCCTCCTTGGTGACCGCGAAGTACGGGTGGCTGAGGACGGCGATGTAGGAGCGCATCCACGGGTGGACGTCGCAGCCCACGGGAATGAGGATCTCTTCCTTGTCGAACGTCTTGGTCGTCTCCATGCCCTTGCGCGGTTGGCCGACGTTGAACTCCGCGTTGATCGTCGGGCGCGGATGGATGTTGTGGAGCGTGTCGTCGCTGTTCCGGATCTTCACCGGCTCGCCGACGCGCACGGCCAGCATGCTCGGGTGATACATGCAGCCCTGCTGGTCGAGGACGACCTCTTCCATGTGCTGGTTTTCGCCGCCGCCGGCCGGAGGATTCTTGACGTAGACGAGCGTGTTCGCGAGGCCGCCGTCGTGGACCTCGATCGACTGGCGCATCAGTCCGTCCTTGTGCATCTCCGCGCACTTCGGATCGGCGCTGGTCTTGATCTTCTCGGCGACGGGCGCCGTCCCCGTGAAGGTCACCTTGCCCGAGATCGATCCCGAGCCGCCGCCGGAGGCCGCTCCCGCGGCCGCTCCGCCGCCCGCCGCCATGGTGGTGGCCGTGGTGGCCGCGGGTTCACTGCTCTGCCCGCCGCCGCCGCACGCCACGAGGGCGAAGGGCGCGACCAGCGTCAGCACGGCCAATGGGTTGCGCATGGACATCGGTGAAGCTCCTCGTGAAAGGGTTGAGCGGCCAGTGTATCACTCACGGCACGGGCGCTCCGGCCGTTCCGAGCTGAAGGGCGACGACGCTGTGGGCCACGTCCCGCATGCCGATGTAGAGGCGGTCCTCGACGAGAAGCGGGGCGGTGCTGGCTTCGCCCGGCACCTTGAAATCGCCCTGGCGGTTGCCGGTGCGCGCGTCGAACCCGATGAGGAAGGTCTCGCCCGGGCGCGACCCGTGGCAGGCCACGACCACGGCATCTCCCAGGAGAACGGGCGAGGACAGGGGGCGTGAAGGCAGCGCGACGCGCCACGCGAGATGGCCGTTGCCGCGGCCGAAGGCATAGAGGACGTCCTCATGGGACGCGAAGAGCACCAGGCGCTCGAAGACGGTCGCCGGGTGATGGACGTCGGTCCCGAGCCGCCAGCTCCAGCGCTCCTTGCCGTCCTTGCCATCGAGGGCGAGGAATCGCCGGTCCGTGGTGCCGAAGAGGATCCGGCCGTCGGCGTCGGCCACGGGGGCCGCGCTGAGCGCGTGCTCGGTCGCGTGTGACCACACGACGCGGCCGGTGGCCAGGTCGCGGGCGCGAAGCTGGCCGTCGGCTTCGCCCATCACGACTCCGGCGGGGCTGACGATCGGCGGCGTGGCCGCGCGTGCCTCCGGCGCCGACCAGACGACGCCCCCCTTGGCCGCATCGAGCAGGGCGAGGCCTTCGCCGGCGACCACGATGCGATCACCGCTGACCACGGCGGGCAGGATGCCGGGGACGCCCGAAGGGACCTTCCACCGCGCGGATCCGGTGTCGGGGTCCACGTTCCACACCGTCCCGTCGGCCTGCCGCACGACGAGGACGGCGCCGCCGATGGCGAGCACGCCGGGGCGTCCGCCCACCTGCCACAGCGTGGCGCCGGTGAAGCGATCGAGACCGGTGACCTGGCCGCCCCGCGTGGCCACGAAGACACGGCCGCCGTCGCTCGCCAGCGGGCCCTCGATCGGGTCCTCGCCGAGGGAGACCGTCCAGTTGGTGGCGATGGGGAAGAGGGCGCGGGCGGGGATCGGGGCCCGGGTAGCGCAGGCCATCGTGGCGACGCATGCGAAGAGGACCCAGCGCGGCTTCAAGCCGGCGAGACTACCATGCACGCCGCTATACTCGTCCCTTTTTGGAGGCCCTGCGCACTGAGCGACCGCGACACCATCGCCATCCTCGACTTCGGATCGCAGTACACGCAGCTCATCGCGCGCCGGTTCCGCGAGCTCTCCGTCTACTCGGAGATCCTGCCCGCGCGCACCACCGCCGCCGCCCTCCGCGCCCGCGGCGCCAAGGGCATCGTCCTCTCCGGTGGACCGGAGAGCGTCTACGCGAAGGGAGCGCCACGCTGCGAGCGCGCGGTGTTCGAGGCGGGGATTCCCGTGCTCGGCATCTGTTACGGCATGCAGCTCATGAGCCATCTCCTCGGCGGCGAGGTGAAGGCATTCGGGTCCAAGGAGTTCGGTCCCGCGGAGCTCGAGGTGAAGCCCGGGTCGCGGCTCCTCGACGGTGTTTCGCCGCGCACGCCGGTATGGATGAGCCACGGCGATTCGCTGGCCGGCATGCCGCCCGGCTTCAAGCGGATCGCGTCCACCGCCAACACCCCGACCGCCGGGATGGAAGACGCGAAGCGAAAGCTCTACGGCATCCAGTTCCATCCCGAGGTGAAGCACACCCGCGAGGGGATGACCGTCCTCGCCAACTTCCTGGAGGCGAGCGGCTGCCGCCGCGACTGGAACGCCGAGTCCTTCGTGGGCGAATCGGTGGCGAAGATCCAGGAGAAGGTGGGCGATGGACGCGTCCTGTGCGCGCTTTCCGGCGGGGTGGATTCCGCGGTCGCGGCGCTCCTCATCCACCGCGCCATCGGCGACCGGCTGATCTGCGTGTTCGTGGACAACGGCCTCCTGCGCAAGGACGAGGCCGCGCAGGTGCGGAAGCGCTTCGCGGACAAGTTCCATCTGAAGGTCGTGTTCGTGGATGCGACACGGCGGTTCCTGTCCGCGCTGCGCGGCGTGAGCGACCCCGAGCGCAAGCGGAAGATCATCGGCCGCGAGTTCATCACCGTCTTCCAGCAGTCTGCCCGCAAGCTTTCGGGGCTCGCGTTCCTGGCCCAGGGGACCCTGTACCCGGACGTCATCGAATCGACGTCGGTGCGCGGGCCGTCGGCGGTCATCAAGAGCCACCACAACGTCGGCGGCCTGCCGAAGAAGCTCGGCTTCGCGCTGGTCGAGCCGCTGCGCGAGCTGTTCAAGGACGAGGTGCGCGCGGTCGGCCTTCAGCTCGGCCTGGACGAGGAGTTCGTCCATCGCCAGCCCTTCCCGGGGCCCGGCCTCGCCGTGCGGTGCCTCGGCCCCATCACCCGGCCGAAGCTCGACCTGCTGCGCGAGGCGGACGACATCGTGGCCCGCGAGATCAAGGCCGCGGGCCTCTATCGGGAGGTCTGGCAATCGTTCGCGGTACTGCTCCCCGTCCGGTCCGTGGGGGTGATGGGCGACGACCGCACGTATCAGTCCGCCATTGCCATCCGCGCCGTGGAATCGGCGGACGGCATGACCGCGGACTGGGCGCGCCTGCCGCACGACCTGCTGGCGCGCATCTCCAGCCGCATCGTCAACGAAGTGCGGGGGATCAATCGGGTGGTGTACGACATCTCCTCCAAGCCGCCCTCGACGATCGAGTGGGAGTGATCGCCGAAGAGACGCTCCCAGTGCCCGCTCCCGCAGCATCGGAACCGATGCGCTCCTCGGTCTGTTAAGGTCGCCTTCACTCGTGGCCACTTCCACTCCTCTTCGATCCGTTGGTCCCACTCTTCTGTTCGCCGTGTCGCCGTGCCTCCGTGGCTTATCCCTGGTGGTTGCCGCCGATGACTGAGTTCGTCCACCTCCATCTCCACACCGAGTACAGCCTCCTCGACGGCGCGTGCCACATCGGCGAACTCGTCGACCAGACCGCGAAGCTCGGGATGAAGGCCCTGGCCGTCACCGACCACGGCAACATGTTCGGCGCCGTCGTCTTCCACGACGCCGCGCGGGCCCGGGGCATCAAGCCGATCGCCGGGTGCGAGATCTACGTCGCCCCGGGGAGCCGGTTCGACAAGGCGGGCAGCGGCATCGAGGAGGCCTACAACCACATGACGCTGCTGGCCTCCGACGAGGTCGGCTACCACAACCTCGTGAAGCTCGTCTCCATGGGCTACACCGAGGGCTTCTACCACCGGCCGCGCATCGACAAGGAAATCCTGGCCCGCCACAGCAAGGGGCTGATCGGCCTCTCCGGGTGCCTGTCCGGCGAGATCGCGTCCCATCTCCGCAACGGACAGGAAGCGGCGGCGCTTTCGTCCGTGGGCGTCTTCTCCGAGATCTTCGGCCCCGAGCGCTTCTACCTCGAGATCATGGATCACGGCATCGAGGAGCAGCGCCGCGTCAACCAGGGCCTCTTCCGCCTGCACGACCGCACCGGCCTGCCGCTGGTCGCGACCAACGACGCGCACTATCTCCGCCAGGACGACCACCAGGCCCACGACGTGCTGGTGTGCATCGGGTCGGGCAAGAAGGTCCACGACACCGATCGGCTCCGCTTCGACACCAACGAGTTCTACGTGAAGAGCGGCGACGAGATGGCCGCGGTGTTCCCGGATCATCCGGGGGCGCTTGCCAACACCGTCCGCATCGCGGAGATGTGCGAGTTCAACCTGAAGCAGGCGGGCTCGCTCCCCGCCTTCGACGTCCCGCCCGGCTTCACGATCGAGAGCTACTTCGAGAAGGTGAGCCGCGACGGCTTCGTCGAGCGCTGCCGGATGCTCGAGCCGCTCGCGTCCGCGGGCCGCCTCTCCCACACCATCGCCGAGTACGAGGCGCGCCTCGACAAGGAGATCGGCGTCATCCGCCGCGTCGGCTTCGCCGGCTACTTCCTCATCGTGTGGGACTTCATCCGCCACGCCCGCGAGAAGGGGATCCCCGTCGGCCCCGGCCGCGGCTCGGCGGCGGGCAGCCTGGTCGCCTACAGCCTGCGCATCACCGACATCGACCCCATGGAGCACGGGCTCATCTTCGAGCGCTTCCTGAACGAGGAGCGCATCAGCCCGCCCGACATCGACATCGACTTCTGCGAAAACCGCCGCGGCGAGGTCATCGAGTACGTCACGCGCAAGTACGGGCGCGAGAACGTGGCCCAGATCATCACCTTCGGCACGATGAAGGCCAAGGCGGTGGTGCGCGACGTCGGGCGCGTGCTCGACATGAGCTACGCGGAGGTCGACAAGATCGCGAAGATGATCCCTTTCGACCTCAAGATGACGCTGGACAAGGCGCTCGCCGAGGCCCCCGCGCTCCAGGAGGCGTTCGAGAAGGACCCGAAGGTCAATGAGCTGATCGACATCTCGCGCCGGCTGGAGGGCACGACGCGGAACGCATCGACCCACGCCGCCGGCGTCGTGATCGCCCC
>JANMPI010000164.1:0-2285 GCA_031369785.1 Acidobacteriota bacterium
GCGGCCGGCCGGCAGATCCGCCTGGGCATGGACAGCGGAGACGACCTGGGCTCGATGCTGGCCGACGCGCGCAAGGTGAAGCAGATCGTCTACAACCTGCTCTCCAACGCGGTCAAGTTCACCGTCGAGGGCGGGCAGGTCACCCTCTCCGCGGCCCGCGTGCCCCGCGCGCGGGTCGGACAGCTCTCCGGCACGCGGCCGGGCCGCAGCTTCCCGCTGGCCCCGAACGAGTTCGCGGAGTTCCTCGAGATCAGCGTGGTCGACAGCGGCATCGGCATCGCACCGGAGGGCATGGAGCAGTTGTTCAAGCCCTTCAGCCAGATCGACAGCGGGCTCTCGCGGAAGTTCGAGGGCACGGGGCTCGGCCTGGCCATGGTCAAGCTGCTGGCGGTGCTGCACGGCGGCACGGTGGCGGTGGAGAGCGCCGTGGACGAGGGCTCCTGCTTCATGGTCTGGCTGCCGTTCCGGGTGGCGGACCCGGCCGGGCGCCGGCCGGACGTCGCGCCGGACTCGTCCGCCGCCGCCGGACCGCGCCGCGCGCTGGTCGTGGAGGACGACATCGCCGCCGCCAACCTCCTCCGCGTTCAGCTCGAGGGCGAGGGTTTCACGGTCACGCACGCTCCTTCCGCCGAGGCCGCGCTGGGGCTCGCGGTCCAGCAGCGATTCGCGATCATCACCCTCGACGTCACCCTCCCCGACATGGACGGCTGGGAGCTCCTCAATCGACTGAACCAGGTGCCCGACCTGCGGCGCATCCCGATCGTGATCGTCTCCATCGGATTGGATCGGAGCAAGGCCTTTGCCCTCGGCGCCGCGGCCGTCCTGCAGAAGCCCGTCTCGCGCAAGGAGCTGTACGAGGCGCTGGTCGAGCTCCGCCTGTTCCCCCCAGCGGCGGGCGACACCCTCAAGATCCTGGTGGTCGACGACGATCGGGCGGCGGTGGAGCTGACCGCGGTGCGCGTCCTCGGCCTGGCCAGCGAGGTCCTGCGCGCGTACGGCGGCCGGGAGGCGATCGACATC
This sequence comes from Acidobacteriota bacterium, assembly GCA_031369785.1. Classification (GTDB taxonomy): domain Bacteria; phylum Acidobacteriota; class Vicinamibacteria; order Fen-336; family Fen-336; genus JANMPI01. The sequence continues at coordinate 1,021 of JANMPI010000164.1, forward strand.
GCCCGGCATGAGCTGCCGGACCTGATCATCCTCGACCTGATGATGCCGGACGTGAACGGCTTCGACGTCGTGGACGCCCTCAAGGAGCATCCCGACACGGCACGCATTCCCATCCTCGTGGTGACCGGCAAGGACATCACCGCCGAGGACCGGGCGAAGCTCAGCGGCTACGTGACGACGATCATGGCGAAGGCGGAGTTCGACCAGGAGCGCTTCAAGGACGAGGTCAGGCGGGCCATGTCGCGGCGCCACGTGTTGGCCTAGTGGCGAAGGTCCTGATCGTCGAGGACAACCCCGCCAACATGAGCCTGGCCAAATTCCTGGTGCAGGCGGCCGGCCATGTCGCGATCGGCGCCACGGATGCGGAGGGCGGGCTGACGCTCGCCCGGCGCGAGCAGCCGGACCTCATCCTGTTGGACATCCAGCTTCCCGGGATGGATGGCCTCGAGGCCACCCGGCAGCTCAAGAGTGACCCGCAGACGCGGGCCATCCCCGTGATCGCGCTCACCGCCCTGGCCATGAAAGGCGACGAGGAGCGCATCCGGGCCGCAGGGTGCGACGGCTATATTGCCAAGCCGCTCGCCTATCGGGAGCTCTTTGCGATGATGGTCGCCCAACTCCCGGTCGCGCGTGTCTAGCGCGGTTCGCGAGCCCTCGCCGAAGTCCGGCCCGATGCTCCAGGGCCCGGAGCCCCCGTCCCGGGTGCTCATCGTGGACGACGAGCGACACGACCGGCAGCTTCTGGGGCTGATGCTCGGGCAGGAAGGGTACAGCCTCCTGACCGCGGCCAGCGGCGAGGAAGCGCTCGCCCTGATCGCGCGGGAGCCGGTCGACCTGGTCCTGCTCGACCTGCGGATGGGAGGGATCGACGGCTGCCGGACGACGGCGACGATCAAGGCCAATCCCGCCACCCGCCACATCCCCGTCATCATGGTCACCGCTGCCGACGATCGCGAGGCGAGGATGCTGGGGCTCGGCGCGGGGGCCGAGGACTTCCTGAGCAAGCCCGTGGACCGGGCCGAGCTGCGGGTCCGGGTCAAGAACCTGCTGCGCCTCAAGGCCTATGGCGAGGCCTCCGACCGGTACAGTCAGATTCTCGAAGGCGAGGTGGTCTCGCGCACCGCCGACCTCGTCGAACGAACGACGACCCTCGAGGCGCTGCGCCGGCAGTACGCGCTGGTCCTCGACTCGATCGCCGACGGGGTACACGGGATCGACCTCACGGGCCGCATCACCATCGAGAACCAGGTGGCGGCGCAGATGTT
>JANMPI010000185.1:0-2210 GCA_031369785.1 Acidobacteriota bacterium
GGCGTGTATGACGCCCGCGGCGAGGGCGGGGGAGGACTCCACCGCGGATCCGATGACGACCTTTTCGAGTACCCGGCCGCTGGCGCGATCGACAAAGGCAAGCGATCCATCCGACGTGATCGCGATGACCAGGTCGCCGGCGATGATCGGCGAGGCCGCGACGGCGCCGATCGCGGCGTGCCACCGCGGGCGCAGCGCCCCGGCGGCGGTCGGGCCCGGCCGTGATCCGGATCGCGGGGCGTCCCCGCGGAACATGGTCCACGAGGCCTCGGAGGCGGGCGCGAGTGAGAGCACGGACTCCAGCGCGGCCAGCGCTTCCATCGCCGTCCGGTAGCGGTCGGAGGGGCGGGGCGCGGCGAGCCCGGCGAGGACGGCGCGGCGCCGCACGGTCGACGTTTCGGGGCGCGGGGCGCCATCGAGCCGCCAGCCGAGGGATGCCGGCCGGCCGAGGGCGAGCCCGGTCAGCAGGGCGCCGAGGCGGAAAATGTCTTCGCCGGCGTCACCGGCGGCGCCCGCGCCGAGCCGCGGCGCACCGTCGGTCATCGTGACATCCGCCGGCTCGAGGGACGGGTGACGGGGCGGGGCCTCGGCGTGCGCGGCGACGAGCTCGCGGGCCAGGTCGCGGCCGAGGGCGAAAACGCGGTCCTCCGGGAGCCGCGCGGTGCCCTGGCGCGTGGCCTTGCGGAGGTGATCCTCGAGGGTCTCGCGGTCCATTCTCACCAGTCCTGAAGCGGCGCTATCATGAGCCCAATTGAAATTTCCCGGCAGCAAGCTCCTGCATAATTGGGACCTTTCGGCCCGGCATCTGTCCCTGAACGACCTCCTCCGGTCCTGCCAGCAGATCGGCCTCACCGGCTTCGCGGAGATCAAGACCCCGACCGCCGTCGCCATGATCTTCTATTACGTCGGGGGCGAAGTGAACGCCCTCTATCGAGAAGGCGTCATGGCCTACAACGGCGCCGCTGCCCTCGAGCGCCTCCGGGCCCTCGCCGCCGACACCGCCGGCGAGATCTCGGTGTACGAGCTCCCGCTCGACATGGCGCACCTTCTTCGCGGGATCACCAACCGGCAGAAGCTCAAGGCGGCGATCGCATCGAAGTCCGAGCTCGCCGATCTGCTCGCGCGCATGGAGGCGGACGGGCACACCGGCACCCTCGAAGTCCAGACCGAGCGCGGCTCGGCCATGGTCCTTCTCGTCAACGGCCGCGTCTCGAACACGTATTGGGAAAGCACCGCCGGCCAGACCTTCGAGAAGGCCGAAGCGCGGAACCGTCTCGACGAGACGCTGGCGCGCCATGCGGGAACGATCTTCCTCTCCGAGTTCTCGCGTGACGTCTGGAAGAGCCGCCACGAGATTCAGGCCTCGGTGCGCAGCCGCCTGGAGTCGATCGACGCTCAGGCCGGCTCGGAAGCGCTCAGCAGCGAGGAGGTCGCGCTGCGGCAGCGCGTCCTCGAGGACGTCACCGCCGAGCTGCCGTCCGTCGTCCTCGCCTTCATGTTCGACCTGCTCACGGGAGCCGTCTATGCGCGCAAGACGGGGAAGAGCGCGTCGGCGCTGCGGGTCGGGCTCCTGGCCGAGAAGGTGCCCGCGCTCACGCGCTACGTGCGCGAGCTGGTGACGCTCGAGAACGAGGACGAGGTCCAGCTCCTCGAGGTGACCACCGACCGCATCGCGATCCTGGTCGCGACGGTGCCCGACGCCGCGGAAGCGGTCGGCGTGCTGGCGGAAAAAGCGCAGCCCACCGAGCTCATCGCCGCCGCGCTGTCGCGCATCGTGCGCGGGTACGCGTCTCGCCTCAGCCCGGCCCGCGGGACGGTCCTCCGCTCCTAGCCGTCAGCCGTTCATCACCGCGCCGCCGTTCACGGACAGGATCTCGCCGTACATGTAGGACGCGAGGTCCGAGGCGAGGAAGGCCACCGCCCACGCGATCTCGTCCGGCGTCCCCGCGCGGCCGACCGGGATCTGCGCCGCCGCTCGTGCGCCCGCCGGGCTTTCGAGCACGTCGCGGGTCATGTCCGTGAGCACCCACCCCGGGGCCACGCCGTTCACGCGGATGCCGTGCGGCGCGAGCTCGGAGGCCAGCGATTTGGTGAGGGCGAGGATGCCGCCCTTGCTCGCCGAGTAGTGCGCGTACCCGGCCTCGCCACGCTGGCCGGAGGTGGACGCGATGGTGACGATCACCCCGGAGCGGCGGGGCGCCATGCGGCGG
>JANMPI010000188.1:0-12133 GCA_031369785.1 Acidobacteriota bacterium
GCGGAGATCGACCGTCCGCCATCGCCGCCGTCCACTATCGAGACGACGGAAGCCCGGCGCACGACGACCTCGAGGCCGTCCGCGGTGGCCACCGTCAGCGTCGCTTCGGTCTCCGCCACGACGCGGCCCACCAGCCGGCTGCCATCCCGCAAGGAGACGGCGACTACCTTCTCCGCGGCGGCGCCGGCCGGCCCCGCCATCGCGCCGCACAGCACCAAAAGACCAATCCTTTTTCGCATGGCGCCCTCCGTTCGCGTTGAATGTTTACGCGCTACGGCTCGGAGGGTCCCTCAGGGATCCCCAAGGGATTTCCAAGGTTGTGACGGTCCGTCGGGAGTCACCCCGCGCTGACGCTCACGGACTTGATCGAGCCGGGCCGGCAGCGCACGAACACATCCATCGGGCGACAGCACACGGCGCAGTCCTCGACGTACTCCTGCTCGTCGCCGGCCGACGTGTCGACGGCCAGGGCGACCGCTTCCCCGCACGCCGGACAGTGGACGATGGTCTCCTCGATCATTCGGGTGGCTCTTCCGGGACGCGGCCGGGCCCGCGTGTCGAGGCGACGTATGTGTAGTGGAGCGCGCTCGCGACGGTGAGGGCGAGGGTGGCGACGAAGAGGGGGCGCAGCAGGGCCGATCCCGCGCCGGCGGCGTTGGCCAGGAGGACGAAGCCGACGGTCATCAGCTGCGCGACGGTGGCGAGCTTCCCGAGCCGCGAGGGATAGAAGATCCGCCGGCCGAGGGTCATGTTCACGATGACGACGCTCACGAGGATGATCGCGTCGCGGGAGAGGATCACCACGGTGAGCCAGGCCGGAACCGGGATCGCCACTCCGGCGCCCCACGTGAGGGCGATGAAGGACGCGGTCATCAGCACCTTGTCCGCGACGGGATCGAGCATCGCGCCCAGCGTCGTCTGCTGCCCGCCGCGGCGGGCGATGAGCCCGTCGAGGGCGTCGGTGATCCCGGCGACCACGAAGACGGCGAGAGCAAAGGCCATGCGGCCGTGCAGCACGAGCACGACCAGGAGCGGCGCCAGCCCCATGCGCAGCAGGGTGAGCTGGTTGGCCAGGGTGAGGAAGGGCGAGCTCATGCGGGACTTCGTTCCCTCGAGTGACGGCTACCGCGGACGAAAAAAAAGGGGGCCGCGACGGCGACCCCCTGCATCGATCACGGCCGGGGTGACGGCTAGTTCAGACGATCCTTCTTCGCGGCCAGCTTGGTCGCGAGATCGTTGACCGCCATCTCCTGCGCCTCGCCGATGGCGCTCTCCTTGGCGTCGCTCTGCTGCTTGCCGAACCCCGTCCCGCCCCTGGCGAATGCGAACCCGCCGCCCTTCTTGGACTCGCCGTGGCCCTTGGCCGCGGCGAGAACCTCGCCGGTGGTGGTGTCGATGAGGCGCGCGCTGACCTCGACCTCGGTCTTGTGCTTGCCCATTCCGAGTCGGATGCCCTTCAGGCTGCCGCCCTTGTCGTTCTGCTCGCCGCCGAACTTCGTGATCGAGCCCGTGATGATGTAGTGGACGCCCAGGGCCTTGCCGAGCTTGGCGATCTTCGCCTGGCTGGGATCGGCGCGATCGCTATGGGTGAAGTCCTGCTCCGCGAGCACGGTGTCGAGCTTCTTGCGCTCGATGACGCGGAACGATCCCTCTTCGACCAGGGCGTTCATCAGCTGATCGGCCATGCCCTTGCCGATGTCCTGATCGCCCCACCAGTGATAGCCGACCGTCCCGTAGTCGAAATCGGTGATCGCGACCTGGGGCCGCTTGGCCTGCGCATGCGCCGGGACGGCCACCGCCGCCGTCGCCACCAGTGCGATCGCCGCGGACAAGGCCGCAAACGTACGCTTCATGTGCTCCTCCTTAGGACCAACGGCCGACCGGGCTCCGGTTGGGCGCGGAATGTTAGCCGAGGTCGGCGGCGCGGGTCAACGTCCGAGCGCGCGCAGCTCTTCGAACAGCTCGCGCTCCCGATCCGGGAGGTCCGGGCCGGGCAGTTCGACCCCGAGGGTGGCGAGGACGTCGCCGCGCCCCCCGCCTTCGAGCTTCGGCAGCCCGTGGTTGCGCAGGCGGAAGATGCGGCCGACGCGCGACCCCGCGGGGACCTTGATCCCGAGCGGCCCGTCGAGAGTCGGCACCAGGACCTCGCCACCGAGTACCGCGGTCGTCAGCGGGACGGCGACGGAGACGGCGAGATCGTCTCCCTTGCGCTCGAAGATCGGGTGCGGGAGGACCTTGACCCGCATGTACAGATTCCCGCGGGCGCCGCTTTTGCCCCCACCCTCGCCGGCGGCGCGGACGCGCGAGCCGTCGCGCACTCCCGGAGGGATGCGGACCTCCACCGTGCGCGCGTCCTTGCCTTCCCCGATCTGGACGGCGCGCTTCGTCCCCCGCAGCACCTCGTCCAGCGTCAGCTCGACGGTCGTCTCGAGATCCTGCGGTGCCTGCTGCCGCGCGCCCGCGCGGCCGAACAGCTCCTCGAACGAGGCGTCCTGCGCGCCGCCGCCGCCACCCTGGCCACCCGGGAAACCGCCAGCGCCGCCGAAGATCGTCTTGAAGAAATCGGAGAACCCGCCGATGTCCTCGCCGCCATACTCGACGCGCACCCCCCCCGGTCCCGGTCCGCCGCGACCGCCGCGCGGCCCGCCCGCCGCACGGCCGTACGACGCCCAGTCCGACCCGAGCTGATCGTAGCGGCGGCGCTTCTCGGGGTCGGAGAGGACCTCGTTGGCCTCGTTGATCTCCTTGAACTTCGCCTCCGCCTTCGCGTCGCCCTTGTTCACGTCGGGATGGTGCTTCCGCGCCAGCTTGCGGAAGGCGGCCTTGATCTCCTTCTCGTTGGCCGTCTTCGGGACGCCGAGAATCCGGTAGTAGTCCTTGTAGTCAACCACGCGCCTTTGGCTCCTCGAACACGATGGTTGGAATATAACGCGTGGCGCTCGGTTGATGGCCCGGCGGCGCCTTCCTATACTGCGGCGATGGACCCCAGGGGCGCGTCCGCGCTCGTCACCGGAGCCGGCCGCGGCATCGGACGCGCGATCGCGATCGCCCTCGGCGGACGCGGCGCCTCGGTGACGCTGGTGGCGCGGACCCGCGGTGATCTCGAAGAGACCGCGAGCGCGGTGCGCGCGGCGGGCGGCCAGGCGGTCGTGCAAACGGGAGACCTGCGGCGACGCGCGGACTGTGACGCGGCGGTGGCCGCGGCCGCCTCCGCCCACGGGGGCCTGCAGATCCTGGTCAACAACGCCGGCATCGGCGCTCACCTGTCCGTCGCGGAGACCGGCGACGAGGTCTGGAACGACACCCTGGAGACGAACCTCGGCGCCGCCTTCCGCGTGACACGTGCCGCCCTCCCGCATCTCGTGGAGCGCGGCGGCCACATCTTCATGATCTCGTCGCTCGCGGGCCAGAACGCCATCGCCGGCATGGCCGCGTACTGCGCGAGCAAGGCCGCCCTCGATCACTTCGCGGCGTGCCTGATGCTCGAGGTGCGTCACCAGGGCGTGAAGGTCACGACAATCGCTCCCGGTTCGGTCGACACGAGCTTCGGCCGCGATCCGGGAGACGTGCGCGGCGAGGGGTGGATGCTCACCGCGGAGGACGTCGCCAACGCCGTCCTCGACCTCCTCGCCGTCCGCGACGCCGCCCACCTGAGCCGCCTCGAGATGCGCCCGCTACGACCGCCAAAACGGGCGTGATCCGGCAGGCCGGGCGCATCGCCTGGCGGGCCTTCAATCGATTCCAGGACCACAACGGTCCCGACCGCGCGGCGGCCGTCGCGTACTACACCCTCCTGTCGCTGCTGCCGCTGTCCATCTTCCTCATCTCGCTCGGCGTGCTGATCGTCGGGTCCTTCGAGGCCGCGTACAACGGGACGCTGATCATCATCAGCGGCGTCGTCGTGCACATGGACGACCCGGCGCGCGAGGCGCTGCGCGCGTTCGTGGAGCGCGCGCTGCGCTTCCAGTGGCCCGCGCTCGGCCTGCTCGCGTGGACGTCGCGCCGGGTCTTCGGGTCGCTCTTCTCCGCGCTGGAGCGCGTGTTCGGCGTGCCCGGCCGCAGCTTCGCCTGGGGGAACCTTCTCGCGCTGGGGATGGTCCTCCTCGCGGGACTCGGGCTCCTCATCACCATGGCGTTCACGATGGTGATGGCGACTTCGGAGGGGCTCGTCCTCCGCTTCGCGGGGCCGCGCGGCGCGGATGCGGTGACCGCGCTGGTCGGCGTCTTCATGAGCCAGATCGCGCCCGTCGCCGTCACCTTCACCTTCTTCTTCCTCGTCTATCGCATCGTGCCGCGGCGCGTGGTGACGAACATGCACGCCGCGCAGGGCGCCCTGCTGGCCACCATCCTCTGGGAGCTGGCCAAGAAGGCTTTCGCCTATTACCTGCGCAACCTGGCCCGATACGCGGGCGTTTACGGCGCCCTGGAAGGCGTGATCGTGCTCGCCATCTGGCTGGAGCTTTCCGTCTCTATCGTGTTGTACTGCGCGGAGATAGTGGCCCTCCTGATCCCTCCGAAAAAGCCGCCCCGTCCCGCCCATCACTGATCTTTCGCTTCCTCTTCGCTTTTTGCTTGACCCCGTGCGAATAAAAGGCGAAGCTTGGACCCGGATTGGCGGTGGGGTCCTTTAGCCTTCCGCTCGGGAGGATGGAACAGTGAGCTTGCTTCAGGTCGTCGCCGCCGCGCTCGTCACCGTCGGGAGCGCACTCGTCCTGCGCGCCGTGTGGCTCGCCGATGTCGGCACCGCGATCGACGCCCCGCCCCGCGAAGCGGCCGAAGCCGTCGAGCACGAACACTGGCGCGAAGCCGCCTGACCTCGCGGTGCTAGACTGTCTCTGCAACCGCCGACCCTGTGGTGCAGAGGCCCAGCACGTCACCCTTTCAAGGTGAAGATCGAGGGTTCGAATCCCTCCAGGGTCGCCATCCCCCTCGCGCGCCGGCAGCAACAGAGATACGCCACCGCCGACCCCCTCTCCCGCTTGGGGGGTGCGCGCGGTGTTCGCTTCCCGTCAGCGGCCATAGGCGGAATCGTGATCCGGATGCAGCGAGATGAAACGAAGGAACTCGCCGTCTCGATAAGCGACGGCCCGCACCTTTTGACTGAGCCGGAGGGAATGTACCGTGGCCCCGTTCGGCGACGGTATGTGCGCGATCGCCTCCCAACGAAACCCCGTGTGCCGATACGGAGAGACCCAGTCCAACTGGGCCAGCCGGCGCAGAGACGCGACCACCTGCTTCAACTCGGCGAGTTCGAGCCGGAAGAAGACTTCCTGGAAGGCGGGGCTGTTGAGGTCCAGTCGAACCCGGCTACCGCTTGCGACCACGTGAGGCCCGGGTGACCCTTGGTCGCCGCCCGACCAGCGCATCGATGTCCGTCTCCTTCGCGGGCGTCGTGACGGCCCAGTGGAGACCCTGTGCGATGCGGGAGCGGCCCGGCTCTTCAACGGTCCAAAGCTGCGCTTCGGGAATCATCGCGACCGCGGTGAGGACGATGCTACCGTCCTGGTTACGCTCCACGCGCAGCGTCTTGCCCGCATAGCCCTTGCCGAGCGAGATCTGCCCGCTCTTTCCCACGACCTTGATTTCCGCACCGGAAACGAACGGCATGCGCTCACCTCCTGCGATCATGCTAACATGCCAGCGTGCAACCGGGCATCGAATGAGCCGCACCCTCCTGGTGGGCCCCGGCGGCCGGCTGATGCTCCCCGAAACGGCGAACCTGCTCTGCAGCCGCGAGGAGGGCGGTCACCTCGTCGTCCTGCCCCCCCGCGACGTCTGGGAGCGCAGCGAGCTCGACCGCGACGAGCTAATGCACTGGGGATTCCTGGTGGCCGCCGCCGGACGCGCGATGATCGAGACCCTCCCCCAGCTCGAAAAAGGCTGCATCAACTACTGGGAGGCGCGCAACTGGGCGCTCAACGCTGAAGCCGATCCCGTCGGCCCCAAGACGCCGCGCCAGCACCGCCATCTGCATCTCCACGTCCTCGGCCGCAGCCGTACGGCGACGCGCGAGGCCTGGCGGTGGGGCGAGTCGCCGCGGTTCCCGGATTTCGCCGAGCGCCACACGTGGGCGGCGGGCTTCGCGCCGCTGACTGGCGATGAATCCAAGGCGATCGTCGCGCACGCCGTCTCGACGTTGACGTCGCGCTACGCGGTCCCCGCGGGCGCGCTCACCGTCTGACCGCGCTCAATCGTTCGGAGACGAGCCGACGTCGCGGATCACGCGGCACGGATTCCCCGCCGCGAACACGCCGTCCGGAATGTCCCGGGTGACGACGCTGCCCGCCCCGATGATCGACCGCGAACCGATCGTCACCCCCGGACAGAGAATCGCTCCTCCCCCCACCCACACGTCGCACCCGATCACGATCGGCTTCGCGAACTCCTGCTTGCGGCGCAGGACGGGGTCGAAGGGATGCGTCGCGGTGTAGATCTGCACCGCGGGGCCGAACAACGTGAAATCGCCGATCGTCACCGGGCACACGTCGAGCACCACGCAGTTGAAGTTGAAGAACACGCGGTCGCCGAGACGGATGTTCGTGCCGTAGTCGCAGAAAAAGGGCGGCTGCATCCAGACCGAATCACCGCCGGCGCCGAACAGCTGGGCGAGGATCGAGCGGCGAAGCACCGCGTCGCTCTCGCGCGTCGCGTTCAGGTCCCAGCACAGCTCCCGCGCCCGGGTACGGGCAATGATGAGCTCCGCGTCCATGGGATCGTAGAGCTCGCCCGCCACCATCTTTTCCCGCTCCGTCGGCATGCCCCAAGGTTACGACGAGAGGCTGGGGTGACGGTCGCGGGGCGCGGTAGACTCGCGGCTGCACCACAGGTCGAAAGCGATGCGTTGCGACCCATCACTGCCGTCTCCAGGGCCGCGTTGACGGCGACGTTCCAGGTGGAGGGTCGCTAGCTTCGTCTCCGGCGTCACCCGCGGTTATTGGCGAGCGCCCTCTGAACCCCATCCAGCCGCATGGCAAGGTCGCCGGCCAGCCGATCGACCTTTTCGTGGAGATGCGCGACCTCCAGCTCCGCCTTCAGGTTCACGTCGTACTCGATGTCGGCGCGCACGCGATCCTTGGACGCCTGACGGTTCTGGCTCAGCAGCACGAACACGGACAGGAAGATGGCCTCCAACGACACCGCCATCGTCAGCAGCCCGTATGGATACGGGTCGAACCGCGGCGCCCACGAAATCGATTCCAGGTTCAGGACGATCCAGCCGGTGAAGAGGACGACATGGATCAGGAGGAAAGCGATGCTGCCGCTGAACTCGGCGATCCAGTCCGCGACCTTCATCACCCTCGTACGCCTGTCTTCGGTCTCTTCGTTGACGTTACGAGAAGCGGTGTGGCGCAGCTTTTCGGCCGTGAACCGCAGCCGTCGGCCCATTGCCGTGAGGAGATCCAGGGCGGCCGCGGGGCGCGCCCGCAGGAAGCGATCGAGGCTCTCGCGGTCGACGCGCAGGGCCTCCATGTCTTCGATCACCGCCACCGACGCGGTGCGCGGCCCCCCATCGAGCAATGACAGTTCTCCGAAGAAGTCACCGGCGCGCGCCGTCTCCAGCAGGATGCGCGTGCCCGTATCGTTCTTGATGAACACCTCGACCGCTCCCGAGCGGATCACGAACAGCGAATCACCCGGATCTCCGTAGCTGAACAGCGTCTGGCCCGCCGGCGCGGTGACCGCGTGAACGACGCGCGCCAGCTCCTCGCGCTCCTGGTCGTCCAGCAGCGTGAAGAACGGGACCTCGGACAGCAGGGCGGCGTTGGTTTCCATTTATCTATCTCCTCGGGCCTCAAGGGCGATGGAGTTCTGCGCCGGAACTGGTTCATGATGCACCGTGTGCGCCAAAGGTTTTGCGCTCGTGACAATTCCGAAGCACCCCGGTGGACGCGTCGGTGCTCTTCATCTGCTCCAGCGTGGCGCATCATGATCGCCTAGCTCCACTGATGGTCGGTCACCGGAAGCGCCGCCCGGAAGAACGCCGGGCAGCGCGGCGGCGAGGGGGATAGGCTCACTGCCGTGAAGAAGGATCCGGGCCAGGGCGGCGACCGCCTCATCTCCGGGAAGCTCCGTGAAAAGGCGGGGCGCGCCGGCGCCGCGCATACCACCGTGGAGGTGGACGGGACGCCGTACGCCTGGTCCTACCGTCACGGCTGGGTGGTCTGGGGCAAGGGCATCAAGGCCATCTCGATCTCGGTCGCGCTGCAACCCAAGCGCACCCGCGAGCTGATCCTCGACCTCACGCTCCGGCTGGACGAGGGCGGACGCGCCCCGTCCGAGGCGCGCGTCGCCTCTGCGCTTCCCGGCGCCATCCGATCGGCATTGGACGCGGGCTGGGACCCGGAGTCCCGCGGGCGCGCCTTCCGCCATGAGATCGACGAGAGCATTTGAACGAAAGCGAGGACCTGCTCGGGCCATTTCTGGACTCCGTCGCCGAGATGGGGCTCGAGCTCTACCCCGCCCAGGAAGAAGCCATCCTCGCGCTCTTCGAGGGCAGCAACGTCATCCTGAACACGCCGACCGGGTCCGGGAAGACGCTTGTCGCCTCCGCCGTGCACTTCGCCGCGCTCCAACGCGGGCGCCGGTCCGTCTACACGTCGCCGATCAAGGCGCTGGTCAACGAGAAGTGGATGGCGCTGTGCCGCGAGCTCGGCCCCGAGAACGTCGGGCTCTCCACCGGCGACGCGACCGTCAACCACGACGCGCCCGTCCTTTGCTGCACCGCCGAGGTGCTCGCCAACATGGCGCTGCGGGACGGCGAGCGGGCGGCGGTCGACGACGTGGTGATGGACGAGTTCCACTGGTACGCGGACCGCGACCGCGGGGTCGCCTGGCAAATTCCGCTCCTCACATTGCCGCACGCGCGGTTCCTCCTGATGTCCGCGACCCTCGGCGACGTCGCGTTCTTCGCGGAGGCGCTCACTCGATTGAACGGACTGCCGACAGCGGTGGTGAAGTCAGTGGAGCGGCCGGTGCCGCTCGAGTACGCGTACTCGCAGATCCCGCTGTCGCAGACCCTCGAGAAGCTCGTCGCCGAGGGCAAGGCGCCGGTCTACGTCGTGAGCTTCACCCAGAAGGACGCCGCGGACAGCGCGCAGGACTTCACCAGCCTGAACCTCTGCACCCGCGAGGAGAAGAACGCGGTCGCGGAGGCCATCAAGGACTTCCGGTTCACGAGCCCGCACGGCCCCGACGTCCGGAAGTGGCTGAAGCAGGGCATCGGCGTGCATCACGCGGGCATGCTGCCGAAGTACCGCGTCCTCGTGGAGCAGCTGACGCAGCGCGGCCTCCTGAAGGTCATCTGCGGGACGGACACCCTCGGGGTCGGCATCAACGTGCCCATCCGCACCGTGCTCTTCTCGCGCCTTTGCAAGTTCGACGGCCAGAAGACGGCGGTACTCTCGGCGCGCGATTTCCACCAGATCGCGGGACGCGCGGGCCGCAAGGGGTTCGACGACCGCGGCTACGTCGTCGCGCAGGCGCCGGAGCACTTCATCGAGAACCTGAAGCTCGACGACAAGGCGAAGGGCGGCAAGAAGGTCGTGAAGAGGAAGCCGCCCGACCACAACTTCGCGAACTGGGACCTGGCGACCTACAAGCGCCTCATCGACGCCGCGCCGGAGCGTCTGACCTCGCGGTTCGACGTGTCGCACGGGATGCTGCTGAACGTCCTCTCCCGCCGCGGCGACGGCTGCCGGGCGATGCAGGAGCTGATCCGCACGAGCCACGAGACCGACCACGCGAAGCGCGCGCACTTCAAGCGCGCCTGGCAGCTGTTCCGGGCGCTGGTCGAACGCGGCATCGTCGAGATCACGGCGCGCAAGGAGGATGGATCCCGCGTGCGCGTGAACGTCGACCTGCAGGAAGACTTCTCGATGAACCATGCGCTGTCGCTGTACTTGTTCGAGACGATCCCGCTCCTCGACGCCGAGGCGGAGACACACGCCCTCGACCTGTTGACCGTCGTCGAAAGCATCCTCGAGAACCCCGAGCTGATCCTGCGCCGCCAGCTCGACAAGCTGAAGGACCGGAAGGTCGCGGAGATGAAGGCGGAAGGCCTCGACTACGACCAGCGCATGGCCGAGCTCGAGAAGATGGAGTACCCGAAGCCGCTGCGCGATTTCATCTACATGACGTTCAACGCCTTCGCGGGCCGTCATCCGTGGGTCGGAGAAGAGGCGATCCGGCCGAAGTCGATCGCGCGGGAGATGTTCGAGGGATTCCGGTCCTTTTCCGACTACGTGCAGGAGTACGACCTCGAGCGCGCGGAGGGGCTGCTCCTGCGCCACCTGAACAGCGTCTACAAGGTGCTGAGCCAAAGCGTGCCCGACAGCGTGAAGACCGACGCGATCCTCGAAACCGAGCTCTACCTGCGCGACATGCTGCGCCAGGTGGACTCGAGCCTGCTCGAGGAGTGGGAGCGCATGCGCGATCCAACGTATCTCGCGCCCGGAACGGTCGAGATGCGGCCGGCGCGCCCCGAGGAGCCGCCGGACGTCACCCGAGACGTAAAGGCCTTCACGGCCGCCATTCGCACGCGACTCTTCGCCTTCCTCCGGTCCTGGTCCATCGGCGATGACGAAGCGGCGCTGGGGCTCCTCGATCGCGGCGAGGATGGCGACGGCGCGCCCTGGACGCCGGCGCGCCTGCGCGCCGCCCGCGAAGCGCATCGCGCGGATCATTCCGGGCTGCGCCTCGATCCCGAAGCCCGCAACTTGCGGCATACCGACGTCCGCCCCGCCGACAATGGCGCGAGCTGGCGCGTCCAGCAGATGCTCATCGATCCCGAGGGGCTGAACGACTGGGTGGCTGACGTCGCAGTCGACCTCACCGCTTCCCGCGAAGCCGCCCAGCCGGCGCTCGCGCTGCTCCGGCTAGGCCCGTTCGGCTGACTTAGGGCGCGGGACGAGTTGGAGCCCGACTGCACTCCTTGCCGGGAAGGACGCCCCGATCGACGCAATCAGGTTATTCCATCCCCAAAATTGAGTGCATTCCCGATGATTTGGGCGCACACTGGTCAAACACGAGGCACATTAAGGATGGAGATGCGGAGGTGGGTTGTCTCCGTCATCCTTGCACCGGCGCGGGCCCGGCGGCATCGGCATCCCGACCGACAAGCAGGCCGCGTTCTTCGAGTCGTTCACCCAGGCCGATACCTCGATCACGTGGCGGTTCGGCGGGACCGGGCTGGGACTCGCCATCATCGCCCTCACCGCGCACGCGATGGCCGACGACCGGCAGCGGTGCCTCGACGCGGGGGCCGACGGGTATCTCAGCAAGCCGTTCTCCCGCCCCCATCTCCTCGCCGTCCTGAAGGGGTTGCCCCACGCCGCCCCGGCGGCGGCGCCGTCTTGACCGCACGGTGGAAGGCGATCGCGCGTCACGCGGCGCAGGTGCTCGTCGCGGCCGCGCTCCTCCACGCGAGCGCGGGCCGCGCGCTCGCCCTCGACCCGGCGCGGCGGTTGGCCGAGTACGGGCTAGACGTCTGGCGCACGAGCGACGGGCTTCCGCAGAATTCGGTGCTCTCCCTGCAGCAGACGCGCGACGGCTTCCTGTGGATCGGGACGGAGGAAGGGCTCGCGCGATTCGACGGCCTCACGTTCACGACCTTTACCACGTCGAGCAGCCCGCTCCCCCGCAACTACATCCAAGGGCTGTACGAGGCGCGGGACGGCGCGCTGTGGATCGGCACCTATCAGGGCGGAATCGCGCGCTTCGCCGCCGGCCGCTTCCAGACCTTCACCACTCGCGACGGTCTGTGCGGGAACGGCGGCGTGTCCTTCGCCGAGACCCCCGACGGCAGCCTGTGGTTCGGCGCCCTCGACGCCGGCCTCTGTCGCTACCGCAACGGGGTGTTCACCGCGCTCCGGAAGGAGCAGGGACTCCCCGATGACCGCGTGCGCGCGGTGCTCGGGGCGCGGGACGGCACGGTGTGGGTCGGCACCGACGGCGGCCTCGCGCACTGGCGCGACGGCCGCTTCGCCACCTTCGGAAAGACGGACGGGCTTCCCTCCGAGCGCGTGTCCGCCCTGGCCGAAGATCCGGACGGATCGATCTGGATCGGAACCGCCGCGGGCCTCGTGCGGATGCAGGACGGCCGGATGACCTCGTTCGCCGCGCAGCCGGGCTTCCC
>JANMPI010000206.1:0-5845 GCA_031369785.1 Acidobacteriota bacterium
TGGGCGAAGTGTACCGGGCGCGCGACGAGCGCCTCCGGCGCGATGTCGCGATCAAGGTGGTGGCCGCGGATGCCCGCGGCGATCCGGACCGCCTCCGCCGCCTCGAGAAGGAAGCGCGCGCCGCCTCTGCCCTCAACCATCCGAACATCCTCTCCGTGTACGACGTCGGCCGCCACGAAGGCGGCTACTTCATCGTGTCCGAGCTCCTCGAGGGCCGGACGCTGCGCGAAGAGATGCGCCAGGGGCTGGCGCCCGCGCGGGCGTTCGACATCGCGATCGAGATCGCTCGCGGTCTCGCCGCCGCGCACGCGGAAGGAATCGTCCACCGGGACCTGAAGCCCGAGAACGTCTTCGTGACCCGGGACGGCCGGGTGAAGCTGCTCGACTTCGGCCTCGCTCGCCACCGGAGGCCGGCCGGTAGCCTTCCCGATGGTGAGGAATCGGGCACGACCGCCTCCGGCATGGTCCTCGGCACCGTCGGATACATGTCGCCGGAGCAGGTCCGGGGCGAGCCGGTCGACGCCCGCTCGGACATCTTCGCGCTGGGCGCGCTGCTTTACGAGATGCTGGAGCGCCGGCGTCCGTTCTCCGGCGCCAGTTCCGCGGAAACGATGTCGGCAATCCTCCGCGAGGATCCACCAGCCCTTCGCGCGGCGATCCTCCCCGCGCTCGGCGCGATCGTGCTGCGCTGCCTGGACAAGCGACCCGAGCAGCGATTCCAGTGCGCGTCCGATCTCGCGGTGGCCCTCGAGCTGTGCGCGACCGCGGTGCGGCCCGCCGCCGAGGACGCGCGCCCCCGGCGCCGGCGGAGAGACGCTGCGCTCGCGGCGGCCGTGGGCTTGGCGCTCATCGGCGCGGCGGTGGCCGCAGCGGCACTCTGGCCGGGAACGCACCAGCCGGCCCCGGAGTTCCGCCGTCTCACCTACCGCCACGGCCGGATCCTTGCCGCGCATTTCTCGGTGGACGGGCAGACGATCATCTTCTCGGCGGCCTGGGAGGGCGAGCCGCTGCGCACCTACATGACGCGCCGTGACGGGACGGAATCACGCACGCTCGACCTTCCCGAGGGCGCGGTCGTGGCCGGGCTCTCGCAACAAGGGGAGATCGCGTTCATCACACCGGTCAAGGACGCCGGCCTCGACCGCAACACGCTGTCCCGGGTCAGCCTTTCCGGTGGAAGCCCCCGCGAAGTCCTGGCCGACGTGGGGGACGCGACTTGGGCGCCCGACGGACGGCTCGCCGTCATCCGCGACGCCGGGGGCCACTCCCGCCTCGAATATCCCATTGGGACCGTGATCTACGACGCCGGGCCCGCGATCGATCTCCTCTCGCCGCGCGTCTCGCCAGACGGGCGGACCATCGCCCTCGTCTCCGTCTACGGCGACGAGGGCCTGTCGGACGTGGTCGTCGTCGACGAGCGACGGCGAGCACGCACCATTCTCTCCGGGTGGCGAGGCCTGATCTCGCTGGCGTGGTCGCCCGACGGACACGAGATCTGGACGTCGGGCAACCCGCGGGTGTGGGGCGGGGCCACCTCCGTGATCGCGGTGGACATGGAGGGCCGGCGCCGCGTCATCCTTCCGACCTCGGGGATGGTCATGATGGCCGACGTGGCGCCGGACGGCGCGGCCCTCGTGCTGCGGCAGGACTATCGGACCGTGCTCATGGCGCGCGCGCCGGGCGAAGCGCGTGAGCGAGACCTCTCCTGGCTGGACGGATCGTTGGTCACCGACATCTCGCCCGACGGCCGCACCGTCCTCTTCGTCGAGCAGAACGAAGGTGGAGGCCCATCGTGGTCCGCATACCTGCGCGGGACCGACGGCTCTCCCGCGGTCCGTCTGGGCGACGGCGTTCCCCAGGCGCTCTCCCCCGACGGCCGCCTCGTGCTCTGGCGTCCGAAGGACGCCGCCGGAAAGCTCGTCCTCATGCCCACCGCGGCGGGAGAGATGCGGCCGCTGCCCCCGCAGCCATTCGTGGAGTCGTGCGCGTTCCATGCCGACTGGGCCGGCGACGGCCGCGTGTTCCTGAACGCCCGCGAGCAGGATGGCCGCTGTCGCATCTACGAAGTCGCCGCCGACGGCCGCACGCGGCGCGCGGTCACGCCGCCGGGCGCGGGGGGCCGGCCCTCCGCGGTCTCACCCGGTGGCGGCATGGTCGCGGCGCGCTTGAGAGACTCCGCGCTCACCATCTACTCCGTGGATGGCGCCCCGCCTCGCGCGGTACTAGGGGCGGGGGTCGCCGACGACGCCGTGCAGTGGAGCGCCGACGGCCGCGAGCTCTACGTCGTGGCCTCGGGCCAGCGGCACCGGATCGAACGCATCGACCTCGCCACGGGGGTTCGCACGAGGTGGCGGACGCTCGAGGTCGTCGACCGCCCGGGCCTGCCTTCGATCGCCGAGGTGCGGGTCGCTCGCGACGGAAGCGCGTACGCCTACAGCTACCAGCGCTGGATCACCGACGCCTTCGTGATCACCGGGCTGCCGTCTCGGCGATGAGAAGGGCCCGCCCGGCGTCACCGGCAGGCGGCCAGCACGCGCGCCGTGATCTCGCGGCTCGAAGGAGGGTTCTCGCCGAGGCCGAGCGTGTGCAGCATCTCGTGGATGAGGATCGCCTCCGCGAGAAAGGGATAGTGCCTCGAGGCGGCGCGGAATTGCTCCGCGCACACGAACACGACGACCTGCCCGGGATGGGCTACCGCGAGGGTCGCGCCTTGCGCGCACCGGTCCAACCGGGTTCCGTCATAGAAGAGCACGTCCGAGAGATAGGCGGCGGTTTCGCGGTCCCGCCGCTCCAGCGCGGCGGCCAGTGGCCGCCCCTGTTCGTCCCGGAACGCGTCCACGAGCGCGCGACAGCGGGGCCGCGCGAGGCGCAGGCGCGCCCCGCGCAGCACGCGTTCCACGACGGAGCGGGTGGCGTCATGGGTGATGCGTACCTGGAAGGCGGCCGCATCGTGCGACGGCTCGGCGGCGGCGCCCGGTGTGGCCAGCAGAATTCCGGCGGCGATCCAGCTCCAGCGGCGCGTGCCCATCGGCGGCTCCTTTCCCGCCACGCCAGCGGCGGCGGTCGCACGGGGAGACGGAGCCGGGGCACGGAGACACCTTCGGACGGGATTCGGATCTGTTGAAAAGCGATTCGGACATCACGACGTTCGGGCCGTGCGAGCTGGACGACGCTCGCCGCGAGCTCCGCGTGCACGGAGCGCCTCGCCATGTCTCGCCGCGGGCCTTCGCGCTGCTGAGCCTCCTCGTCCGCGAGAGGCCGCGCGCTCTTTCCAGGGACGACCTCCGGGCCGCACTTTGGCCGGAGACCTACGTGTCGAACACCAGCCTGGCCCAGCTCGTCACCGAGCTCCGCAAGGCGATCGGGGAGAGCGCGCGTAGCGAGGGCTTCATCCGCACGGTGTTCGGCTTCGGCTACGCGTTCGCGGAGGACGCGATTTCGTCGTCGCCGGGGGCGCGGCCTCCAGGAAGCCCTCGCTGCTGGCTACGCCATGCCGGCCGCGACCTCGCTCTGGCGCCAGGCCCAAACGTGATCGGCCGCGGGCCGGAGACGGACGTCCGCCTCGACTTCGCCGACGTGTCGCGCCGGCACGCCCGTATCGTCGTGGCCGATGGGGGCGCGAGCGTCGAGGACCTCGGCAGCCGCAACGGCACCTTCGTGCGCGGGCTGCGGATCACGAGCCCCGTGGCGGTGACGGACGGGGACGACGTCTTGATCGGGGAGACCGCCGTCGTTTTCGTCGCGCCGTCCGGAGACACGACGACCCGCGCGACGCGGAACTGACCAACCTTCAGAGGACGGTCAGCGGGTCGACGTCGACGGTGACGCCCGGCCAGCGCACCGTCCCGAGCTGCGCGACGAGCGCGCGGCGCACCGACTCGCGCATCGACGCCCGGTCTCCCTTCAGCAGCACCTGGAAGCGATGCTCCTGGCGCAGCTTCGCAAGGGGCGCGAAGGCCGGTCCCAGTACGCGAAAGCGTCCCGGGGCATCGACGCGAACGCGCTCGGCCAGCGTCTCCGCGGCCTGCGCGGCCTGATCGGCGTCGCGCGCGCGGAAGACGACGTTCACCAGCGCGGCCACCGGGGGGTAGCCCATCGTCCGGCGGAACTCCATCTCCCGCTCGAAGACGGACGGATAGTCCTGCGCGCACGCGAACTGCAGCGCGTAGTGGTCGGGCAGGTGGCTCTGCAGGATCACCTCCCCGGGCAAATCGGCGCGGCCGGCACGGCCCGCGACCTGGGTCAGGAGCTGGAACGTGCGCTCGGCGGCGCGAAAATCGGGCAAGCCGAGCCCGACGTCGGCGTCGATGACGCCGACCAGCGTGACGCGCGGAAAGTCGTGCCCCTTCGCGATCATCTGCGTGCCCACGAGGATGTCGGTCTCCCCCGCCTCGAACGACGCCAGCACCTTCTGCACCGCGCCCCGGCGCACCGCCAGGTCGCGATCGAGGCGCTCCACGCGCGCGGTGGGCAGCGCCGCCTGCACGGCGTCCACCACCTTCTCCGTACCGTGTCCGGTGAGGCGCAGGTACTCGCCCTTGCACGCGCCGCAGGCAGTGGGCGTCGGCGCCTGGTGCCCGCAGTAGTGGCACTCCACGTTGCGCCCGCGCTGGTGGAGGGTCAGCAGCACGGAGCAGTTCGGGCACGACGCCTGCAGCCCGCACTCGCGGCACAGGAGGCTCGTGGCGTAGCCGCGGCGGTTCAGCAGCAGCAGGGCCTGCTCGCGGCGCTCGAGGCGCAGGGCCAGCGCCTCGCGGAGGACGGGCGTGAGGATGGGGTCGCTCCCCGACTTCAGGATCAGGCGGCGGTCCACGACTTCGACGCGCGCCATGCCCTGGGCGCCGATGCGCGCGGGCAGCGTCAGCAGCTGGTACTTCCCCTTTCGCGCGTTGGCGTAGGACTCGACGGACGGCGTCGCGGAGCCGAGGATCACCGGGATGCCCTCGAGCGTCGCGCGCATGACCGCCACGTCGCGGGCGTGGTAGCGCGGGCTCTCGTCCTGCTTGTACGAGGCCTCGTGCTCTTCGTCGACGACGATCAGGCCGAGGTCGTCGACGGGCGCGAAGACCGCCGACCGCGCGCCGATGACGACGCGCGTCTCGCGCTCACGGATGCGCCACCACTGGTCGTGACGCTCGCCGGCGGAGAGGTCGCTGTGCAGCAGCGCGACGGTGGGGCCGAAGCGCGCGACCGCGGCGCGGCTCAGGAACGGGGTGAGCGCGATCTCGGGGGTGAGGATGAGCACGCCACGCCCACGCGCCAGCGTCTCCTCGGCGGCGCGAAAGTAGACCTCCGTCTTGCCGCTGCCGGTGACCCCGGAGAGCAGGAACGCAGCGTAGGGCCCGGCGCCGGCGTGGGGGCCGATCGCCTTCAGGGCCGCATCCTGGTCCGGGGTCGGCGTCACCGCGTTCGCGCTGCCGCCGGCCATGACCGCGGGATCGCGCATCGCGCGCTCGTCCTCGATGCGGATCGCTCCCGCCTTTTCCAGCGCCTTCAGCGCGCCGCGGAGCGCCGGTCGCTCGCGCACGAGATCGGCCACGGGAGCCCGTCCGCCGGCGGCGCGCAGCCGGTCGAGCGCTTCGGCTTGCGCGCGCGCCTTTGGCGCCGCCGTGGCCTCGGCGAGCACCGCCACCTTCACCTGCCGGAACCCGCGTGCGTCGAGGTCCTGATCGACGACGACCCGCCCCTCCGACCGCAGCCGCGCGACACGCGCAGTGGGGTCGCGCCCGAGCCGGCGCGTGAGCGCGGCAAAGGTCAGCGGGCCTCCCGCCAGGGCCAGCAGCACGGGATCGTTCTCCGCCGCGACGACGGGCGCGGCGGCGCGGACATGCGCGCGGCTCGCCCG
>JANMPI010000225.1:0-2578 GCA_031369785.1 Acidobacteriota bacterium
GTCATCGGCCAGGCTTCCGAGTTCGACTACTCGGGGACGCAGGCGGTGAAAGTGCTGCGCGCGGAAGGCATCCGGGTGTCGCTCGTCAATTCCAACCCGGCGACGATCATGACCGACCCGGAGTACGCCGACCGCACGTACCTCGAGCCGCTGACTCCCGACATCCTGGAGAAGATCCTCGAGCGCGAGCGTCCGGACGCGGTGCTGCCCACGGTGGGCGGGCAGACGGCGCTCAATCTCGCCGTGGAATTGTCCCGGCGGGGGGTGCTCGACCGGCTCGGCATCCGCCTGATCGGGGCCAGCCGCCGCTCCATCGAGATGGGCGAGGACCGTCGCCTTTTCAAGGAGGCGATGATCCGCATCGGGCTCGACCTCCCGCAGAGCGGCTTCGCCCACGATCTCGAGGAAGCGCACGCCGTGCTCGAGAACACGGGGCTGCCCGCGATCATCCGCCCCTCGTTCACCCTCGGCGGCACCGGCGGGGGCATCGCCTACAACATGGAGGAATTCGACCTTGCGGTGACGCGCGGGCTGGACCTTTCCCCCAGCACCGAGGTCCTCATCGAGGAGTCGGTGATCGGGTGGAAGGAGTACGAGCTGGAGGTGATGCGCGACAACGCGGACAACTTCGTGGTCATCTGCTCCATCGAGAACTTCGACCCCATGGGGATCCACACCGGCGACTCCGTCACCGTGGCGCCGGCACAGACCCTCACCGACCGCGAGTTCCAGCAGATGCGCAACGCGGCGCGCGCGATCATCCGCGAGGTCGGGGTCGAGACCGGCGGGTCCAACGTCCAGTTCGCGGTGGACCCGAAAACGGGGCGAATGGTCGTCATCGAGATGAACCCGCGCGTCTCGCGCTCGTCCGCGCTGGCCAGCAAGGCCACCGGGTTCCCGATCGCGAAGATCGCCGCCCTCCTCGCCATCGGCTACCGGCTGGACGAGATCAAGAACGACATCACGAAGGTGACGCCGGCCGCCTTCGAGCCCGTCCTCGACTACGTGGTGGTGAAGATCCCGCGCTGGGCCTTCGAGAAGTTCCGCGACGCGGACCCGCACCTCGGCACGCAGATGAAGTCGGTGGGCGAGGTGATGGCGATGGGCCGCACCTTCAAGGAAGCGCTCAACAAGGCGCTCCGCGGCCTCGAGATCGGCACCAGCGGCTTCAACCTGCGCGGGGTGGACGACGCGCGCATCAGCGAGAAGCTGCTGGCCGCGGATCCGGACCGCATCTTCTACGTGAAGCGTGCCCTCGACCTCGGGTGGGCCCACGCCGAGATCCACCGCATGACGGGGATCGATCCCTGGTTCCTCGACCAGATCCAGCAGATCGTCGACCTCGAGAAGGTGGTGGAGGCGGAGCGCCCGCTCACCGACGACACGCTGCGCGAAGCCAAGCGCATGGGCTTTTCCGATGCCCGGCTGGCCCAGCTGCTCGGGATGGGGATGCGCGAGACCGACGTGCGCGCGCGGCGCCTCGCCGCCTCGATCAAGCCCGTCTTCAAGCGCGTCGACACCTGCGCGGGCGAGTTCGTGTCCCACACGCCGTACCTGTACTCGACCTACGAGACGGAGGACGAGTCCGAGGTCACCGACCGCAAGAAGATCATCATCCTCGGCAGCGGCCCCAACCGCATCGGGCAGGGCATCGAGTTCGACTACTGCTGCTGCCACGCCTCGTTCGCCTTCAAGGAAGAGGGCTTCGAGACGATCATGATCAACTGCAACCCGGAGACGGTCTCCACTGACTACGACACCTCGGACCGGCTCTACTTCGAACCGCTGACCTTCGAGGACGTGATGAACGTCGTGGAGCTCGAGAAGCCGGTCGGCGTCGTCATCCAGTTCGGCGGGCAGACGCCGCTGCGGCTGGCCCTGCCCCTGTTCCGGGCCGGGGTGCCGATCCTGGGCACGAGCCCGGACGCCATCGACCTCGCCGAGGACCGGCGGCGTTTCAGCGCTTTGCTGCGCGAGCTCGACATCCCCCAGCCCGAGAGCGGGACGGCCACGTCGCTCGAGGAGGCGAAGGTCGTCGCGGAGTCGATCGGCTACCCGGTGCTGGTGCGCCCGTCGTACGTGCTGGGCGGGCGCGCGATGGCCATCGTCTACGACCAGGGGCGCCTCGAGGGCTACGTGCGCGAGGCGGTGCTGGCGAGCCCCGAGCATCCGATCCTCGTCGACCGCTTTCTCGAAGACGCGTTCGAGGTGGACGTGGACGCGGTCGGTGACGGCGAGCGGGTGATGATCGGCGGCATCCTCCAGCACATCGAGGAAGCGGGCGTGCACAGCGGCGACTCCGCGATGGTGCTGCCGACGTACAAGATCGAGCCCGACCACCTCGCCACCATCAAGGACTACACGCGCCGGCTCGGCCTCGCCCTGCAGGTGAAGGGGCTGATGAACGTGCAGTACGCGATCAAGGACGGCGTCGTTTACGTGCTGGAGGTGAACCCGCGCGCGTCGCGCACCACGCCGTTCGTGAGCAAGGCCACGGGGGTCGCGCTGGCCAAGGTCGCGGCGCGGATCATGGCCGGCAAGAGCCTCCAGGACCAGGGCCTGACCGATGACCTGACGG
>JANMPI010000261.1:0-1935 GCA_031369785.1 Acidobacteriota bacterium
GGCGTGGCGGCGGCTCACCGAGCGCGGGGCGTCCACGGGAAGGAGGGGAGCAAGGTCGATGGGCGGGGTGAAGCGGCTCGAGCGATCGGAACGTCCGACCATCGTCTCGCCCTCGCCGTCGAGCACGAACTCCGCGCCCGAATCGTGCACGAGCCGCGGCCGGGCCACCGCCGGCATCACCGCGGGCGCCTCGGCGGCCGGCGCGGGGATCGCTGGCGGAGCCGCGTACGCGGCGGCGAGCCGTCGCGACAGGCCCCGCATCATGTGCAGCGCGACATCGGGCTGCTCGCGGACGAGGGCGGCCAGCGTCGGCCCGTCGATGCGGACGAGGCGGCAGGAGGTGACCGCGCGCGCGGTATGGTCGCGCGCGCCGCCGTCGAGCACCGCACCTTCGCCGAAGAGCTCTCCCCGGCCGAGCACGGTCAAAAGTCGCGCGCCGTCGAGGAGCTCGACTTCGCCCTCTTCGACGACGTAGAGCGCGTCCCCCGGGTCGCCCGTGCGGAAGGCGATCGCGCCGGGCCGCAGCGTCACGACGTCGCTGCCGTCTCCCTCGCTGGCCATCGTCGCCCCCCGGCTAGCGCGGCCGGAGCGACCAGCTGTGCACGTCGGACTGGCAGACGCCCAGCGCGTCGCTCTCCACGTCGGTGGACCGGCTGATGGCCAGCGTGCCGTCGGCGGGGCCGTCGACGATCTCCCCGCGCCCGCCCGCGCCCGCCTGCACGCGGCCGGTGAGGGTCAGCTCGGCGAGGAGCTTCAGCCCTCCCGGCAGCGGGGCCTCCCCGACGGGCGGACCGCTGGTGTCGAGATCGCCCAGGATTTCCCCGGGATCCGCCTGGCACGAGCCGCAGAAGACGACGTGGATGCGCCGGTCGCCGCCGGGCAGCGTCATCACCACGGCGCTGCTCGCGTTGGGCCCCCGCGTCCCCACGACGTCCCACTGGTACCGCGAGACGGAAAGGTCGCAGCCCCGCGCGGTCTGCACCGAGAGCACGTAGTTGCCGGTGAGGCCGAGCGCGGCGGAGGGCTGGGTGAAATCCACGCCGCCGGCCACGCAGCCGGAGAACCCGAGAAGGAGAACCACGCCGGCCGTTCGTTTCATGATCGTCCGATCATTATTGACGGCCGCGCGGCGGAGTTCAACGCCGCCGCCAGCGCACCGAACCGCCGGTCCCAGGTGTGCTCGCGGGCGAAGGCGCGGCGGGCCCCGATCACCTCCGCCGTCTCCGGGCGGAGCGCGTCCTCGATCGCGCGGTCCATCTCCTCCGCCGTCGAAGCCAGGCGCACCAGCGGGCCGAGGGCCACCATCTCCGGAATCGGCACGGAGACGATCGGTTTTCCGGCCGCGAGCATCTCGTAGGCCTTCACGGGGTTGGTGGCCTCGGTGAGCGGCGTGCGCTTGAAGGGGATGATGGCGACGTCGAACCGGTGCAGCCACCCGGGGATGAGCGGATACGGCTGCTCGCCGGGGAAGGCGACGTTGGCCAGCCGCGCGAGCCTCGAGGTGTCGATGCTCACCGGCCGACCCACGAGGATGAAGCTCCAGTCGGGACGGCGCTCGGCTAGATCGGCGACGAGATCGGCGTCGATCCAGTCCTCGAGCGCGCCGTAGTAGCCGATCACGGGGCGCGTGCCTCGGGGCTTGACCGGCAGTTCGAAGTGGTCGTACTCGCAGGCGTTGCGCAGCAGGAGGACGCGCGGATTGTGGCGTCGCGCCTCCGCTTCCAGGAACGGCGAGGAGACGACGACGAGGTCGGCCGACGAGGTCAGGGCGCCTTCCTGGCCGAGCATCTCGGGCGTGATCACGGAGAAGCCGGCGTGGTTGTCCATGCAGTCGTAGACGACCCTCCACGCGAAGGCTTCGCGAGCGCGGCGGGCCAGCGGCCACCAGAACGGAAGGTGCACGACGGTGACCGCCGGGCCGATGGCGAGATCGCG
>JANMPI010000284.1:0-3802 GCA_031369785.1 Acidobacteriota bacterium
TCGTGTTCCAGAGCTACGCGCTGTGGCCGCACATGACCGTCGCCGAGAATGTCGGCTACGGGTTGCGCCTTCGCGGGCTGCCGCGGGCGGAGGTGGCGGACAACGTGCGCGCCGCGCTCGACCGCATCGGCATGGGCGCGCTCGGCGGCCGTCATCCCGGCCAGCTGTCGGGCGGCCAGCAGCAGCGCGTGGCGCTGGCCCGTGCGCTCGTGCTCGAGCCCGAGGTGCTGCTCCTCGACGAGCCGCTGTCCAATCTCGACGCGCAGCTGCGGGTCGAGATGCGGCGCGAGATCCGCCGCCTGCAGCGCGAGGTCGGGATCACGACGATCTACGTGACGCACGACCAGGAGGACGCGCTGCAGCTGTCCGACGTGATCGCGGTGATGAGCCAGGGCAAGGTCGAGCAGGTCGGGACGGCGGAGGAGGTGTATGCGCGCCCGCGGTCGTCGTTCGTCGCCACGTCGCTGGGGGCGGCGACGTTGCTGCGCGGTCGGGCGCAGGGCGACGGGTCGTTGCTGGTCGCGGGCCGGCCGCTGGCGATTGCGTTGCCCCAGTCGCTCGCCGGCCGCACCGTTCAGGTGGCGATCCGGCCCGAGAGCATCGTCCTCTGGACCGATGCCTCGAAGGGCGGAATGGCCGCCACGGTGACGGAGCGCGCCTATCTGGGCCACGCGTGGCGGATCGTCGCCCGCATCGGCGAGGGCGTCGATCTCACCGCGTACGCGCCGATCGCGGTCGAGGTCGGCGAGGCCGTCTGGCTACGCCTCGGCCCGGCGATGGTCGTGGAGGTCGAGTGATCTTCCAGCACACCGGCCAGGTGCGCCGCGACGACCGCAAGAGCTATCGTCGTCACCGGTTCGCGGTTCCCCGCGGAGTCGAAGCACTCGAGATCGCGTTCTCCTACGATCCCGGCCAGGACTTCCCGCATTCGCTCCTCACCTTGTCCCTCTTCGACCCACGCGGGTTTCGCGGCGCCGCACACCGTTATGCGCCGCGACAAAGGGTCCGCCTCGACGCCCGCGCGGCCACCCCCGGCTTCCTTGCCGGCCCGATCCCGGCGGGGGAATGGATGGTCGAGGTCGACGTCCACTGCGTGATCGAGCGCCCGGACGGCGCGCCCAACCGCTATGACCTCGAGGTAACGGCGGTCGCCGCCGGCGAAACCGGAGCCCCGCCCGCACCGGGCCGCCCGCGCGAGCCCCTCGTCTCCGGCCGCCGGTGGTACCGCGGCGAGCTCCACCTCCACAGCACGCACTCCGACGGCGCGTGGACGCCGGAGGAGATCGCGACCCTGGCGCGCCCGCGCGACCTCGACTTCATGGTCCTCTCCGACCACAACACGACCAGCAGCTACGAGGAGTTCCGCGCCCTCGTCGATCCGCGCACGCTCGTGATCCCCGGGGCCGAGCTCACGACCTACAACGGCCACTGCCTGGCCATCGGGGTCGAGGACTGGATGGACTGGCGGACCGGGCTCGCCGGCCGGTCGATCAACGACGTGGCCCGCGCGGTGCGCGCAGCGGGCGGCCTCTTCGTCATCGCGCATCCCGACGCGATGCCGGACGACGTCTGCACCGGATGCCGGTGGACGCACGATGACTTCGATCCCGCGCTCGCGGACGCGGTGGAGATCTGGGGCGGGCTCTGGGACGGGCCGGAGGAGGAGAACGAAGGCTGCGTGGCGCTGTGGCAGCGCTGGCTCGGCCTGGGCCATCGCCTCGCCGTCACCGCCGCCACCGACGCCCATCGGCCGAAGGACTGGGAAGGCGCGGTGCCGCTCACGTATGTGCTGGCCGATGATCTCTCGCGCGATGCGATCGTCGATGCGATCCGCGCGGGGCGGACATACGTGAGCAGCGGTCCCGAGCTGTACGTTGAAGCGCAGGGTGACGGCGTGGAAGCGCGCTGCGCGGGGGAGCCCGACGGCGCCGAGCTGAGGATCATCGCCAACGGAAGGCGAGTCGATTCCCTGCGAGTCCCAGGCGAAGGTACGCTCCGCGTCGCGGCCGCGGAGGGTTGGACCTGCGCCGAGCTGTGGAACCAAGCCGGGACACTCATGCTCGCGGCCACCAGCCCGGTCTATCGCTGATCGGATTCGCTTTCGTTTGCTTCCGTTCCGGAACGGCGGCTGACCCGATATCTCCGCACCCGCGGAGTAGACTCCGTTGACCAGCGGGGGTGGACATGTTGGCGCATCGAACATCGTTGAGGACTGCCGTCCAACGTGCGTCAGTGCTCGCTCTCCTTGTCGCGGCCAGTCCTGTCCTTGCCGCCGACCCACCGCCGCCGCTCGGCTGGTACTCGGCGAGCGGGCTCAGCTACGTGAGAGCGGGGGGGAACTCCGGCGCCTCGACGCTCGGGGCGCGCCTCGAGCTGAAGCGGCTCTGGTCGACGTCCACCTTCACTCTCGGTGGCTCCGCCGTCCGCGCCGATGCCAACGACCCGCCGCGCCACGCGGTGGAGACGAGTCCCGGGTCCTTCGACATCGAAGCCGGCCCGCGGGTGCCCAAGGCCGCGAAGTACAACGCGACGACCGCGTTCGACCGGCGAGTCACCGACCGCTTCGGATGGCAGACCGGGGCCGAGTTCGACCGTGACCGCTTCTCGGGCCTCGAGGGCCGGAGCCTCGGCTTCGCCGGCGTCCGCTACCTGCTCGCGAACCGCAAGGACTTCGTCCTCAAGACCGGGCTGGCCGCGACCCTCGCCCACCAGAGCGAGCTCGTGGAGGATCCGTCGGCGCCCAACACGTTCGCCGGCCTGCGCCTGACCGCGGACGCGGAGCGGAAGCTCGGCGCGAGCAGCACGTACGTCGGCGGGGTGGCCATCGACGAGAACGCGAAGGAGACCGGCGACCTCCGGGTCCGGTTCTCCAACGCGCTGGCCGTCTCCATGAGCAAGCGCCTGGCCCTGCAGGTCGGGCTGCTCCTGCTGTACGACCATCTTCCGTCGCTCGTCGCGGTGCCGATACTCGACGCGCGGGCGACGCCGGTCGGGGTCGTGTCCGCGCCCGCCGCGACCCTCGACACCACCTTCACGGTGTCGGTGGTCGTCAGCTTCGCCCCGCGCGCGCCCGCGCCGTAGGGTCTAGGGCAGGCGCTGCGGCGCGACGACGCGCAGCGCGGCCAGCGCGTCCACGATCCCGTAGCCGAGCAGGTTGTCCGGCCGCGAGGCCTGACTGGCCGTCGACCGCAGCGCGCCCAGCACCTGGGCGACGGTGGCGTTGGGATTCGCCTGCACGAGCAGCGCGGCCACGCCTGCGGTGAGCGGGCAGGAGAACGACGTCCCGTTGGCGGTGCCGTAGGCCGACGGAGAGTTGGGCAGTGCTACCTTCACCGCCACGCCCTGCGCGGCGACATCGGGCTTGATGCGGCCGTCGGCGGAAGGGCCGACGGAGCTGAACGACGCGCGCCCACCCGCGGACGTGACCGCGCCCACCGCCAGCACGAGATCGCCATCCGCCGGCGCGCCCAGCGTGTTGTGCCGAGTGTCGAGCCCCTCGTTGCCCGCGGAGTTCACGACGATGACGCCCAGCTCGCCCGCGCGGTCCGCCGCCCGCGTGCTGATCGCAGTGTCCCCGTCCAGATCGGACGCGGTGTAGCTCGGGAACGGCGGGTCGTAGGTCAGGTAGCCGAGCGAGCTGCTGATGACGTCGACGCCGAGCGCCTCCGCCCACTCCACGGCCGCCGCCCAGTTGTCCTCCTCGACCGGCGTCTCGCTCTCGGTGTCCTCCGTCTTGGCCAGAAGATAGCTGGCGGCATAGGCCGGCCCGACGATCTGGCCGTCCTTGAACCCGCCGATGACG
>JANMPI010000118.1:0-25323 GCA_031369785.1 Acidobacteriota bacterium
CGGCCAGGGACTTGTCGCCGCCCAGGCCGCGGGCGATCGCGGCCGAGACCGCGCTCCGGTCGTCGTCGACCACACGCACCGGGACGCGCGTGGCCTCGCGGTCCTTGTTCCCGGAAAAGATGAACCCGAAGAAGGACGCGATGGCGATCGGCGCGATGAAGGTCATGATCACCGCGCGGCGATCGGAGAAGAACATCAGCAGGTCCTTGCGCACGATGGCCGCCGCCGCGTTCCTCATCAGTCCCGGAGGGTCCGGCCGGTGAGGCCGAGGAACACCGTCTCGAGGTCACCGCGCGCGCCGACCACTTCGATCGCCTTCACCGCCGGCATCGCGCGCAGGGCGTCCAGCACCGCATCCGTCGGCGCGTCTTTCAGCTCGAGGGTCAGCCGGCGCGACGCGGGCAGGAGTCCGTAGAGGCCCTGCACGGTGTCGGAGGCGATTACCCGCCCGTGATCGATGATCACGATGCGGTCGCAGAGGCGCTCCGCCTCTTCCATGTAGTGCGTCGTGTACACGAGCGCCTTGCCGCGGGCGCGCAGCGCCTCGAGGTTGTCGAAGTTCGCGTTGCGGCTCTGCGGGTCGATCCCGACCGTGGGCTCGTCGAGCAGCACGAGATCGGGGTCGTGGAGGAGGCCGGCGGCCAGGTTCAGGCGGCGCTTCATGCCGCCGCTGAACGTCTTCACCTTGTCGCGGGCGCGGTCGGCGAGGCCCACGAACTCGAGCCCGGATGCGATCGCGTCCTCGAGCGCCTTGCCGGCGAGATCGTAGAGCGCGCCGAAGAAGCGCAGGTTCTCCCGCGCCGAAAGCTCCTCGAAGAGCGCCAGGTCCTGGGGGACGAGGCCGATCGCGCGCTTCCGGGGATCGGTATCGCCGGTGAGCGCCGCGCCCTTGATCCGGACTTCGCCTCCGTCCGGAGTGAGGAGGCCCGCGATCATCCCCACCGTCGTGCTCTTCCCGGCGCCGTTGGGACCGAGCAGCCCGACGATCTGGCCCGCATCCACTTCGAGGCTCACGTCGGCGACGGCGGTGATCGGACCATACGCCTTGCGCAGGCGATCGGCGGCGAGGACAGGCATGCGCCGCCGATGATATCCGGTCGGCGGGTAGACTGGATCGTGCCCCATCGGATGCGCCCCCACGCCCTCCGCATCGTCGTCGCGCTCGTGGTGCTGGCCCTCGCGGCGACCGTGCTCGTCGTCGCGCGGAACGCGCGCCAGGACGCTCGGATCGCGGAAGGGCGGCGCCTCCTGCTCGAAGGCGATTTCGGCGGAGCGGCCGCGCAATTCGAGCCCCTCGCGGGATCGTCGCGCGTCGGCCGCCAGGCGCGCGCCGGCCTGGCGGTGTCGCGGGCGGCGGGGGATGAATCCGGCGCCGCGCCGTCCCCCGGCGCTTTTGACGCGCGGGAGGCGCTGGCCGAAGCGGGAGTGCCGCTGCGCCCGCTGCTCGACGGTGCGATGCGCGCGCGCCGCTACGGCGCCGCCCTTGCCCTCGGGCGGCTCGCCGCCTCTGGGGGCGACGCGTCCGGCTTCCTGTACCAGGCCGCGACGCAGCTGGAGCGGGGCAACGACGGGGACGTCCGCGATCTCATCGCGGCGCACCCCGACGTCTTCCGTGCCAAAGGCCTCGGGGAGGACATCGCGCAGGTGCTGGCGCTCACCGAAGGAGCCCCGGCGACCATCGTCCGCGACGCCGGCGGCCAGCTCCTGGGCGCGGTCGATGCCAAAGGCGGATTCCATCCCGCGAGCGGCGTGCGCGCGGAGTGGGTGCCGCCGCTGGCGGTGCAATCGCTGCGGCCGGAGACGAGCGCCGGCGCGCGGCTCACCATCGACCTCGCGCAGACCCGCATGGCGGCGGAGTCGCTCGCCGGCCGGCGGGGGTCCGTCGTGATCATCGATCCGGTCACGGGCGCGGTGCGAGTGGCGATCAGCGATCCAACGACGTTCGCCGCCGGCGGGACGCCGTCGTTCGAGCAGCAGCGCGAGCCGGCGTCCATCCAGAAGCTGGTCACGGCGGCGGCCACGCTGCGCGCGGGGGTCGACCCCGACGCGGAGATCTCACGGATCACGTGCACGGGCTCCAAGCGCTACGGATCGGACACGCTGTGGTGCTCGTATCCCGGCGGCCCGCTCCACGGCCTGGGCCACGCGCTCGCCATCAGCTGCAACATCGCGTTCGCCGACCTGGGGACGAAGATTGGCCGGGCCGCGGTGCTCGACGAGCTGCGCCGCTTCGGGTTCGACGGCGATGCCCCCGGCGCGGGACACATCCGGCAGCGGGAAGGCGACGAGCGCCAGCTCGCCGATCTCTCCATCGGCCTCGAGGCCACCGAGATCACGCCCGCGCACGCGGCGCGCATGGCCGCGGTGTTCGCACGCGACGGCGGCATGCCCGGCGTGTTCCTCGTGGCCGCCGACGACGGCGCGCTCGGCCGGAGCCCGCGTGCCATCGATCCACCGCGGGCGCGGCGCGTCCTCGATCCCGCGTGGGTGCCCGTCCTGCGGTCCGCCATGGCCGGTGTCACCGGTCCCGGCGGCACCGCGGATGGCATCGCGCCGCCGAGCTTTCCCGTGGCGATGAAGACGGGCACCGCGGCCACGCCGGGCGCCGGGTATCACGTCAACTACATCGGCGTCGGTCCCTTGCCGGATCCGACCCTCGCCTTCTGCCTGCGGGTGACGAACGAGGGCTCGTCGGCGTCGGTCAACCGGTCCGCGCGAGAGGCCATGGGCGCGTTGCTCGGGCGGCTCGGCGAAGGGCGCATCGCGCGCTAGGCCGTGGCGCGCCCGCGGGCGCGGCGCGTATCATCGTCCCGAATGCCCGTCTTCAGGCTGGACGAGCGTCTCGCCTTCCCGCCTCCGGAGCTCGCGGAGGACGGGCTCCTCGCCATCGGCGGCGACCTGCGCCCGGAGCGCCTGCTGACCGCGTACTCGCAGGGCATCTTTCCCTGGTACGAGGACGGGCTGCCCATCCTCTGGCACTCGCCGGACCCGCGGATGGTGCTGCGCGCGGACGAGCTGCACGTCCCGCACAGCCTGGCCAAGACGATGCGCCGCCGCCCGTACCAGATCACGCTCGACTCCGCGTTCCGCGACGTCGTCTTTGCCTGCGCGTCGATGGCGCGCCCGGGACAGGAAGGCACGTGGATCACCGCGGAGATGAGGAACGCCTACGAGCTCCTGCACCGTCTCGGCTTCGCGCACTCCGTCGAAGCGTGGCGCGGCGACGAGCTGGTGGGCGGGCTCTACGGCGTCTCGCTGGGGAGCGTTTTCTTCGGTGAGTCGATGTTCTCCCGCGCCGCCGACGCCTCCAAGATCGCGTTCGTAACCCTGGTGCGCGATCTCGCCCGGCGAGACATCGGCCTCATCGATTGCCAGGTGCACACCGAGCATCTCGCGCGCTTCGGCGCCACCGAATGGCCGCGCGAGCGTTTCCTGGCCGCTCTCGGCATCGCGCTGCGCAACCCGACCCGCAAGGGAAAGTGGCGGCTCAGCGTCCCGGCGGCAAAGGCGAATCGTCCCGCGTGAACAAGGGCTGGCCCATGCGTACCAGGTCGCCGGGCCCGACGCCGGGAGCCGCGCGCAGGCGCGGGTCCGCGATCAGCAGCACCACCGTCGACCCGAGGTTGAACGCACCGAGCTCGCCTCCGCGCGCGATCGGGATCGGCGACGCCAGCCGCTGGTAGTCCGCCGCGCCGCCGGTGTTGGTCATGAGGGTGGTGAACGCGAGGCTGATGCGCCCGACGTTCGCCGCGCCCACGAGCACGACGGCCACGCGGCCGTGGTCCTTTGTCTCGATGAGGACGACGACGCGCTCGTTGACCGCGAACAGCCCGGGGACGTGACGCACGGCCAGCGAGTTCACCGGGTAGAGACGTCCCGGGATGTACCGCCAGGCGACGATGGTTCCGCCCACCGGCGAGTGCACGCGGTGATACATGCTCGGGCTCAAATACAAGGTCGAATGCACGCCGGCGGCGAACAGCGCGGCGTCCTCGGCGGACCCGAGCAGGGCCTCGATGGAATACGACCGGCCCTTGATCTGGTCCAGGCGGCCTTCCTTCGGCAGGTTGCCGACCGAGCTCACCTTCGAATCCGCCGGCGCCACCACGAGGCCGGGGCCGGGGGCGATCGGGCGCGCTCCGTCCCGCAGCCGGCGGGTAAAGAAGTGATTGAAGGTCGCGAAGGACTCGATCGGCTCCGCCACCTCGCTCATGTCCACGCGATAGAGGCGGATGTACCCGTTGATCAGGCGCCGGAGCACCGATGGGCGCAGGCGGGCATCGGCCAGGCGCGCCATCGCGCGGCTCACGGACGGCATCGCCGCCAGCCCGACGAACCGCCGTTCCCCGAACGTGCGGACGAACCCCATGGACCGATTGTAGGGCGGCGTTCCGACGGCTGCGCGCGCGCCCGTGTGATAGCTTGGGCACGTGACCATGACCCCGGGAAATCGACTCGCCGGCGGTGTGCTCGCCGGCCTGCTGGCCTCGTGTGGCGGCGGAGGCGGCGGCCCGACCGGTCCGGGGAGCCCGCCCCCGGTGACCGGTTCGACCGTGAGCGTCATCATCTTTTATGACCGCAACGCGAACGGGGTTTTGGAGCCGGGAGACCACGCGATCCCCGACGTCGACGTCGTGATCGCGGGCAAGACCGCGAAGTCCGCGGTGGGCAGCGGCGCGGCCACCGTCGCCAACGTGCCCGCCGGCACCCACGACGTCACCCTGCGAGCGGAGTCGGTCCCGCCGTTCTTCGACGTGACCACGGTGCCGAGCGTCCAGGCGCCGTCGGACGCGCCGGTGCGCATCGGTCTCACCCTGCCGATCCGGAACAACCGGCCCGACTACTACGTCGCCTTCGGCGACAGCATCACGCGCGGCGAGGGCGTGAACGCCGCGCAGTCGTATCCGGCGCGATTGCAGCAGCGCCTCGCCGCCCACTTCGGCGACGCCTTCGTCAACAACCGCGGGGGCGACTCCACCAATTCCTTCGAAGGCGTCGAGCGCTTCCGGAGGAACGTGCCCGCCAACGAGCCCGCCTACGTGCTCATCCTCTACGGGACCAACGACTGGCACGATCCGGCCTGCCAGGCGATTACGCCGCAGTGCCAGACCGTGCCCAACCTCCGCCAGATGGTGCGCCTGGCTCGCGCCGAGGGAACGCTGCCCTTCCTGGCCACCATCGTCCCCACCAATCCCGCGCTCACGCCGCAAGGCCGGAACGACTGGGTCGACGCCACCAACGTCGCGCTGAAGGCGATGGCGGCGGCGGAAGGCGCGTTCGTGGTGGACCTGAACCAGGCGTTCAAGAACCAGCCCAACCTGCCCGCCCTCTTCAGC
Source organism: Acidobacteriota bacterium (assembly GCA_031369785.1). Taxonomy (GTDB): domain Bacteria; phylum Acidobacteriota; class Vicinamibacteria; order Fen-336; family Fen-336; genus JANMPI01. The sequence continues at coordinate 5,337 of JANMPI010000118.1, forward strand.
GATGACGTCCATCCCAACGCCGCCGGCTACGACCTGATCGCGCAGGGCTTCTTCGAAGCCATCGCGCACGGGCGCGCCGTGCCCTAGGCGGTCACTCCGCCGGGTTCTTCTCCCACGACCCGTACACCGGGTTCGGGATGATGATGTAGCGGTTGCCGAACTCCGCGAACGCGGCCTCGCCCGACTTGCGGTCGGCCTGGGTGAGCAGCGGGAAGTCCTGGATGTTGTCCCCCACCCACACGACGATCTCCAGCGGGCGCAGGCCCGGCCGGGCCGTTCCGCCCATGATGCTCTCGTACCGCGGCATCTTGTCCGGCGGCGCGCCGTCGGGACGGCACAGCATCACGTCGAACGGCAGCTGCAGGGCGCGGAAGTTCTCCTCGGTGTCGGCGCACTCGGCCTGCGTGCGGTTGGTGACGATGGCGATGGTGCCGTTCATCTCCTTCACGCGGCGCAGGAACTGCGCGCTTCCGGGGATGGGGACGGCGGCCCGACGCGCGACCCACGCGCGCCAGCTCTCCGCGCTGTATCCCTGGTGGGCGGCCACGCGCTCCTTCGCGTAGAGCGAGTTGTCGAGGACGGTCTCGTCGGCGTCGAGCGACACCGCCCACGTCCCCGGCGGCATGCTCGCCCCGACCACCTCGATGCGCCGGGTCGCGGCGCGGAAGGCCTGGGTGGCGGCGGCGCGAAACTCGGCCGAGGTCCGCACCCAGTGAAGCGCGGTGGGCGCCGGCGGCGGGGTCGGTGCCGCGGCGGTAGCCCGCGCGGCGCCGGCGGTGTGACATCCGGTCCCGGCGCACAGCGCCAGGACGACGACGATCGACACTCGCTTCATCCCTGGAGGATAGCGCTATCGGGCGTTGCGGGCGCGCGAGGCGCGCGAGCTCGATCCGCGCGCGGTGGCGCGGCGCACGGCCGCACGGGAAGCGGGCCTCGCGGGCGCGGGGTGCGCGTCCGCGACGTCGGAGAGGAAGCCGGCCACCAGCGGCTCCGGCGGACGCTGGCCGTCGGCGAAGGTGTAGACGTGGATCGAGTTGTTGTTCTCGCGCAGCGCTTCCACCCGTCCCTCCGACTCGAGCCGGGCCACGTCCTCCATGATGAAGTTCTGCTCGTCGGCCCCCATGAACTTGTACGAGATGTCGAAGGCCATTCCCGTGGCGTGGGGCGGGATCCCGACCCTGGTGGCGTTCCCGTTCACGCGGCTGAGCCGCCGCTGGTACCGCTCGGTGCGCACCATGGACGTCACGGGCAGGAGGCGCCCGAACCGCTCGTGGTAGTCGTGGGCGAGCTTCACGAGGGTGTCGCGGGCCTCCGGGCGGATCTGACTCAGGAGACGGACCTGGAAGCGCGTGCGGTCGTCGGGGTTCGAGAGATCGTAGGCAACCCCGTTGAAGTTCCGCGCGAGCTCGGTGACCGCCCGGTACTCGTTGAACATCATCTGCGCGCGGGAAGGATCGCGGTAGTACGCGGCGATCACGTCCCGCTTCGCCCGATCGCCGGTGGCGAGGCGCGCCTCCTCCGCTTCGTACGCCTCCATGTTCGGGAAGAGGGGGACGTCCTTGTTGCTCTCGAGGTCGAAGTGCGCGAGGGGATCCTCGCGGGCGTCGGTGCCCACGTCGTAAAGGATGTAGTCGTCGCCGAGGGCGCGCAGGCCGACGAGCTCGCCGCGCTGGATCATCCCCGCGAGGGCGGCCACGTCGTGCGGCAGCGTGTAGCGCTCTTCCTGGGAGTCGGCCATCTGCACGGCCAGGAACCGGCGACGGTCGTCGTAGTGCCGGAGCTCGGGCGGCACCTCGATGCGGCCGGCGGAGCCGCGAACCTCTTCGACGCGCGCGATGGCCGCCGCCCAGGACCAAGGATCGGGAGACGCGCTGGCTTCGGCGGCGGGCGGCGGCGGCGGGCCCTGGACCTCGGGCGCCGCTTGCGGCTTCGAGTCCGCGACCGGCGACGCCTTGCCGCACGACCCGGAGGTGAGGGTCAGCGCCGCGATGACGGCCATCCCCACGGCGCGCGACGCGTCGACTCGACTCATGGACCCTCCCTGGAAACGGCGCTCCCCGCTGAGGAGCAAGATGCGAGCCAGTGCTGGCGATCACCGGCCTCAAAATAAATCCTTGACACCAAGCCTACTTAGGTGTGACCCTCTCAGGTAATTTCTAAAGAGGTCCCCATGAGGATATCCCATTGGTTTGCCGGGTTTGCGGTGCTTTCTGCCATCGGCTGCACGGTGACCGAGGAATTGCCCACCCGGCCCGGCCTCATCCGCGTGGGAAGCCATCCCCAGGGCGGAACGCCCATCAGCCCGTCGCCCACGCCGTCCGCGTCTCCTCGCCCCATCCCGACGCCGAGCCCGAGCCCGGTGGTGGTTTCCCCGGTGGACCCCGCCCCGTCGCCGCGGGCGACGCCGATACCTTCGCCGTCACCGGTGCCGCTGCCGTCACCGTCACCTTCACCGGCACCATCGCCGTCGCCATCGCCGTCGCCGTCGCCCTCCGCTTCACCCGCGCCGTCAAACCTCCCCGCGAGCCTCATCGACAGCATCCGCGTCGGGTTCTTCGGCATCAACTGCGGGCGCGGCGTCGCCGTCCCGAGGAACGGCGAGAGGATCCTTCCCCGCGGGTGCCGCGGATACGTGACCGCGAGCCCGAAGAAGGCCAACGGCGACGACGTGCCGCTCGCGAACCACGGTCCGAACATCGCGTGGTTCATCCTCGACGGCGACGACAAGATCGACGTCCAGCCCCCCACCTTCGCCAGCGACTTCAACAAGGACATCGTGGCCGTCCGGACAGGATCCTTCGCACTCTGCGCGACCGTACGTGAAGTCACGGGCTGCCTCGTGGGCTCCGTCGTCCCCTAGTGCTTCGCGGCGGGCGGTGCGAAAGGCGCGACCGGTTACGATACCGGTATGTTGCTTCTCGCCCTTCTTCTCGCCGCCGACGTCCATTCCCTCGGTAATCCCGACGTCGCGCGCCCGACCCACGTCGCCCTCGATCTCGCCCTCGACTTCGACCGCAAGGTCGTGGCGGGAACGGCGACGCTCGACATCACCTATCCCGCGGGAGCGGCCAGGGCGGACCACCTCGACCTCGACACGCGCGCCCTGTCCGTCGAAGCGGTGACCGCGGGCGGCAAGCCGCTCCCCTTCGTCCTCGAGCCCGCGGTCCCGAACCTCGGCCAGCGGCTGCGGATCACGCTGCCGGCGCGAAAGCCGGCCCGGGTCACCATCCGTTACCGCACCAGTCCGGAAGCGACGGCGCTCCAGTGGCTCACCCCCCGGCAGACCACGTCGGGTCGGCTACCGTTCCTGTTTACGCAGTCGGAGGCCATCCACGCCCGATCGTGGATCCCGCTCGTGGACAGCCCGGGCGTCCGCATCACGTACGACGCCGTCGTACGTGCCCCGAAGGGCATGCAGGTGGTGATGAGCGCGGAGCACGGCAGGCACGATCGCGCCCGCGGCATCTTCCGCTTCCACATGCCGCACGCGATCCCGCCCTACCTGATCGCACTCGCGGCGGGAGAGCTCGAGTTCCGCCCGCTGTCGAGCCGCACCGGCGTCTACGCCGAGCCCGCGATCGTGGGCAGGGCGGCGGCGGAGTTCGCCGACGTCGAGAAGATGGTGCAGGTCGCGGAGAAGCTCTACGGCCCCTACGCCTGGGGGCGCTGGGACACGATCGTCCTGCCCCCGAGCTTTCCCTTCGGCGGGATGGAGAACCCGCGCATCACGTTCGCGACTCCGACCGTCCTCGCCGGCGACAAGAGCCTGGTGGGCCTGCTCGCCCACGAGCTGGCCCATTCGTGGTCCGGCAACCTGGTCACCAACGCGACGTGGGCCGACTTCTGGCTGAACGAGGGCGTGACGACGTACATCGAGAACCGCATCGTGGAAGAGCTCTACGGCAAGGAAGTCGCGGAGATGCAGGTCCTGCTCGGGCAGCGCGAGCTGCGGAAGGAGGCCGGGGACCCGAAGATGCGGCCGGAGGACACGCGGCTCCATCTCGATCTCGCGGGGCGTGATCCCGACGAGGGCATGACCGCGATCGCGTACGACAAGGGCGCGAACCTGCTGCGGATGCTCGAGCAGCACTTCGGGCGCGCGCGCTTCGACGCCTTCCTGCGCGGATGGTTCGACTCGCACCGCTTCCAGAGCGTCACCACCGCGACCTTCGTGGACGCGCTGCGCACCGATCTCTTCAAGGGCGACGACGCGGCCTGGCGTGACCTCGGCGTCGAGGCCTGGATCTACCAGCCGGGGATCCCGGCCAACATCGTGGTCCCCGTCTCCGCGCGCTTCGCGCGCACAAAGGCCGCCGCGGAGGCCTTTGCCCGCGACGGGTCGCTCGACCTCGTCCGCACGGACTGGGTCACCACCGAGTGGCTCGACTTCCTGAACAACCTCCCGCCGTCGATGACCGCCGCGCAGCTGGAGGCGCTCGACCGGCGCTTCGCGTTCTCGAAGTCGGGCAACTCCGAGATCCAGTTCGCATGGCTGGTGCACGCGGTGCGCAACACGTACGAGCCGGCCTTCCCCGCGCTCGAGGATTTCCTCACCCGCCAGGGACGGCGGAAGTTCGTGAGGCCGCTCTTCCAGGCGATGCAGGACAACCCGCGGACCCGCGACCTGGCGCGCCGGGTCTACGCCCGGGCGCGGCCGACGTACCACCCCATCACGGCCTCCTCCATCGACGCGATCCTGAACCCTCAGTGACCGCGCGCGCCTCTGTCCCGCTGCCCCTCGTTTACGGGGGCATCGCGGCGATCATCGCGCTCCTCGTGGCGGTGGGGTTCCTCGCGGGGCGCGCTTCGACCGGCGGCGCGGCGCCGTCGTCGGTGGTCGCCGCGAGCACCACCCTCACCGCCGACCCCGCCCCGGTGACGCACGTCGCGCCCGCGACCGGCGGAGCGTCCGCCCCGGATGCCGTCGCGATCACGCCCAACGCGCGCGCGGGGCCGGCCGGCTCGATCGGGGGCACGCCCGCGGCCGCCCCCTCCGGCCCGCCCGTTCCCCCTGCGCTGCGCCCCCAGGTCGCCGAGTACTTCCGGCGGATGGACGCGACCCAGAGCGCCGCCAAGACGTGGTCCGACCCCAACGCGCTCGCCCAGGAGATCCTGGCCCAGGCGATGAAGGGGGACTCCAGCGGGTTCGACAAGCTCGTGGCCGCGAGCGCGCTCGCCCGCGACGGCGTACGCGCAATCACCGCGCCCGCGCCGTGCGCGGAGCACCATCGCCTGAGCCTCGCCCTCCTCGAGGAGGCGGTGGTCATGCTCTCGAAGCTTCGTGACGGGGTCGCCGCCGGCGATCCGGCCGCGCTGATGGCGATCGCGTCTTCGGGCAGCGCGCTCGAGGAGCGCGCCCGCGCCGTGGACGCCCTGGCCGCCTCTCTTCGCGCACAATACGGCGTGGAACCGGCGCCGCAGTGAAGCTCCTCTACTCGTACCTTCGCCGCTACTGGCGGCTGATCGCCCTGGCCCTCGTCCTGGCCGCGGTCAACCAGGTCTTCTCGCTCCTCGACCCGCTCATTTTCCGCCACGTCATCGACCAGTACGCGACGCGCCACAGCGAGTACACGACCCGCGAGTTCTTCCGCGGGGTGAGCCTGCTCCTCGGCGCGGCGGTGGGCGTCGCCTTCGTCTCCCGGGTGGCCAAGAACTTCCAGGACTACTTCATCAACGTGGTGACCCAGAAGCTCGGAGCGGAGATCTACTCCGACGGCATCCGCCACGTGCTGGACCTCCCCTACTCGGTCTTCGAGGACCAGCGCAGCGGGGAGACCCTCGGACGATTGCAGAAGGTCCGGCAGGACGTGGAGAAGCTGATCGCGTCCTCGATCAACGTCGTCTTCGTCTCCCTGGTCGGGATCACCTTCGTCGTCATCTATGCCTTCACGGTGCACTGGCTGATCGCGCCGGTGTACTTCCTCACCGTGCCCCTCCTCGGCGTGCTGAGCTCGGTCCTGTCACGGCGGATCAAGACCATCCAGAAGGTCATCGTGGCGGAGACGACCGCGCTGGCCGGCGCGACCACCGAGTCGCTGCGCAACATCGAGCTCGTGAAGAGCCTCGGCCTCGCGCAGCAGGAGGTCGGGCGCCTGAACCGCACGACGGAGAAGATCCCGAAGCTGGAGCTGAAGAAGGTCCGCTACCTGCGCAGCCTCTCCTTCATCCAGGGGACGCTCGTGAACGCCCTGCGCACCAGCATCCTCTTCCTGATGCTGTACCTCATCTACGCGCAGCAGATCACGGTGGGCCAGTTCTTCTCCCTGTTCATCTACTCGTTCTTCATCTTCGGGCCGCTGCAGGAGCTCGGGAACGTGATCAACGTCTATCGCGAGACGGAGGTGTCGCTCCAGAACTTCCAGGACATCCTCGACACGCCGCGCGAGCCGCGTCCCGCGAATCCAGTGGTAATCGATCACCTGCGCACGCTCGCCTTCGATCACGTGAGCTTCACGCACCGCACCGCGTCGGGCCCGGCGCTCTCCGACGTCAGCTTCCAGGCGTCGGGCGGGCAGACGCTCGCCTTCGTCGGTCCTTCGGGGTCGGGGAAGACGACGCTCGTGAAGCTCCTGGTGGGGCTCTACCGCCCGCAGGAGGGGCAGCTCCTCTACGACGGCCACCCCGCGGACACCGTCGATCTCGACTCGCTCCGCGAGCGCATCGGCTTCGTCACCCAGGACACGCAGCTGTTCGCGGGGACCATCCGCGAGAACCTGCTCTTCGTGCGGCCGGACGCCACCGACGCACAGTGCCTGGACGTGCTCCACAAGGCGTCCTGCCAGAGCCTCCTCGCCCGCGCGGACAAGGGGCTCGACACCGTTATCGGCGAGGGCGGGGTCAAGGTGTCGGGCGGGGAGAAGCAGCGGCTGTCGATCGCCCGTGCGCTCCTCCGGCAGCCGCACCTGCTGGTGTTCGACGAGGCGACCTCGTCGCTCGACTCGATCACCGAGGAAGAGATCAGCCGGACCATGCGCGACGTGGCCGGGGCGCGCGACGTCATCACCATCCTCATCGCGCACCGGCTCTCCACGGTGATGCACGCCGACCGCATCCACGTCCTCGAGCGCGGCCGGATCATCGAGACCGGGGCGCACGAGGCGCTGCTCGCGCAAAAAGGCCTCTACTACGCGATGTGGCGGCAGCAGGTGGGCGAGCGGCGGCCGGCCCCCGCTGCGTCACCCCAGCTGACGGCCGTTCTCTAGCGCCCGAACCGCGAGCTCACGGACGACGAACTCGCTTCCGCCCGCGCCCCCCGGGAACGCGGGGGGCGGCTCGCTCCGCCGCTCGCTGCGCCGGTCGCGCAGCGTCGGCCACGCGCGGCGGTCGAGCGCCTGACCGCGGCGCTCCACCGAGCGTCCGCACAGCTCTTCGACGACGGAGACGACGGCGGCGGGTTCGAACGGCTTGCCGATGTGCTGCTGGAACCCGGCGGCGCTCCAGCACTTGCGCTGCTCGCGATCGGGCGAGGACGCGGAGAGCGTTGCGGCGGGGATGCGCCCGCCGCGCTCCGGCGACAGCGACCGCAGCTTGCGGATGAGGGTGACTCCGTCGAGGCCGGGCATGGCGATGTCCACCAGGAGGACATCGGGGATCACGCCGGTGATCGTGGCCAGCGCGGCGCCCGCGTGCTCGACGGAGACGACGTCCGCCCCGTGGTCGCGAAGGACGCGGCTCAGGATCTCCAACGTGTCGGTGTCGTCGTCGATGACGACGATGCGGCAGCCCCAGATTCCCATTCCACAAGCCCCCCCGTTTCCGAAAGCGGCGCCCCTTGCGCGCGTGGCGATGAGTGACAGTGCAACGCGCCCGCCAGGCGGCAATCGCGCTGTTAGCGGGCGATTGCAACAGAGGGGCTCTGCAGGCTGTCCACCGCAGAGGTCAAGAGTGGTGCGAAACTGTAATCAGTTCCCGCCGAAACGATACGCGACGCCCGCGGAGACTCGGGGATCGCCCGCCGTCCCGCCATCGACCTTGATCACGCGATAGTCACCGGCGAGGCGGAGCGCCCAGCTCCCGCCGAGGCCGAGATCGAAGCCGGCGCCCGCCGCGCCGCCGAAATCGGTGGCGGACTCCGAGATGTCCACGTCGAACACGTGGACGCTGGCCTTCTCCCGCACGACGCCGGCAATCACCTGCACGAACGGCCGGACGCGGCCGGAGCCGAAGGAGAAGCGCGGACCGGCCATGAGCGCGAGCGTGTCCAGGTCGTCCCCCGATTCCTCGTCGCTCCCCCGGTGGCCGCTCAGGTCGACGACGAGCCCGAGGCGCCGCGCGCCCCCCGATCCGAGGGTCACGTTCCAGCCGTGGCGCGTTCCGCTGTCGCCGCCGGTGAGGGCGGAGTAGCCGGCAAAGGCGTCGCCGAGAGACGCGGCGCCGGCGGGGGCCGCGGAGAGAGCGACGACGACGAGCACGGCGGCGAGGCCGGGCGCCTTCTTCTTCATGAAGTCTCCAGGCCGGAGCGTTAGCCGGCGATGCCGAGCGACGAGCCCGGCGTGTAGCCCGGGAAAAGGGCGGCCACGTCGGTGATCCCGAACTGCGCGCGCGCCAGCTCGGCGAAGACGTCGCGGAAGTCGGTGGTGACGGCGAGGTCGCGGCCCTGATAGAGCTGCGTCCGCGAGAGGCCCGGCCACTGGCCGTAGATCCGGCCCCCGCGCACGCCGCCGCCCATCACGATCATCGTGTACCCCGACCCGTGGTCGGTCCCCGCGGAACCGTTCACCGCCGCCGTTCGGCCGAACTCCGTGGTGACCATCACCACGACGTCGTCCATCAGTCGGCCGAGGTCGGTGGCGAACGCGGCCAGCGAGTCGCCGAGCCGCGTGAATTCCAGCGTGTTGTTGAAGGTCTGGTTGGAGTGGGTGTCGAAGGCGCCGGGCACGTTGACGTAGATCGAGCGCGTCCCGAGGCCCGCCTTGATCAGCTGCGCGGCCTGCCGCAGTGACGTGCCGACGGTAGCGGCCGGGTACACGGCGCCGTTTCCGGGCGCGGCCAGGATCTCTGGCGTGCGCAGCAGCGTCTGCATCGCCGCGAAGGTCTCCTGGCCCATCCGCCCGACCGGCGACTCCTTCGGCTCGTACATCGCGCGCAGCAGCCGCTCCGCCTCGTCGCGCCAATTGCGCGCGCGCAGGTCGAAGCTGGTCAGGTTCTGGGCGACGAGGACCGGCTCCGGCCCGAGGTACGACCGCGGAAGCTGGCTGGCAAAGGCGACGGCCTGGGTGACCTCGGAGCCGGGGATCCGCGCGATGGTCCGGTCGAGCCATCCCGTAGGCGTCGTCTTGTCCCCCGGGGTCCCCGTCTCCATGAAGTCCTGGGCATCGAAATGGGATCGCGTGAGCGAGTACTGGCCGACCGCGGGGACGAACGCGAGGCGGCCGTCGTCGTACAGTCGCTTCAGCGCCCCGAGGGCGGGGTTCAAGCCGAAGTAGCCGTCGAGGTTCAGGACCTCGCTCCGCGTGATCGCGATGCCGCCGCGCAACGCGTAGTACTCGGGGTCGCCGTAGGGCACGACCATGTTCAGGCCGTCGCAGCCGCCGCGCAGGAAGATCTTGACCAGCACCTTGCTGCCCGCCCCGGCGGCCTCGGCGGCCCTCACCATGAGCGGCGAGGGGCCGAAGCCCACGCCGAGGGCGGCCAGCGAGGCGCCCTTCAGGAAGACGCGGCGGGAGACATCCCATGCCATCAGCTCACCTCACCTGCATTTCGGGACTGGCCAGGCACAGGCCCATCACCCGCGCCGCGACGCTGACCGCGCCCCCGGGCGCCACGCGGCCCGCGGCATCGAGGGTCTCGACGGACAGGCCCTTCGCGAACAGGTCGTCGTCGAGCGTTCGCGCCGCCGCGCGTGGATCGTCCGGGCTGCCGCCGAGGCGCGCGATCACCGACCGCGAGTCCACCGTCACTCCGGCGATCGCGCCCGCGGCGAGATCGAGGCCGAAGTTCATCCGCGAGAGGTGGGACGACGGATTCAGCCACTCGGAGCCGCGGTTGGAATAGCCGGTCGGCGGCACCGAGCCGTACAGCGGCATGCCCATGTTGGCGAGCTGCTGGGCCAGCGCGCGGCCGTTCGTGACCTGCCCCTCGACGGCGCGGACCGCGCTCACCACGTACTCGAACGGCGTCTTCACCTTGCCGGTGCCGAAGGCCTCGGCCCAGAACTCGGCGCTGCTCACCATCGTCTTCGTCACTTCGCGGAGGTCGCCGCCGGTGGAAAGGAACGTCGACGCCATCTTCTCGACGATGCGGTTCGGCGGGTCGTCGGCCACGAAGCGCTGCGCCATCTTCCAGGAGATGTAGCGCGCGGTCGCCGGATGCGTCGACAGGTAGTCGAGGAGCCGGTCGCCTTCTTCCTTGCCCCCGCCCGCGGGGACCTCCAGGCCGAAGACGCTCTTCGCGCCGCGGTCGTGGGTGTTGGCGCGGAAAACGAAGTTTCCCCCGTTGTTGACGTTGTCGATCCCCCACCCCGTGAACACCCGCGCCGCCTCGCGCACGTCGTTCTGGGTGTAGCCGGCGTCGACGCCGACGGTGTGCAGCTCGAGCAGCTCGCGGCCGTAGTTCTCGTTGATGCCGGGGATCACCCGACCGCCCTGGGTGACGTCGGCGCGGTTCGTGTAGTTGTCGAGGAAGAACAGCATCGCGGGATGTGCGGCCACGGCGCCGAGCAGGTCGCGGAAGCGGCCGAAGACGAACGGGCGGATTGCCTCCCGCTCGTACGACATGATGCTGTAGCGGACGAAGCCGTCGCCGATGAAGACGTTGAAGTGGTTGAACCAGAACTCGACGAGGGCTTCCTGGAGCTGGTTCTGGCCATGTGCGGAGCGGATCAGGCGCGCAACCTGGAACTCGTCGATGAGGGGCGCGAGGCCCCGGTTGTCCGCGTTGTAGATGGCGAGGACCTGCGCGATCGGGTAGTTGATGGTCCCCAGCGGGCGCAGCCGGACGTCGAGCTCGGGGTCGGGGCCGGGGTGCAGCTGGTCGTCGACGTACTTCTCGACGCCGCGGGCGATGATTCGCCGGACGTCCGCGGGGCGCGGCCCGTAGCCCAGGCGGTGGAGGGCGTGGAGCGCCACCCGGGGCCCGATGTCTATGGCACTCGACCGAAGTGCGGCGGCAACGCTCATGAAGACCTCTACCGGCGTGTGGGTTCAATAGCTTCTGACCCCCAGGCGTGTCCGAGGGTTGAACCCAGGCGAGAAGTTTACTAGAATACGAGGTTTGCGAGGACTGCAATGAAAGCGGGAATACATCCGGACTACGTGAACGTGAACGTCCATTGCGCCTGCGGCGCGACCTGGACGACCCGTTCGACCAAGGGCCAGGAGCTGCGGCTCGAGATCTGCTCCAGCTGCCACCCATTCTTCACGGGTAAGCAGAGGCTGATGGACACCGCGGGCCGCGTCGAGCGCTACACGCGCAAGTACGGCAAGAAGGAAGCGCCGGCCGCCGCCGGGGCTGCACCCAAGCCCTAGGGCCAGGGCGCGCCGCTCCGGCTTGCGCCTGGGTAGGCCATGGACTCTCTAACCTTCCAGAAGCTTCGCGACCTCGAAGCGCGGTACGCGGACGTCAACGCCTCGATGTCCGACCAGGCCGTGGCCCGGGACCCTTCCGCCTACCAGAAGTTCGCCCGCGAATCCAAGGACCTCTCCCCGGTCGTCGACCGTTTCCGCTCCTACAAGGCGCTGCTGGCCGAGATCGCCAAGATGCAGGAGATGGTCAAGAGCGAGGCCGACGCCGACATGCGCGAGATGGCCCAGGACGAGCTGCGCGCCCTGGAGGCGAAGCGAGACACGATCGACGCGGAGATCACGCCGCTCCTCATCCCCAGGGATCCGAACGACGAGAAGAACGTTCTCCTCGAGATCCGCGCCGGCACCGGCGGCGACGAGGCCGCGCTCTTCGCGGGCGAGGTGTTCCGGATGTACTCGCGGTACGCGGAACGCAAGGGCTGGAAGGTGGACGTCATCTCCGCCAATCGCATCGCGGGGGGCGGCGTCAAGGAGCTGATCGCGATCATCGAGGGAGAGCGGGTGTACTCGAGGCTCCGCTTCGAGAGCGGCACGCATCGCGTGCAGCGCGTGCCCGCCACCGAGGGCTCGGGTCGAATCCACACCTCGGCCATCACGGTCGCGATCCTCCCCGAGGCGGAAGAGGTGGACGTGAAGATCGAGGCCAAGGACCTGAAGATCGACACCTTCTGCTCCTCCGGGCCCGGCGGCCAGAGCGTGAACACGACCTACTCGGCGGTGCGCATCACGCACCTCCCCACCAACACCGTCGTCTCCTGTCAGGACGAGAAGAGCCAGATCAAGAACCGCGAGAAGGCGATGAAGGTGCTGCGCGCGCGCCTCTACGAGGTGGCGCTCGCGGAGCAGCAGAAGGAGATCGCCAAGGACCGCAAGAGCCAGGTCGGCAGCGGCGATCGCAGCGAGAAGATCCGCACCTACAACTACCCGCAGGCGCGCCTCACCGACCATCGCGTCGGCCTCACCCTGCACCGGCTGCAGGACGTCCTCGACGGTGACCTCGAGGAAGTCGTGAACGCGCTGGTCGCGCACAGCCAGGCGGAGAAGCTCCAACAGCCGGTCTGAGCGCTGCGGTGACCGTCACCCAGGCCCTGGATCGCGCCGCGTCCCGCCTGCGGGCGGCGGGCATCGCCGAAGCCGCCCTCGACGCCGAGATCCTCCTCCGTCACGTGCTCGCATGGGATCGCGCATCGATCCTTGCGCGCGGCGGCGAGGAGATCACCGCGGACCAGGAAAGCGCGCTCGAGCGCCTCGTTCGCGAGCGCGCCGCTCGCCGGCCCCTGCAGCACCTCACGGGAACGCAGGCCTTCTGGCGCCACGAGTTCCGGGTGGGCCCCGAAGTGCTCATCCCGCGGCCGGAGACGGAGGCACTGGTCGAGGCCGCCCTCGCCCTTATCCCGTCCGCCGCGCGCGTGATCGACGTCGGCACCGGCAGCGGGTGCATCGCGCTGTCGCTGGCCGCCGAACGGCCGGACGCGACAGTATTCGCGACCGACCTGTCCAGCGCCGCCCTCGCCGTGGCCCGCGGCAACGCAACCGGCCTCGGCCTCCGCGTGCGCTTCGTCCGCGGCGATCTCCTCGAGCCCTTCCGCCCGCCGTTCGACCTCGTCGTGAGCAATCCTCCCTACGTGCGGGAGGACGAATGGCGCGGCCTCGCCCCCGAGGTACGCGATCATGACCCGCGATCGGCCCTCGTGCCCCCCGAAGGTGTCGAGGCCCTGTACCGACGGCTGATGGAAGGGGCCGCCCGCGTCCTCCGCCCCGGCGGCGCCATCGCCGTCGAGGTGGGCGCGGGCCAATCCGAAGCGGTGATGGACGAGGCTGAGCGCGCGGGATTGCGAGCGCCGCGGGCGCTTCCAGACCTGCAGGGCATCGCGCGAGTGATCGTCGCCACGCGCCCGGCGGGATAAGGGATCCGGGGCTAGCCGCGGCAGCGCCTCCGCACTAGACTCTGGGGATGGAAAGGATCCGCATCGTCGGCGGCCGTCCCCTCGAGGGCACGGTCCGAATCTCGGGCGCGAAGAACGCATCCCTCCCCGACGTCTGCGCGGCCCTGCTCACGGACAAGACGGTGCTCCTCCGCAACGTCCCCGAGGTCCGGGACATCCGCACCATGGGCAAGGTGCTGGCGGCGATGGGCGCGCAAGTACAGTTCCACGTCGGGGGCTCGGTCGAGATCAACGCCGGGAACCTGACCTCCGTCGAGGCGACCTACGACCTCGTGAAGACGATGCGCGCCTCGGTGCTGGTGCGGGGCCCGATCCTGGCCCGCGTGGGCCGCGCCCGCGTGTCGCTCCCCGGCGGGTGCGCCATCGGCGACCGGCCGATCGACCTCCACCTGACCGCCCTCGAGAGGATGGGCGCGCAGATCCAGGTCGAGAGCGGCTACGTGGAGGCCAAGGCGCCCGCGGGCTCGAAAAAGCTGCGCGGCGCGGTCATCGACTTCGAGATCGTGACCGTCACCGGCACCGAGAACATCATGATGGCGGCGTCCCTCGCCCAGGGTACGACCACCATCAACAACGCGGCCTGCGAGCCGGAAATCGAGGATCTGGCCACCCTCCTTTCGTCGATGGGCGCCCGGATCGAAGGCGCGGGCACGGCCACCATCCGCATCGAGGGCGTGGATCGCCTCGGCGGCGCCGAGCACGACGTCATCCCCGACCGCAACGAGACCGGCACCTTCATCGCCGCCCGCGCGATGGCGGGCGGCGACATCGAGATCCACAACTGCCAGCCGCTGCACCTGAAGGCGGTCATCGAGAAGTTCCGGGAGACGGGCGTGCGCATCGAGGAAGGCCCGAAGAACCTCCGCGTGCGGGCGCCGCGGACGCTGAAGGCGTCCGACGTCACGACGGAGCCGCACCCCGGGTTCCCCACCGACATGCAGGCGCAGTTCATGGCCATGATGACCATGGGACGCGGCACCAGCACCATCACCGAGTCGATCTTCGAGAACCGCTTCATGCACGTCGCCGAGCTCCAGCGCATGGGGGCAAAAATCACGATCGACGGACGCACCGCCCGGGTCACCGGGCCGACGCCGCTCTCCGGCGCCGAAGTGATGGCCACGGACCTCCGCGCCACCGCGTCCAGCGTGGTCGCGGGCCTGGCCGCGAAGGGCGAGACCTTCATCGACCGCGTGTATCACCTCGACCGCGGGTACTACCGCATCGACGAGAAGCTGCGCGGCATCGGCGCCGACATCGAGCGCGTCAACCGGGGAGTGGATTCCGGCCAGCGCTCGACCGACGCCCCGCCCATCCCGATGGCCGGCTGATTTGACCGGGCCGGCCCGCTTGTCCTTGCTCGACGGGACAAGGACGCTGCGGCGCCGGCTGCTCGACTGGTACGGGCGCGCCGCCCGCGATCTCCCCTGGCGGCGCAGCCGGGATCCTTATCGGATCTGGGTATCCGAGGTGATGCTCCAGCAGACGACCGTCCGCGCCGTGGTGCCGTACTACGAACGGTTCGTCGCTTCATTTCCGACCGTGGACGTCCTCGCGGGCGCCCGCGAGGAAGAAGTCCTCGCCGCGTGGTCGGGGCTCGGCTACTACCATCGCGCGCGCAATCTCCTCCGGGGCGCGCGCCACGTCGTCGCCCATCACGAGGGCCGCTTCCCGGCGACGCTCGAGGCGGCGCTGGCGGTTCCCGGCGTCGGCCTCTACACGGCGAGCGCGATCCTCTCCATCGCCCACGGCACGGCGCTGCCGGTGGTGGACGGCAACGTGCGGCGCGTGCTGTCGCGCCTGTTCGCGCTGCGCGGACCGAAATGGCAGAAGGACGCGCCCTACTACATCCGCGCCGAGGAGCTGATGGACGCCGGCGCGCCCGGCGACTGGAACCAGGCCGTCATGGAGCTCGGGGCCACGATCTGCGTTCCCCGGAAGCCCGCCTGTCCCGTCTGTCCGCTGCGCGCATCCTGCCGCGCCGCCGCGGAGGGATTGCAGGACGAGCTGCCGGAGAAGCGCGCGCGCCGCGCCCCGGTGGACGTCACCGTCGCCGCCGCCGTCCTGGAGAAGGAAGGCCGCTACCTGCTCGTCCGGCGGCGCGAAGGGCGGCTCATGGGCCGGATGTGGGAGGTGCCGCAGACCTCGCTGGAGGGACGCGGGCTCGTCGATCTCGTCCCCGAGCTGCTCGAGCGTCATGGCCTTCACGTCGTCCCCGGCCCGCTCTTGAGCTGCGGCCGCCACGCCATCACCTATCGCCGGATCCGCGTCGAGGCCTATCGTGCGCGCCTTCGCGGCCGGCTGCCCGCCGACGCCGAGCGCTTCCGCTGGGTCTCGCCGGCCGAGCTCGCCGGATTGCCGATCTCGTCCCTGACCCGCAAGGTGATCGCGGGAGCGCGCCGCCCGCAGATGCCGCTGGCGCTGGAGGACGAGGGACGATGAGCCCCGGCCGCGCCGTGCTGCTCGTCGCGGTGATCGCGGCCGCGGGCGTTGCTGCGACGCGCTGGCCGCGCATCAACGAGGTGGAGACCGGCCGCACCCCGGAGTACCCCGGGCTCCGCGAGCGCGAGTTCGCGGCGCCGGAGGCGGCGGTGGGACGGGCGGCCAGGGCGGCGGTGGCGGCGCTCCCGGGATGGACCTTCGTCGGCGCGGGGCAGGGCCCCGGGGGCACGTCTCTTCAGGCGTTGGCGACGAACCCCGAGCCCGTGAAGACGGAGATGACGGTCACGATCCGCCGCCAGGGCAGCAAGACGACGGTGCGCGTCAAGGCGCGATCGACCTTCGGCCCCTGGGATTTCGGCCAGGGCGCGCGGCACATCGAGGCCTTCCTCGCCGAGCTGGATCGGCAATTGGCGATGCCGGCGGCGAAACGGTAAACTCCCCGGCCGTGCCATGCCTGTTCTGTCAGATCGCGGAGGGGAAGATCCCGGCGCGGATGCTCCGCCAGGACGACGACATCATCGCCTTTCACGACATCAACCCGGGAGCGCCGACCCACGTCCTCGTCGTTCCCCGGAGGCACATCGCCAGCATCACCGACCTCGCCGAGGGCGACGACGCGCTGATCGGCCGGCTGGTCCGCACCGCCCGCGACCTGGCCCGCGAGCAGGGGCTGGCCGACCGGGGCTTCCGCCTCGTCTTCAACAGCGGCGAGGACGCGGGGTACAGCGTGCACCACATCCACCTCCATCTGGTCGGCGGGCGGAAGCTCGCGTGGCCCCCGGGATGATCGCGTGAGCCATCCAGCCGCCGCCGAGCCGTCGGAGATCGCCGGGCGCTACCAGGTCATCAAGAAGCTGGGCGCGGGCGCCTTCGGCACCGTCTACAAGGCCAAGGACAAGATCCTCGGGCGCATGGTCGCCATCAAGACCATCCGCCTCGAAGGCCTGGCCGCCGCCGGCGCCGGGCTCGACGAGCTGATGGACCGCTTCAAGCGCGAGGCGCAGGTCTCCGCGCAGCTGAAGCACCCGAACATCGTGACCATCTACGATATCGGCGAGACCGACGGCGTCAGCTACATCGCCATGGAGTTCATCGACGGCGTGGGGCTCGATCGCATCATCGCGACCGCCGGCCAGCTGCCCCTCGAGCGCGCGGCGCTGCTGGGTGCGCAGGTCGCGGATGCGCTCGACTTCGCGCACAAGAACGGCGTCGTCCACCGCGACATCAAGCCCGCGAACATCATGATCGAGCCCGGCGACCGGGTGAAGGTCACCGACTTCGGGATCGCCAAGGTCATGGAGTCCGGCGATCACCTCACCATGACCGGCAGCCTGCTGGGCACGCCGTCCTACATGAGCCCCGAGCAGGCGAAGGGCGCGGCGCTCGACGGCCGCAGCGACCTCTTCGCGGTGGGCTGCATCCTGTACGAGATGCTCGCGGGCAAGAAGGCCTTCCGCGGCGACTCGATCACCGGGCTCATCTTCAAGATCATCACCGAGGAGCCGCCTCCGCTTCGCGAGATGGACCCCGACGTGCCCGAGGAGATGGTGCGCATCATCGCGCGCGCCCTCGCGAAAACCACGGATGCGCGCTACCAGACCGGCCGCGAGCTCACCGACGACCTGCTGGCGCTGACCCGCGCCGGCACGACGCCGACGCTGCGGCAGTCGGAGATGGCGACCGCCTCCGGCGCCGCGCCGCTCTCGTCGGCCACGATCATCACGCCGCAGACGATGAAGGGCGCGGCCCCGACCAGGATCACTCCCGGGCCGGGCGCCGCGCCGACGCGCATCGCATCCGGCCCGGCGTTTCCGCCGCCGCTGCCGTCAGCCTCGATTCCCCCGGTCCCGCACAAGGCCCCGCCGTCGGCGCGCGGAAACGCGGGGCTGATGATCGGCCTCGTGGCGGGCGCGCTGCTGCTCGCGTTCGGCGCCGCGGTGGCGGGCTGGTGGTTCGTGATTCGCAAGCCCGCGCCCGCGGTCGCTACCAACGCTTTGACCCCCGCCGTTCCCGGCGAGACCGTCCCGCCCGCTTCTGGCGCCGGCCAGCAAACGGCCCCGACACCCGACCCCGGCGTGACGCAGCCGACCCTGGCCCCCGCCAGCACGGTCGCCACGACGACCGCCGTCCCCACGCAGACGACCGGCGCGCAGGCGAATCAACCCGCGACCAAGGCGCCCGTCCCCGTCACCCAGCAGCCGACGACCGCCGCTCGTCCGCCGGTGGAGACGCCGGATGCCGCGCCCGCCCGGAATCCCGAGCCCGCACCGATGCGCGAATCCGCCTCGAGCTACGCGTTCCTCGACGTAGAGCCGAGCGAAGGCAACGGACGCGAGGCGGGTGAGCGGCTCGCTGGCACGTACCGCCAGGGAGGCAGCACCTCCGGCGGCAGCTTCGGCGCCAGCGGGCGGTTCAAGCAGCGCGAGCGCAGCCCGCGCAACCTGGCTCCCGCGGAGCGCCCGGCGGTGGCGACGATCCGCCACCTGATCGACCGCATGGAGGCCTTCCATCGCAAGCAGGGCCGCTACGCGGGGATCACCGAGCTGCGCGCCGCCGGGCTCGCCCTCGACGTCCCCTTCTCCGGGAATTCCTTCCAGCGTCGCGGATTCCGCTTCGAGGTCAGCGTCGAGTCGGACGGCTTCCGCGTGATCGCCTCGCCCTTGTCGCCGAGCGGCCGATCCTTCATCGGCGACGACTCCGGCTATATCCGCGAAGGCGTGGACTAGCTAAAAGCGGTCCGGAATCGCCTGGACGAGCAGCGGCGTCACCGACTCGAGGATGCCCTGCGCCTTCTGCACGTCGGCCGGGCTGAAGTCGGGCCCCGCCTCCGACGCCGTCTCCCCCTTGCGGCTCACCTGCGCGACGCCGATGGCCTTGCCGTCGTGAATGATGGGGACGGTGATCATCTTCTGGATGGGGACGGCGCGGTCGCGCAGCTTCACGCTCTCGAAGAACGAGACGTGCTTCACCATCGGCACGTTGTTGATCGCCTCCCCCGTCTTGCGCCCGAAGATGGTGACCGCGATGGAGTCGCGCTTGGTGATGGGGATCGTCCCGAGGTCGAAGAACTTGCGCGGCGCGGCGAAGCGCAGGTGCTTGCCGTCGGAGGTCAGGAAGAGGAGCGCGACCTCGTCCTGCTTGCCGCCGTACACGCCGGCGATGTACTTGACGACGCGCTGGCACATGTCGAGGAAGAGATCGCGCGGGCTCTCCGCTTTCGTGCGGCTCTCCGCCATTGCGGTGAGGATGGTGAGCAGGTCTTCCACAGGCCGCAGTTTATAGCAACACCGCGCGGATGAGCCGCCTCCACGACGCCTTCGCGGCCGCGCGCGGCCCCTGCGTTCTCCTGGAGAGCACGGCCCTTCCTTCCCCCTACGCGCGCCGCAGCATCCTCGGGCGCGGGCCGCGGGAGGCGGTGATCGCCGATGGAAGCGGGCTTCGCGCCGCGACCGCCGATGGCGTCCATCGCGTGGCGGGGGATGCGCTCTCCGCGCTGCGCGGCATGTTGCGCGACGTGCGCCCCGGGCGATGGCCGGACGAAGGCGGGATCGCCGGCGCGCTCGCGTACGATGCGGCGCGGCCGGGGCCGGGCGCCGCGACCCCGCGGCTGATCGCCTTCGCCTTCGATCGCTTCACCGTCGAGGAGGACGGCGTCGTCACCGGCCCGAGCGACGACGACGCGCCCTGCCCTTGGCTGGACGCGCTGTTGCCGTCCGCCGTCGTGCCGCCGGCGGATTCGCCATCGGTCCCTCTCGATCTCGCGCGCTGGTCGAACCTCGATCGCGCGGAGCACGGGCGACTCGTCCGCCTCGTGCAGGAGCACATCGCGGCCGGCGACATCTACCAGGCGAACCTGTCGCAAAGGTTCGACCTGCCGTGGGCCGCGGGCGGGCTGCCGCTCTACGCCGCGCTGCGCCGCGTGAGCCCCGCGCCCTTCGCCGGCTATCTGCGCGCGGGCGGGATCGAGATCGTGTCCGCGTCGCCGGAGCGGCTGCTGAGCGTCGAGGACGGACGCGCGACGACCCGTCCGCTCGCCGGCACCCGCCCGCGGGGCGCCGACCCGGCGGCGGACCGCGC
>JANMPI010000322.1:0-7238 GCA_031369785.1 Acidobacteriota bacterium
CGCGGGCCTGCAGCGCGGACACCGTGTCCCACATGATGCGGCGCGCCTGCGGGTCGAGGCCGGTCGTGGGCTCGTCGAGGAGCAGCACGCGCGGATCGTGCATGAGCGCCCGCGCGATCATCGCCCGCTGCTGCATGCCCCCGGACAGGGTGAGCGGCTTGGCGTTCGCCTTTTCCGTGAGCTGCATCTCCGCGATCAGGCGGTCGGCGCGCGACTCGCGCTCCGCGGCGGCGAGGCCGAAGTAGCGGCCGTGGTAGACGAGCAGCTCGCGCACGGTGAGGTCGCGATCGAGGTTGCGGGTCTGCGGGACGACCGCGATCAGGCGCTTGGCGTCCTGGGGCCGCGCCATCACGTCGACGCCGTCGACGATCACCCGCCCCGAGGTCGGGCGCACCAGCGTCGTGATGCAGCCGAGGGTCGTGCTCTTGCCCGCGCCGTTGGGGCCGAGCAACCCGAACGTCTCTCCCGCCTCGACGGTGAACGAGATGCCGCGGACCGCCTCCACCGCGGGCGTCTTCCGCGTCGCGGGATACGTCTTCACGAGGTTCTCGACCACCAGCACGGGCGCCATCAAGCCACCCGCCGGCCGTCGTCGACCACGACGCGGCCGCCCTTGATCACGGTCCGGATCGCCGGAATCCCGACCCTCACGAGGTCGAGCATCCGGTTCCCGCGGAGGAGCACGAGGTCGGCGCGCTTCCCCACCTCGATCGTGCCCGCGTCCGGGTGGACGTCGAGCGAGTACGCGGCGTTGACGGTCACGGCCGCAATCGCCTCCTCCAGGGACAGGCCGAGCGCGAAGCACCCGAGCGCAACGGCGAATGGCAGCGAAGGCGAGAGACCGCCGCCGGGATTGCCGTCGCTGGCCAGCGCGATCGGCACGCCGGCCGCGATCAGCGCGCGCGCGGGGGCCTGCCGGCCGAGCCGCAGGTAGAACGCGGCCGCCGGCAGCAGCGTCGCCACGCAGGACGCGGCGGCCAGCGCTTCCATCCCCGCCTCGGAGACGAACAGGAGGTGGTCGGCGGAGCGCGCCCCCATCTCCGCCGCCAGCTCCGCTCCGCCCGTCCAGCCGAGCTCGTCGGCGTGCACGCGCAGCGCGAGGCCGTGCTCACGTGCGGCGGTGAGGATGGCGCGGCTCTCGTCGATGGTGAAGACGCCCTCCTCGCAGAAGACGTCCGCGAAGCGCGCGAGCTTCCGACGCGCGACCTCCGGGATCATCTCGTGGATGAGGATCTCGACGTAGCGGTTGCGATCGCCGCGGTGCTCGACCGGCACCTCGTGGGCGCCGAGGAAGGTGGGCACGACGGTGATGGGATGGCGGCGGGCGGCGGCCTCGATCGCCTCCAGGGAGCGGATCTCGGCCGCGGTGTCGAGCCCGTAGCCGCTCTTCACCTCCGCCGTCGTGGTGCCCTGCAGCAGCATCTCGTCGAGGCGCACCGCGAGGGACGCCGCGAGGTCGTCCACCGAGGCGCGCCGCGTCGATTCCACCGTGCGCACGATGCCGCCTCCCCCCTCCGCGATCTCGCGGTAAGAGCGCCCGGCGAGGCGCTGGCGGATCTCCTCGTCCCGGTCGCCCGCGAAGACGACGTGGGTATGCGCGTCAACGAAGCCGGGAAGGACGGCGGCGCCGCGCGCGTCTATGGTGCGCGCCGCGGGCGCGGGAGGAAGATCGGAAGCGCGGCCGGCGAAGGTGATGCGGCCGTCCGTGACCGCGACGGCGGCGTTTTCCACCAGGCCGAGGTCGCCGAGAGCGGGACCCAGGCGCGGCGCGGGCCCCGCCAGCGTGGCCAGCCGCCCGATGTTGCGCACCACGAGGTCGTGGGTCTGCGTCATCGGGAGAAGGGCTACTGCCCTTCTTCGCGCCTCTTCAGGAAGCGGAGGTTGTCCTCCACCTCGACCTCTTCCTGCAGGTCGAGGATGCGCGTCCGCCGCGTGATCAGCGCGCGGACGTCCGTGCGCAGCGACGTGCGGTGCGCGCGCAGGTCGAGGATCCCCCGCTCCACCTCGTGGGCGCGGCTCTGCGCCAGCTCGACGAGGCGGTCGGCCTGGATCTCCGATTCCTTCATCACCGTGTCCGCCTGCTTGCGCGCGTTCTCCTTGATCTCCTCGGAGACGCGCTGGGCCATGAGGAGCGTGTTCTTGAGGATCGTCTCCCGCTGGCGGTGCTCCTCGAGGAGGCTCCGCACCTCCTGGACCTCGTGGTGCAGGCGGTCGCGCTCCATCTGCAGCGCGGCGACTTCCTCGGCCACGATGTTCAGGTACGCGCGCACCTCGTCCGCGTCGAGGCCGCGCATCTTGCGGCCGAACGCCTGCCGCTGGATGTCCATCGGCGAGATCTTCATTCGACCTCCCTTCGCATCATCGGATCGGGACTTCCTGCCGCTCCATGGCGATCGGCGGATTCAGACGGTGGCCGACATCGATCAACGACTGCGCGATGGCGAACTGCGAGAAGAGCACGATCCCGAAGAGGACGAGGAACGCGATGTCGATGGGAAAGTAGCGGAGGTTCGTGGGCAGCATCCGGCGCACGATGCGGAGGAGCGGGTCGGTCGCGGTGTGGAGGAAGCGGACGATCGGGTTCCGCGGATCGGCGCTCACCCAGGAGACGACCGCGGTCGCGAAGAGCACGATCGAGTAGACCCAGAGGATGTTCTGCAGCACGACGCCGAGCCCGATCAGCACGTTCCCGAGCACGAACATCAGGCGTTCCCCTTGCCACCGGCCCGCACGCCGAAGACCGCAGTCCCCACGCGCACCATCGTCGCTCCCTCTTCGACCGCCACCTCGAGATCGTGGCTCATCCCCATCGACAGCTCGGCGCCGCGCAGCAGCCCCGCCTCCCGCGCCTTGTCCCGCAGCTCGCGCAGGCGACGGAAGAATGGGCGCAGCCGCTCGGGATCCTCCGCGTAGGGAGGCAGCGTCATCAGGCCGTCTACGTGCAGCCGCTTGCAGCTCCGCAGCATTTCGAGGGTCGGAAACAGGTGCTGCTCGTCGAGGCCGGCCTTGGTGTCCTCGTCCCCGAGCTTCACCTGGATGAGGACGGGGAGCGGCTTGCCGAGCTCCTCCGCCGCGCGCTCCAGGCGTGCGCCGAGCGGCGCGCCGTCCACGGAATCGATGCGATCGAAGAGCGTCGCCGCGGTGCGCGCCTTGTTCGCCTGCAGGTGGCCGACCAGGTGCCAGCGCAGGCCAGAGCCGCGCAGCGCGGAAAGCGCCGCCACCTTGGGCTCCGCTTCCTGGACCTTGTTCTCACCGAAGTCGCGGACGCCGGCGGCGAAGGCCTCCTTCACTGCCTCCGCGGGATGCGTCTTGCTGACCGCGACCAGCGTGACGTCCTCCGGGCGCCTCCGGGCGCGGACGGCCGCCCGGGCGATGCGGTCCCGGACCGCGGCCACGCGGTCGGCAATCACTTCGCCGGCTTCATCGCCTTGATGAGCGCCTGCGCGGTCGCGACGTTCTGCGTGTTGGTGGGGTTCAGCGACAGATACTTCTCGAGCATCGTGATCGCTTCCGGAATGTTGTTCTGGTTGAGCGAGATCGTGCCCAGGTGGTAGTACGACTCGGCGTGGGTGGGATCGAGGGCGATCGCCTTCTTGAACGCGGCCGCCGCTTCCTCCTGCCGGCCGGCATTGATGTGCAGCACGCCCGTGCTGTAGAGGACATTGGCATCGCCGTCGCCGGACGCGGACGCACGCGTCATCAGCTCCGCCGCCTTGTCCTTCTGCCCCGAGACCTGATAGACGTTCGCGAGCTCGATGGTCGCCCCGGAGTGCCCGGGCTTCATCTCCAGCACCTTCAGGTACGAGGCCTCGGCCGCCGGCCAGTCCTTCTTCTCGACCTGGATCTGGCCGATGCGGAAGTGGACCTCCTCGGGCGCGGCGACGTTCTTCGTGAGCAGCACCTGGAAGGCGGCGATGGCCTCGTCGCGCTTGCCCGCCGCGGCGAGCGCCTGCGCGTCCTTCACCATCTGGCGCAGCTCGGCGTTCGCCTTCTCCGTGTCCGCGGCGCCGGCGCCGGCGGCGGCCGCGCGGGCGGCGGCCGCGGTCATGAGCTTCAGGTCGGGCAGGTAGGTCGCCTCGCCGAGGCCGATGCGGACGTCGACGTAGCCGCCCTGGTAGCCCTCCTTGGTGGCGGTCACCCGGTAGACCCCAGGCTGCAGGCCGACCTGCGTGAACTCGCCCTTCTTGTTCGACTTGGTGGTGTGCTTGCGGGTCACGCCGCCCTGGTAGTCGAGGACGATGGCGGCGCCTTCCACGGGCGCGGACTTGTCATCGAGGACCTTGCCGCGGGCGGTGCCGGTGCCCTGCGCACGGGCGTTGGACGCGAGGAGCAGGCCGGCCATGATCACCCCGCCGGCCACGAGAAAACGCTTCATTCGAGTCCTCCACGGGCGGCCCGAGGGCCCCCGAAACCCTTACAGTTTCTCATGATTCCGGTAGGGCAGCGGATCCTTCACTCCGGCCTGGCCGAACCCGCGCCGGCGAAGGCGGCACGACTCGCACGCGCCGCAGGCCACGTCCTCCGACTGGTAGCAGGACCACGTCATCTCGAACGGGACGCCGAGATCCTTTCCCTGCCGCACGATGTCCGCCTTGGAGAGCGCGATCACGGGCGTGACGATGCGGATCCTCGTGTCCGGACGCGTGCCGAGGTCGATCACCTCCTGGTAGGCGCGGTAGAACTCGGGGCGGCAATCCGGATATCCCGAAGAGTCCTCCGCGACGGCGCCGATGAACACCGCCCGGGCGCCGAGCACCTCGCCCCACGACGCCGCGGCGGCGAGGAGATGCGCGTTCCGGAAGGGCACATACGACGAAGGGACGCGCCCCGCCTCGGGCTCGCCTTCGCGCACGGGAATGGAGAGGTCGGTGAGGCTGCTGCCGCCGATCGCGCCGAGGGCGGGAAAGTCGGCGATCAGGCGATGCTCGGCCTTGAAGTGATCGGCGAGGCGGTGGAAGCAGGCGCGCTCGCGGCCCTCCGTGCGCTGGCCGTAATCGGCGTGGAGGAACGCGAGGCGATGCTCGCGGGCGGCGAGGGCGGCGGTGACGCAGGAGTCCATCCCCCCGCTCACGCAGACGACGGCGAGCGGCGTCATATGCCCCGTTCCACGCCGGGCCACAGGTACTTGTGGAGCTGGACCTGGAGGCGCACGTCGAGGCCGTCGTCGAGGATCCAGCGCCCGAGCGTCCCAGCGTCGAGCACCCCGTGAACGGGAGAGAAGAGGACGACGCAGCGCTGGGCGAGGCCGCGCTCACGAACCAGCGCGCGCGACCACTCGTAGTCCGCGCGATCGGCGAGGACGAACTTCACTTCGTCCGTGGCCGCCAGTCGGTCGAGGTTTCCCCACTCCATGCGGTGGGTCTCCCCCGACCCCGGCGCCTTGACGTCGAGGATCGTGACCGCGCGTCGGTCGAGCGCCTCGATCGACACGTGGCCCGACGTCTCGACCAGGACTTCCCACCCGCCGTCAAGCAAGCGCGAGACGAGCGCGAACGCCGCGGGCTGGGCGAGCGGCTCGCCGCCGGTCAGGAGGACGCGGCGGCAGGGATGGCGGCCGATGTCGGTCATCACGTCCTCGACGGATCGGCGCGTGCCCTCGTGGAAAGCGTAGGCGGTGTCGCACCACGAGCAGCGCAGCGGGCATCCGGTGAGGCGCACGAAGACGCAGGGCTGGCCGGCCCGCGTTCCTTCACCCTGGATCGAGAAGAACGTCTCGTTGACGGTGAGGGCGGGGGTGGAAGCCGCCGTCACGGCCGATAGGTCGCGGTGCATCCCGGCGCTTCCCAGACCCGCACCCGGACGAGGCGCTCGCCCGCCGCCCCCAGCCCCTTGCGGACCTCGTCGAAAAAATAGTGCGCGACGACTTCGGCCGAGATGCTGCGGCCCGCGAGGTCGGGATGCTCGTTCAGGTCCTTGTAATGGAACCGCCCCGCCACCTCTCCGAGCACGGCCTTCAGGTGCTCGAAGTCGACCACGACGCCGATGCCATCGAGCACGTCTCCGGCCGCCACGACCTCGACGCGCCAGTCGTGCCCGTGCAACGGCTCGATGGGCTTTCCGCCGTCCGTGAGGCGATGCGTGGCGCAGAACGTCGTTTCGTAGGACACCTCGTACACGCCTTGTAATCTACCATCCGCCCGTGCGCACCAACGATCTCCGCCGCGGGGCCCTCCTGATGGTCGCGTCATCGCTCCTCTTCGCGCTGATGGGCGCGGGGGTGAAGCTGGCCTCGCGGACCCTGCCCAATGCCGAGGTCGTCTTCTTCCGATCCTTCCTCGGCACCCTCGCCCTGGCGCCGTGGATCGTTCCCCTGCGCTTCGCCGGCCTGGCCACGTCCCGCGCGGGCGAGCACCTGCTGCGCGGGGTCGCGGGAGTTGCCAGCATGGCGTGCTTCTTCTATGCGATCGCGCACATGCGGCTACCCGACGCCGTGCTGCTCAATTACTCGCTTCCCCTCTTCATGCCGTTCGTGGAAGCGGCGTGGCTGGGCGAGCGCGTTCCACGGCTGGTGTGGTGGCCGGTGGGCGTCGGCTTCGCGGGCATAGTCCTGGTCCTGAAGCCGGGGATCGGCGTCTTCGAGCCGGTGGCGCTCATCGGCCTGCTGGCCGCGCTGTTCGGGACCGTGGCCCAGGTCGGGGTCCGGCAGCTGACACGCACCGAACCGCTGGTCGTGATCATTTTCTACTTCGGAATCGTGTCGTCCCTGCTGTCCGCGATCCCGGCCGCGCTGGCGTGGCGGGCGCCGGGGGGACCGGAGTGGCTGATCCTGATTGCGGTCGGCGTGCTCGGCACCCTCGGTCAGCTCGTGCTCACCGCCGCGTACGCGCACGCGCCCGCGGCGCGCGTCGGTCCCTTCATCTATTCTGCGGTCGTGTTCGCGGGGCTTTTGGAGTGGGCGCTCTGGCGCTCGGTCCCGGACGGCCTCGCGCTTTGCGGCATGGCGCTCGTGGCAGCGGCCGGGGTGCTCGCCCTGCGGCTGGGCACCGACCCGCCGCAGCCCGGGCCATAAGGGTGCGCCTGCCGGTCCTTGGGTGAAAGACCGGCAAGGCGCGAGGGACCTACTGGTGGGTCACGTAGCTGACGCACGCCCCCTGGTTGCGGAAGGGCGTGAAGTCGGCGCGGACGAGGTTCTGCCATGCGCCGTTCTTGCAGCTCGCGGCGTCGGTCGGGAAGGCGAAGGTCGTGAACTGGGCGGACACGGCATAAGGCGTCCAATTGCTGTCGGGCCGGAAGATGTG
>JANMPI010000333.1:0-2382 GCA_031369785.1 Acidobacteriota bacterium
GTGGCCGGCGGGCCGTTCCACGTCGACGGCGGCGGCGCCAACACCATGCGCCTCACCTTCGCCAAGGAGGACGCGCCGACGATCACGGAAGGGGTACGGCGGTTGGGGAAGGTGGTCCGGGCGGCGGTCGCGGCGCGCTGATCGGCGTGAAGGTCGATACGCCGGCCAGGAATTCAGCTGCACCCTTGGCCACGCCCTCGTGTTTGAAGCGATGGGTGTTCGTCCGCGCCAGAATCGTCACCCGTTCGCCGTCGACCAAGGGGCGGGGCGTTCGACCATCATTCGGGACGCTCTGGGTGAAACCAGGCGGGATCGCCGCATATCGAACGACCTTCACCGCAATTGGTGTGGCGCTGGCGAGGCTCCAAAGGACTGTCCCCGAGCCATCCCGCACTTCGAAGCGATCGATGCGTGCGGATTCTTCGAGAGTGAATAGGTTCTCGGTGTGCTGTTGCGGTCGATCGATCGAGCAGGAGTCGGACGACGCGACGCACACCAACAGCGCTCCAACTGTGTATCGGCGCATGTGCGAATTGTCGCCGCCTTCGGCGCAAGGAGCCACGCGACTCGGACCGAGGCTTGTAGGTGCTTCGTTCGCGTGGCTTCGCAGGCAAGGATGACCACATCGAAATATATTTCGAGACTCGCCACGGTCAGGTCGCGGAGCGTCCGTGATCCTTCCTGCGATCCGGCTGTCGCTCCGCCTCAACCCTCGCAGCGAGCTCCAACGGGCGAGGTCGACTTCTTCGAGGAAAGGAGCGCCGGTCGCTGATCCTGGCGCCCGCCAGGGCCGTCGAAAAGTGGTTGCACGATGCCGTGTTAAACACGGACATGAACGAAAACATCCTTGCCGATGCGGCCCGGTTGTCGGATGAAGCACTTCATTCGAAGTTGAAGGTGCTCGTGGTCGGGGAGCGCGAGGCCACGGTCGAAGTCGTAGGTCATCTCGCCGAGCTCGACAGGCGCCGATCCCATCTCGGCGAGGGACCGGGTAGCGTGTGCAGCTATTGTCGCGACGTCCTCGGCTACTCGGAGGACGCGGCGTGGAACCGCGCCGCCACCGCGAACGTCGTTCGGCGATTCCCGGTGGTGCTCGGATGGCTGGCGGATGGCACGCTGAACGTCACCACCGTGCGGATGCTTCGCCCGGTGCTTACCGCGGAGAACCACGTCGACGTCCTGACCGAGGCCCGCCGCCGCAGCAAGAGCGAAGTCGAGCTCATCGTGCGGCGCCTGGCGCCGAAACCGGATGTGCCGTCGACGATACGAAGGGTGCCATCTCCGCCGGTCGTTGATCAGCCGGCGCTTCTCCAGCCCGTCAATCAAGCCGCCGTATCGCCGGAAACGCCGGCGCCGGGACCGACGGCGTCAACGTCACCGTCCGGGACCACGACGGCTCGGCGGCCCGTGATCGCGCCACTCGCGCCTGACCGGTATCACGTCCAGATGACGGTCTCGAAGGAGACGCACGACAAGCTGCGGCGCGCCCAGGACCTTCTCTGCCGCGAGATCCGCAATGGCGATCCGGCGCTCATCCTCGACCGCGCCCTCGACGCGCTGCTGGAGAAGGCCGAGAAGAAGAAGTTGGCCGCGACCGCGAAGCCGCGGCCATCGCGGGGGAGCGTCGGTCGATCGAGGTATATCCCGGCGGATGTCCGTCGCATTGTCGCGCTGCGCGATCAAGGGAGATGCGCCTTTGTGGGACCGAGCGGGCGGTGCGCGGCGACACGCTTCCTCGAATGGCACCACATCAAGCCATTCGGGCACCAGGGACCGGCGACGGTCGAGAACATTGCGCTGCGGTGCCGCGCCCACAACGTCTACGAGAGCGAGAAGGTGTTCGGACGGTTCGACGCGGCCGCGGCGCGACAGAAGGCGGAGATGTACCGTGTTTCCCGGGAATACACGCCGTTCCGGAACGGCGGCGCGCGAGAGGGCGCGGTACGTCCCGCTACATCCGGTACAGCATCCAGTAGATGATCACGCCCGTGACGGAGACGTAAGCCCACAACGGCATCGTGACGCGGGCGATGCGGCGGTGGCGGTCGAACCGCTCGCGCAAGCCGTGATTCACCGTGATCAGCACCAGCGGGACGATGACCACGGCGAGGATCGTGTGGGTCAGCAGGATCGTGAAGTACACCGTCCGGATCGGCCCCCGGCCCTGGAATGGAACGGACCCGACCTGCGCGTGGTAGGTCAAGTACGAGACCAGGAACAGCGTTGACGACGTGAGTGCTCCCAGCATCACGCGCTTGTGGGCGAGGCGCTGGCCGCGGCGGATGAGAATCCAACCCAGGAAGATCAGCGCGCCGCTCGTCGCGTTCAGGACGGCGTTCAGCGCGGGGAGGTCGCGGACCGTCATCGTGCGGTCATGGGACG
>JANMPI010000343.1:0-3313 GCA_031369785.1 Acidobacteriota bacterium
GCCATCGGACCCGAGCACATCGCGCCGACGCTCGGCGCCCTGCTCGGCCTCGCAAACCCGCTCCAGGATGCGGACCGCCAGCTGACCGAGGTGTGGTCCGGCGCGGCCGCGGCGGGGGCGAAGCAGTGAGCTCCCCCCTGCGCGTCGGCGTCATCGGCGTCGGCGGCATAGCGCAGATGATGCATCTGCCCACTCTCGCCGAGCGCCCCGATCTCTTCACCATCGCCGCCCTCGCCGACGTGAGCGAGAAGACGCTCGCGGCCGTCGGCGATCGCTATGGCGTCGCCACGCGGGTGCGCGATTTCCACGAGCTCCTCGCCCGCCCCGATCTCGACGCGCTCCTCCTCTTCACCTCCGGCTGCCACCGGGACGCGATGCTCGACCTGGTGAAGAGCGACAAGCACGTCTTCGTCGAGAAGCCGGTCGCCAACAGCCTGAAGGAGACGGAGGAGGTCGTGGCCGCCGCGATGGGGCGGCGCGCGCAGCTCATGGTCGGCTATCACAAGCGGTTCGACCCCGCGTACGCGCGCGCGAGAGAAGCGATCCGCGGGATGCGCGAGCTGCGCTACGCCGAGGTGACGGTCCTTCATCCCGACGACTCCGGGGCGCGCACGCACCACGCCGTGCAGCCAATCCCGGAGAAGCCCTGGTCGCCGCGGCCGGAGTCCGAGATCGACGGCGGCCTCGCCGATCACGTCGCGAACGGCGCCGGCGCGGGATGCGTCGACCTCATCGTCGGCAGCAAGGCGCCGAAGGATCATCGCCTGGCCGCCTTCATCCTCTTCGACAGCCTCGTGCACGACGTGAGCGCGGTGCGCGGGATCCTCGGCGAGCCGGAGCGCGTGCTGTCCGCCCACGTGTGGCGCGGCGGCATGGCCCAGACGTCGGTGACCGCGTTCCCGAAGGACGTGAAGGTGGTAATGAGCTGGATCTCGCTGCCCGGCCTGCGCCTGTACGAGGAGCGCCTGCGCTTCGTCTCCCCCGAGATGCGCGTGACGCTCACCTTCCCGTCGCCGTATCTGCGGCACTTCCCGACCCCGCTCCTCATCGAGCGCATGGACGGCGACGAGGTGGTCGCCGAGCAGCACACGGTCTCGTACGAGGAGGCCTTTCGCGCCGAGCTCCATCACTTCCGCGCCTGCATCGCCGACGGACGGCCGGCGACGCCGTCGCTCGAGGACGCGCTGGGCGACGCGCGTTGGATCCAGCAGATCGCCGAGGCCTACGGGCGGTCATGACGCCCCACGACGACCGCTTCCGCGGCGGGTTTCCCGACGGCTACACCGCGATCACGCGCGAAGGCGAGTCCGAGGGCGACACCGGTGTCGACTTCGGCATCTGGCGGGGAATGGCGCGGGCGGGCTTCGACGAGAAGCATCCCAAGGAAGCGGTCTGGCTGCTCCTGGACGGCGAGGCGGAGATCGAATGGCCGGAGGGCCGCGCGGACGTCTCGCGCCACTCCGTCTTCGACGAGGCGCCCACGGCCCTCCACGTCCCCGGCGGCACGCGCGTCCGCATCACCACGACCAGCGCGTCGTCGGAATGGGCGGTGGCGCGGGCCACCAACGACCGTCTCTTCTCGTGCCGGCTGTTCACGCCCGCCGACGTGGCGCCCGAGTACCGCGGCCGGGGGCTCGCGCAAGGCGCGTCATTGCGCAACGTGCGCCTCATCTTCGACCGCGAGCGGCGCCCCGAGAGCAACCTCGTGATCGGCGAGGTCGTGAACTATCCCGGGCGCTGGTCGAGCTATCCGCCGCACCACCACGTGCAGCCGGAGATCTACCATTACCGCTTCACCCACCCGCAGGGATATGGCCACTCGGAGCTGGGGGAGCAGGTGTTCAAGGTTCGCGGGGGAGACACGGTGCGGATACTGGACGGCGTCTCCCACGCGCAGGTCTCGGCCCCGGGCTACGGCATGTACTACATCTGGATCGTGCGCCATCTTCCGGGCAATCCCTACACCGGGTTCCGCTTCGATCCTGCGCACGAGTGGATCCTCGACCCCGCACAGCAGGGCTGGCTGCCCCCGTCATGAGCACGCGCCGGCTGACCACGGCGGGCGCAGTGGTGGAGTTCCTGAAGCGCCAGTTCGTCGCTCGGGACGGTCGCGAGCACCGGCTCGTGCACGGCATGATGGGGATCTTCGGCCACGGAAACGTGGCCGGCCTCGGCCAGGCCCTCGACGAGTACGGGGGGAAGGAGCTCCCGTACCTGCAGCCGAAGAACGAGCAGGCCATGGTCCATACCGCGACCGCCTTTGCCAAGGCGCGGCGGCGGCTCGGGACGTACGCGTGCACGACGTCGGTCGGCCCGGGCGCGACGAACATGGTGACCGGCGCCGCCACGGCGACGATCAACCGGCTGCCCGTCCTGCTCCTTCCCGGCGACGTGTTCGCGAATCGGCTGCCCGGCCCGGTGCTGCAGCAGCTCGAGTGGCCGCAGAGCCAGGACACGAGCGTCAACGACTGCTTCCGGCCCGTCTCCCGCTACTGGGACCGCATCAATCGTCCCGAGCAGCTCCTGGCAGCGCTTCCGGAGGCGATGAGGGTCCTCACCGATCCCGCGGAGACGGGCGCGGTCACCCTCGCCTTGCCGCAGGACGTGCAGGCCGAGGCCTACGACTATCCCGCGCACTTCTTCGACGCGCGCGTCTATACGGTCCCGCGGCCGCGCCCGGACGCGGAGGCGCTGGCGGCGGCGGCGGCGCTCCTCCGCTCCGCGCAGCGGCCGCTGATCGTGGCCGGAGGCGGCGTCTTCTACTCGGACGCGGAAGCGGCGCTGGCCGCGTTCAGCGAAGCGACCGGGATCCCGGTGGCGGTGACGCAGGCGGGCAAGGGGACGCTGCCCGACGATCATCCCCGCTGCTTGGGCGCGCTGGGCGTGACCGGCACCCTGGCCGCGAACCGGCTGGCCGCGGACGCCGACCTCGTCCTGATCCTGGGGAGCCGCCTCTCCGATTTCACCACCGCGTCGAAGACGCAGTTCCAGCACTCCCGCGTGCGATTCGTGTCCGTGAACGTGAACGCGGGCGACGCGGCCAAGCACGGCGCGCTGCCGCTCGTCGCCGACGCGCGCGCCGCCCTGGCCGATCTCGGCGCCGCGCTCACCGGCCATCGCATCGCCGCCGAGTATGACCAGGCCATCGCCGACGCGCGCTCGGAGTGGGCGGAAGCCCGCGAGAACATCCTTCGTCCCGCGCCCGTGGCCGGCCGCCTGCTGCACCAGGCGGAGGTCATCCGCGTCCTGACCGACGCCGTCGGGCCGAAGTCGGTCATCGTCCATGCCGCGGGCGGGCTGCCCGGCGATCTGC
>JANMPI010000132.1:0-1793 GCA_031369785.1 Acidobacteriota bacterium
CCTCGTCCTGGTCCACCAGCACCTGCAGCTCGCTTTTGTTGTCGAAGGGAAGCATCTTCACGCGGACGAGGCCGAGCGCGACGAGGGAGAGGGAGCCGATGAATACGGCGGCGACGGCGGCGAAGAAGGCGAAGCGCACGGCGGGACGGGAGATGAGCGCCGTCATGGCGCGCCGGTAGAGGCGGGTCGTGAGTCCCTCGCGCACGTTCTCCGCGGCCGTGTCATCGCGCTCCTCGTGCCGGAAGATGCGGTAGGCGGCCCAGGGGGAGACGATGAAGGCCACGGCGAGGGAGAAGAGCATCGCCGCCGAAGCCCCGGTCGGGATCGGTCGCATGTACGGTCCCATCAAGCCCCGCACGAAGGCCATGGGCATGATGGCGGCGATGACGGTGAAGGTCGCGAGGATGGTGGGGTTTCCCACCTCGTCCACCGCTTCGATTGCGGTGCGGAGGAAAGGCTGGCCTTTTTTCTCCCGGTGGTGCCGCTCGATGTTCTCCACCACCACGATGGCGTCGTCCACCAGGATGCCTATGGAGAAGATGAGGGCGAAGAGGGTGACGCGGTTCAGCGTGTAACCGGCGAGAAAGTAGATGAAGAGGGTGAGGCCCAGGGTCACCGGGACGGCGATGCCCACCACCAGGCCGCTCCTCCAGCCCATGGCCAGGGAAATGAGGACGACCACCGAGAGGGTGGCGATGAGCAGGTGCTGCACGAGCTCGTTGGACTTCTCGCCGGCCGTCCGCCCGGAATTGCGGGTGACCTCGACGTGCACGTCCGCCGGTATCAGCCTCGGGCGGAGCGCTTCGACCTTGTCGAGGACGCGCTGGGCAAGGTCGGTGGCATTCGCTCCCGGCCGCTTGGCGAGGGCGAGCGTCACCGCCGGGTACTCGCGGCCCGCGGACGAGAAGAAGACGGCGTCCACCGCCTCCCCGGGACCGTCCACGACGCGGGCCACGTCCGCGACGTAGACCGGGCGCGAGGCGTGCACGCCCACCACCACGCGCGCGACCTCCTCCGCGCTGCCGAAGAGTGCGCCCGCCTCCACCCGCACCTCGCGGTTGTCGCGCACCGCCGTGCCCGCGCCCTGACGAACCGACGCCGACTGCAGGGCGCCGACGAGGGCGGTCCAGCTCACGCCCGCGGCGTTCATCCGGTCGGGGTCAGGTTCCACGCGCACCGCACGCGGCTGGCCACCGATGAGGCGCGCCTTGCTCGTCTCCGCGATCTCGGACAGCTCCTGGCCCAGCTCAGCCGCGATCGGCCGCAGCGCGTCGCTGCTGCCACCTTCGCTCCAGAGGGTGAGGCTCAGGAAGGGGACGTCGTCGATGGAGTGCAGCTCCACCGCCGCCGGCAGCGCGTCCGGGGGAAGCGCGGCGCCCACGGTGCTCAGGCGCTCGTAGACCTTCACCAGGCTCGCCTCGTTGGGCTCGTTCACGAGGAAGCGCACGGTCACGAGAGCGAAGCCCGTCCCCGCGGTGGAGTAGACGTGGTCCACGCCGGAGATCCCCCACATGGCCCGTTCGACCGGGTTCACCACGCGCGATTCCACCTCGCCCGGCTCCGCACCGGGCCAGGCGATCGTGACGTCCACCATGGGCACGCGGATCTGCGGCTCCTCTTCGCGCGGGGTGGCCAGGAGCGCGAACGCCCCCAGGCCCAGGGAAGCCGCGATGAGGAGCGGGGTGAGCTTGCTGTCGAGAAAGGCGTGGGCGATCCGGCCCGCGGGACCGGTGTGCATCGGCGTCACTCCGCCGCCGGCGCGCCGTCGTGCAGGCCGGCCGGGTCGGTGGCGA
>JANMPI010000133.1:0-1944 GCA_031369785.1 Acidobacteriota bacterium
TCTCGTCGCGGATGTCGGTGATGCCGTCCACGCGCTTCTCGTGGTGCAGCTCGGCGATCTTCTTGATGAGGGTCGCCTTGTTCACCTGGTACGGGATCTCGGTGACGACGATCGATTCCTTGTCGCCCTTCCGGACCTCGATCTCCGCTTTCGCGCGCATCACCACCGACCCGCGTCCGGTGCGGTACGCCTGGCGGATGCCGGCCCGGCCGAGGATCAACCCGGCGGTCGGGAAGTCGGGGCCGAGGACACGCTCCATCACCCCGTCGAGCCGCTCCTCCGGGGTCAGGTCCTCGCTGGCGAGCACGAACTGCAGCGCGTCCACCACCTCGCCCAGGTTGTGGGGCGGGATGTTGGTGGCCATGCCGACGGCGATCCCCGCCGCGCCGTTCACGAGCAGGTTGGGGAACGGGGTGGGGAGGACGGTGGGCTCGGTCGAGCTGTCGTCGTAGGTCGGCGCGTAGTTGACGGTGTCCTTCTCGATGTCCGCCATCATGATGGAGCCGAGGCGGGTGAGCCGCGCCTCGGTGTACCTCATGGCGGCGGGAGGATCCCCGTCCACGCTGCCGAAGTTGCCCTGGCCGTCGACCAGCGTGGCGCGCAGGTTGAAGTCCTGCGCCATGCGCACGAGGGTGTCGTAGATGGCCTCGCCACCGTGCGGGTGATAGTTGCCCATCACCTCGCCGACGATCTTGGCCGACTTCTTGTACGGCCGGCCCGGCTGGAGGCCCATCTGCTGCATGCCGTAGAGCACCCGGCGGTTCGCGGGCTTCAGCCCGTCGCGGATGTCGGGGAGCGCCCGGCCGATGATCACGGACATGGCGTAGGCCATGTACGACTGCTGCATCTCGTCGGAGAGGCTCGTGGGGATGCGGTTCCCCTGGGTCGGGTCGGGGGTCTCGGCCATCAGATGTCCAGGTTGCGCACGTTCAGGGCGTTGTCCTCGATGAACTGGCGGCGCGGCTCGACCGCCTCGCCCATGAGGGTGGTGAACATGTTCTCCGCCACTTCGTCGTCCTCGAGGCGGATCTGCAGGAGGGTGCGCGTCTGCGGGTTCATCGTCGTCTCCCACAGCACGTCGGCGTTCATCTCGCCGAGGCCCTTGTAGCGGGAGATCGTGAGGCCGCGCTTGCCTTCGGCCAGGATGTGGCGGACGAGCGCCTCGCGGCTCGTGAGCGTCGTCTCGCCGCCGTCGACCACCACGATCGGCGGCTTGTCGACGGCGCGGAATTCCTCGTAGGCGGAGTAGAGGGCCTTGTACTCCGGCGACCCCACGAAGGAGTCGCCGAGGCGGACCTCGCGCGGGTGGCCGTTGGTCGGATGCTGCAAAACGACCTCGAACACGCCGTGCTCCTCGTCCTTCTCGAGCACCACGTCCCCGCCCGCCGCGCGGATGGGGCGGATGATCTCCAGCAGGCGGTTCTTGTCCGTGAAGGCGTCGGCGTCCTTCACCTCACCTCGCAGCAGCATCTCCACCAGCGTGCGCGGCATCCCCTTGCGCTCGACGTGGTCCAGCAGCTTGTCGAGGGTCAGGGACCAGTCCTGCATCAGTGCGTGCATTACGGTGCTCGTTGCATATGGGTTCGAACTGGATCGGGAATAATAGTTAGATTACGAAGTGTCTATCGAGCGGGGATCAGCCCGCTGCCAGCGTAGGGGGAAGACGGTCGATGGATGACAGTGACCTGATGGCCAAGGTGGACCGGCAGTTCATCGGGGTAGTCTCGCCGACCGCGCCGCGCATCCAGGCCGGCGGCTATCCCTGCCAGGGAATCTACACCACGCCCAAGGGCCAGCGGCCGAAGACCGCCTTCATCGCCACCCACTACAATGTCGATTTCTCCGAGCACTACATCGCCCCCTATCTGGCCACGCGCGGGTTCGGCTTCCTGGGCTGGAACACCCGCTTCCGTGGCGCCGAGGACCAATTCCTGCTGGAGCATG
>JANMPI010000512.1:0-5527 GCA_031369785.1 Acidobacteriota bacterium
GGCCTGACCTTCCCGGAGGCGGTGGTCCTGGCCGAGGCGGAGTACGGCACGCTGGGCGCGGTCGGTTCCTATCGTCCCCCCCGATCGGTGGCGAAGTGGAAGGGCGCGGGGGTCGGCCCCACGCCGACGTACTCGTACTCCGCGGCCGCGGTCGAGCTCTCGGTCGATCGCGAGAGCGGGATCATCCGCGTGGACAAGGTCTGGATTGCCCATGACATCGGCCGCTCGATCAACCCGCTGCTCGTCGTGGGGCAGGTCGAAGGGTCGGTCTACATGGCGCTGGGCGAGATCCTGATGGAGGAGCAGGTCTTCCGGAAGGGGCGCCACAAGATTCCGTCGATGCTCGACTACAAGAGCCCGACCACGCTCGAGATGCCGCCGGTGGAATCGATCCTGGTCGAGACGCTCGACCCCGAGGGGCCGTACGGCGCGAAGGAAGTCGGCCAGGGGCCCCTGCTGCCCGTGATCCCCGCGGTCACCAACGCGGTGCTCGATGCCGTCGGAGTCAGCGTCGACGAGGTGCCCCTCACTCCCGAGAAGCTGGTGGCTGCGCTCGAAGGCCGCTATCGGCGGCCGGTGATGCCCGACTTCCAGTACCCCGAGACGGTGATCGTGCCGCCCCTCGAACCCGCCGCACCGGCTACACGGCCGGAAGTCGATCCGGCGATCCGCCCATGACCACTCGATGCTGAGGCTGCCGCCGTTCGCGTACCACGCGCCGCACACGTTTGCGGACGCGGCGCGGATCCTCGCCGACATGGGGCCGGACGCGATGGTCGTGGGCGGCGGGACCGACCTGTATCCCAACATGAAACGCCGGCAGTTCACGCCGAAGGCGCTCGTGGGACTGAGGCGGATCTACGGCGGCGCGAGCATCCGCGCCAACGGCGCCCTGACCCTCGGCGCGCTGACCACCCTCACCGACGTCGCCGCCGATCCCGCCGTGCTCGCCCGCTGGCCCGTGATCGCGCGGGCCGCGGGCCTGGTGGCCTCGCCGCTTTTGCGCAACGCCGGCACCATCGGCGGCAACCTGTGTGTGGACACCCGCTGCAACTACTACAACCAGACCGAGTTCTGGCGCGCGTCCATCGGCTACTGCATGAAGAAGGACGGAGACATCTGCCTCGTGGCCCCCGGGTCCGACATCTGCTGGGCGCTGTCGTCGTCGGATACCGCGCCGGTGATGATCGCGCTGGGCGCCGCCGTGACGCTCGTCTCCGCCGAGGGCGAGCGCCGGATTGCCGTGGGCGATCTGTACGGCACCGACGGCATCAACTACCTGTCCAAGCGCGCGGACGAGATCCTCACCGAGATCCACGTCCCGGAGGTCACGGGATGGCGCGCGACCTACCGCAAGCTGCGGCGCCGCGGCTCGATCGATTTTCCAGTGGTGGGCGTAGCGGCGGCGGTGCGCCTGGGCGCGGCGGGCCACGTCGAGGAAGCACGCATCGTCCTTGGCGCGGTGCACACGACACCGGTGGCGGCGCGGGACGCCAACGAGTTCCTGCGCGGCAAGCGCCTCGAGCCCGAAGTCATCGACATGGCGGCGGGCATCGCCTACAAGCCGGCCAAGCCCCTCGACAACGCCGACCTCGTCTACTCCTGGCGCAAACGCATGGTCCGCATCGAGGTCGCGCGCGCCCTGCGCGAGCTGGCCGGACTGCCGACGGGGGACCTCAGCCCTTTGCGCTGAGCAGGGACGCCGGGACGGCGCAGGAAACGCGCGCGGGTCGCGACAGGAGCGCAATTCCTTCGCGCACGAGGAGGGCCAGGCGATCCGGTCGAGGCCGGCCGGATCACGAGCGGGTGAAGACGCGGAGCGCCATCTCCGTCGCCTCTAGAGCGTCAGCACAGTGTCGCAGCGAAAGCAGGTCCGCCGGGGATGCGGACCGCCGGCTTCGAACGCCGGCACGCGGAATGCACCACCCCCGGTGAAAAATCATGCGTTCCTGACCGGGACCGGCCGAAAGTTGACGTGTGCTTGACGCTGTCCGGTCCGGAAGAGCGCGGCTCGGGCGGAGTGTCGAAGGAGGCGTTTGATGATGAAGGATGCCATCCGGACTGCGATCGTGCTTCTCGTCTTCGCCGCCGCGGCCTCGGCCCAGACTCCCGCGGGGCCGGAGTTCCAGATCAACACCTACACCACCGGCCGTCAGACCATCGGCCGCCCGGCAATGGAGCCGGACGGGGACTTCGTCGTCGTCTGGACGAGCACCGGGCAGGATGGAAACAGCTACGGGGCATTCGGCCAGCGGTTCGCAGCGTCGGGGGTGCCGCGGGGCAGCGAGTTCCAGATCAACACCTACACGACCGGAGCCCAGGGCTACCCTGCGGTCGCGGTCGGGAGCAGAGGTGATTTCATCGTGGTCTGGGGGAGCGTCCAGGACGGCTCGGGCTCGAGCATCCAGGGCCGGCGATACGACACGGCGGGCAACCCCATCGGCGGCGAGTTCCCGGTCAACACCTTCACGATTGGCAACCAGAACAAGCCGCACGTCGGCCTGGCCTCCGATGGCCGGTTCGTCGTGAGTTGGGTGAGCGAGAACGTCGATGGCAGCTTCCAAGGGATCGCCGCCCGCCGGTTCGACGCCTCGGGCAGCCCCGTCGGCAGCGAGTTCGTCGTGAACACGTATTCGCTCGGTAACCAGTACTTCGGCGACCTCGCGGTCGAGGCCAACGGCAACTTCGTGTCCGTCTGGCGCGACGCAACGGCCAACAACCGCGACGGCTCCGGCTCCGCGATCTTTGGCCAGCGCCACGACGCCTCGGGCAATCCCCTGGGCGGCGAGTTCCTGGTGAACACCTACACCACCGGCAACCAGGGCTTTCCTTCGGTCAGCGTGTCTCCGGTGGGTGGCTTCGTGGTGGCGTGGACGAGCGCCGGGGACGGGAGCAGGACCGGGATGTTCTCCCAGCGCTTCGATGCTTCGGGGAACAAGGTGGGGAACGAATTCCTCGTCAACACCTACACCACGAACGATCAGTTCGCCAACTTCGGGCAGGTCGCCCACGACGCCCGCGGCAATTTCGTCGTCACCTGGCATGGCGAAGGAGATGGCAGCGGGTACGGCTCCTTTGCCCAGCGCTTCACTGCGTCGGGCGCCCCCCGCGGCGCCGAGTTCCGCGTCAACACCTACACCACGAACCGCCAGCTATTTCCGTCCGTCGCCTCCGATTCGGTGGGCAACTTCGTCGTGGACTGGGATGGCGTCGGCGGCCAGGACGGGAGCGACTTCGGAGTCTTTGCCCAGCGCTTCGGCGGCCTGGGGCCCGCCGCGCTCGCCGTCGACAGCCCCGGCAACCAGGTGCTGGAGCCGGGCGAGACGGTGACCGTGCGGCCTACCTGGACGAACTTCAACGGCGCCGCGCAGACCTTCAGCGGCACGCTGACCGGGATCACCGGCCCGGCGGGCCCCACCTACGCGATCACCGATCCCGCCGGCGACTACGGCACGGTGGCCGATGGCGCGACCGGGCAGTGCACCGACTGCTACGCGGTCTCGGTGTCCAACCCGGCCACGCGTCCGGCCGTGCACTGGGATGCGGCGGCGGTCGAGAGCATCCTTCCCGACACGCAAGGCCAGCAGAAGCAGTGGATCCTGCACGTGGGCGGCAGCTTCACCGACGTGCCCACGACGAACGGTTTCTACCGGTTCATCGAGACGCTGCTTCACCACTCCGTCACCGGAGGCTGCACCCCGGCCCAGTACTGCCCGGCCACCCCGACGACGCGTGACCAGATGGCGGTGTTCGTGCTCGTGGCGAAGGAAGGAACGGGGTACGTTCCACCCGCCTGCACCACTCCCGTGTTCAACGACGTTCCCGCGAGCAGCCCCTTCTGCCGCTGGATCGAGGAGTTGGCCCGACGGGCGGTGGTGAGCGGATGCGGCGGCGGTAACTACTGTCCTTCGAGCGCGGTCACCCGCGAGCAGATGGCGGTCTTCGTGCTGCGCACGCTCGACCCCGCGCTCAGCCCGCCGGCCTGCACGGTGCCCCTCTACAACGACGTTCCCGCGAGCAGCGGGTTCTGCCGCTGGATCGAGGAGCTGACCCGTCGCGCCGTGGTCTCCGGTTGCGGAGGCGGCAACTACTGCCCGGCCGGAGCCGTGACCCGCGAGCAGATGGGAGTCTTCCTCGCGGTCACCTTCGGTCTTGCGCTGTATGGTGTGTAGTCGTAGCCGGACGGTAGGCATCCTCCTGGCGGTCTTGCTCCTCTCGAGCGGGGCCGCCCGGGCCGCCGTGGGGGAGGATGCCACCATGCCGCCGTTGGGGCCGTTCTTCGACGACCTCGAGAACGGCACCGGCAACTTCGTGTTCGACACCGTGTCCGGCAACCCGTGGGGGCTGGTGGATTGGCCGCTCAGCCATACCCCCACGCATTCGCTCTTCAGCGACGACCCCAACACGGTGTCGGACAAACGGGTGGCGCTCGCCAACACCGTCCGGGTCGGCGCCGGCTCCACGCTCTCCTTCTGGCTCCGATACAACGTCGAAGAGGAGTTCGACGGGACCGTGCTCGAGTACTCCCTCGACAACGGCACGACCTGGACCGACATCCTCGATGCCCAGGGCTCGGTCCCCGCCGACCCGGGCCGCATCACCCAGAACCCCTACAACTTCACCATCAGACTCTTCACTCAGAGCCCGATCGGCGGCCGCCGCGCGTGGTCCGGCGACAACCTGGTTTTCCAGGAGATGCGCGTGAACCTGGCCGCCTTTGCCGGCCTCAACGCGAGATTCCGGTGGCGGTTCGCCTCTGACAACTCGGTCGTCGACGTCGGCGTGTTCCTCGACACCATCCGCATCGCCGCCAGCCTCGAGCCGCAGGCGCTGGCCATCGACACCGCCGGCAACGGCGTTCTGCAGCCCAACGAGACCGTCATCATGGCCCCCACCTGGCAGAACACCACCGCGGCCGCGATCGCCGCCACCGGCGCGCTGTCGAACTTCACCGGACCCGCCGGGCCGACCTACAGCATCACGGATGGCGGGGCCGGCTACGGAACGATCGCCGCCAACGGTTCGGCGAGCTGCACGGCGACCAACGACTGCTACCGCCTGAACGTCACGGCCTCGACCCGCCCGGCCACGCACCTGGACGCCACGGTCCGCGAGACGCTCACGCCGAGCTCGGTCACGAAAAACTGGACACTCCACGTTGGCGACAGCTTCTCCGACGTGCCGGCCGCCAATCCGTTCTACCGCTTCATCGAGACCCTGCTCCACAAAGGCGTGACCAGCGGCTGCAGCGCGACCCAGTACTGCCCGGCCACTTCCACCACGCGCGACCAGATGTCCGTGTTCGTGCTGGTCGCGAAGCAGGGAACGGGGTACGTCCCGCCCGCCTGCACCACGCCCGTGTTCGCCGACGTCCCCGCGAGCAGCGCGTTCTGCCGCTGGATCGAGGAGCTGGCCCGGCGGGGAGTGGTGAGCGGGTGTGGCGGCGGCAACTACTGCCCGTCCAGCGCGGTCACCCGGGAGC
The DNA here is from genome assembly GCA_031369785.1 of Acidobacteriota bacterium. Taxonomy (GTDB): domain Bacteria; phylum Acidobacteriota; class Vicinamibacteria; order Fen-336; family Fen-336; genus JANMPI01. The sequence goes on from JANMPI010000512.1 coordinate 5,483, forward strand.
AGATGGCGGTCTTCGTGCTGCGCACCCTGAATCCGGCGCTCAACC